>CBJOJD010000441.1:0-4125 GCA_966443485.1 uncultured bacterium | reverse complement strand
TTGAGTGACTTCCCAGATGGCAATGAAGGGGCGCTCGTTGAAATCGACGGATTGCATGCGCGGGTTCATGGATACAGAAGATCACCTTTCGGAGCAGCGCACAGTGACGAAAGTCGCTCGACATTGCCGGTTGTTTGCCAGGTCGGCTCTCGATCTGGGGTTGTTCGCAGAGTGACGTAAGTTACTGCACCGCATTCTTCTGCCGTTTAGGGTAAGCCTGTGCACCACCTAGGGATGGGGCACACAGAGTCACTGCGATTTAGCAACGGAGGTCGCCCATGGCAGAGGTTGTTCCCATCGTCGATTCGGAGCGGATGCGTGAGATGGTGGCGCGCGAGCGCAGCAAAAGCTTGATGCTGCGGGCATGGATCTTGAGCGGCCTGTTCTTTATGGCGCTCCCGGGTACGTTGCTGGGCTTTTCCAACCTGATGGCGATTAGCGCCCACCATGGGGTGGGAGCATTGCCTCCGGCCTGGATGGAAGGGCATGGGCATGCGCAAGTCTTTGGGTGGATCGGCAGCTTCATCCTGGGGATTGGATTCTATTCGCAACCGGCTCGCGGACGGTCGGTGCTGCGCCTGCCTATGTGGTGTTTCATCTTGTGGACAAGCGGTGTTCTGCTTCGCTGGATTGCGAACGTCTACGGCTGGCACTGGCGCGAGCTGTTCATGCTGTCTGCCACCTTTGAGGTGATCGCAGTGGGGCTGTTTCTGACAGCTGCCTCCAGGCATAAGCGGACCGAGGGGAGCGACCGGGGGGGCAAGCGCGCGGGCATGGAACTGTGGATGGCCTCGGTTCTGCTAGGCACCCTGGGGATGACCGCTTCAGTGCTCTTCAATGCTGTGGAATGCGTGCGGCTGGCATGGGCGGGCGTGAGCCCCTCGTTTCCGCACAGTGTGGATCAACGTTATCTGGTGGTGCTGGGCTGGGGATTCGTGGTTCCAGTGGTGTGGGGATTCTCCGCGCGCTGGCTGCCCACCTTTCTTGCTTTGCGAACCTTGCGCAATCGAGCGCTGCTGGCCGCGCTCTGCCTCGATGTGCTGGGAGTTGCTCTAGGGCTGGCGGGTGTCTTTCAAGTCGCTACGATCGTATTGTTCAGCAGCGCGGTGACGGCAATTGCAGCACTGCGGGTTGCGGAGAAGCCGCGAGGGGCGGCGAAGCTGATCGGCGTGCACAGGAGTTTTCCGCTCTTTGTGCGGATCGCTTACGGCTGGATGGCGGTTGGCAGCGCAATGGGCGTGTGGGCGGCCTTCGCGGACCGCAACGGGGGCATTTGGGGCGCCTCGCGGCACGCGCTGACGGTTGGCTTCTTTGCCACGATGGTCTTTGCTATTGGCCCTCGCATATTGCCTCACTTTTGCGGGGTAGTTCGCCTGTTCAGCACGCGTCTTATGCTCCTTGCGCTGCTCTTCCTGCAGATGGGGTGTGTGTTGCGGGTGACCTCTGAGCCGCTGGCTTATGAGGGCTTTGCGAATTTTGCGTGGCGAGTGCTGCCGTTTTCGGGGGCGCTGGAGCTTTCCGGCGTTCTGGTTTTTGCCGCAAACATTGCGCTGACACTGCTCTTTGGGCGTTCGATGCTGGAGTTGGCGCAAGCCGGCAATCGCAACGCAGCATAGGACTTTGGGGAATTTCCTGGGCATGTGACTTTAGTCCCTGCACATGATTTCGGTTCCCTCTAACTTCAATCTGGTAAGCGATACCTGCACTTTTTCTGTGTGAAGCGAGGAAGCAATGAACTATAAGCGTTATTGGTGGGCGTTGGCCGTGGTGATCCTCGGATCGTTCGCCGTCCTGGGAGGGGTGGGACGGAAGATGATCAGCGAGGCTCCGCCGCTCCCGAATGTCTATGCGGCGGACGGACAGCTACTTTTTACGGGTTCCACGATTACCGATGGCCAAGGGGTCTGGCAATCCATCGGCGGTCAGGAGATTGGAACGGTTTGGGGACACGGTGCTTATGTCGCTCCCGATTGGAGTGCGGACTGGCTGCATCGTGAATCGAACATTCTGCTGGATACCTGGGCACAGCGTGAAGGCGCAGCGAACTTTTCAGCCCTGAACGCGGAACAGCAGGCTGGGTTGAAGGCGCGGCTGGTCACCACCATGCGCACCAACACCTACGACAAGAGCGCCAATCGCGTGGTGCTCTCAGAGGACCGTGCGGCAGCCTATCGGCAACTGTCTGCTTACTACGCTGGGCTCTTTGCCAACGGCCGTAAGGAGTACGCGATTCCGCAAGGAGCGCTGCTCGATGTCAGCAAGCAGCAGCAGTTGACGGCGTTCTTCTGGTGGAGCGCGTGGGCCACATCGACGGAGCGTCCTGGCAGCCATGTGACCTATACCAACAACTGGCCGCATGAGCCGCTGGTGGGCAACGGTCCCACGGCAGGCGCAACCATGTGGAGCTTGATCAGCGTGATTTGCCTGATCGCCGGCACTGGAGCGCTGGTGTGGTGGTATTCATCGCAAGAAAAGGAGCCGGTACACGGGCCCTATCCGGCGCGGGATCCTTTTCTCGGATTGCAGCCGACTCCTTCGCAACGCGCCACGATCAAGTACTTTGTAGTGGTAGTCGCGTTGTGGGCGGTGCAGATCCTGATGGGGGTAATCACAGCCCACTACGGAGTGGAGGGGCAAGGATTCTACGGGTTCCCGCTGGATAAGTATCTGCCCTATGCAATTACCCGCACATGGCACCTGCAGCTTGCGATCTTCTGGATTGCGACTTCGTGGCTGGCGACCGGATTGTATGTCGGGCCGGCGGTGAGTGGACATGAGCCGAAGTATCAGCGCCTGGGTGTAAACGTGCTGTTCGTAGCACTGGTGCTGGTGGTAGGCGGTTCGCTGGCTGGTGAGTGGATGGGCATCCAGCAGAAGCTGGGCAACCTGTGGTTCTGGTTCGGTAGCCAGGGCTACGAGTATGTCGACCTTGGACGCTTCTGGCAGGTGCTGTTGTTTGTCGGACTTGTTCTTTGGCTCGTATTGATGGTGCGAGCGCTGAAGCCGGCCTTCAAGCAGAGCCGCGAAGATCGTTCGCTGTTATCGCTCTTCTTGATTTCGAGCATCGCGATTCCTATGTTCTACGCTGCCGGCCTGATGTACGGACAGCGCAGCCACCTGGTGACTGCTGAATACTGGCGCTGGTGGGTTGTTCACCTCTGGGTGGAAGGCTTCTTCGAGGTGTTTGCGACCGTTGTGATCGCGTTCCTCTTCACGCGGCTCAAACTGCTGGAGATTCGCAGCGCGACGCGGACGGTCCTGTTCTCGACGACGATCTTTCTGTCGGGCGGTATCATTGGCACCTTCCATCACCTTTACTTCGCCGGCTCGGGTCCTGCGGTGATCGCATTAGGTGCGGTGTTCAGTGCTCTCGAGGTGGTGCCGCTGACGCTGGTCGGGTATGAGGCATGGGAGAACCTGCGCCTGGCTCGGCCGATGGAGAAGGCACCCTGGATTGCCAACTATAAATGGCCGATCTACTTCTTTGTGGCTGTTGCGTTCTGGAATATGGTGGGCGCGGGCGTGTTTGGATTCCTGATCAATCCGCCGATCGCTCTCTACTACATGCAGGGTCTTAATCTGACCCCGGTGCACGGACACACCGCTTTGTTTGGCGTGTACGGGATGCTGGGCTTGGGGCTGACTCTATTCTGCCTGCGGGTGTTGCAGCCGGGGCGCCGCTGGAAGGAGGGCACGCTGAAATCCGCCTTCTGGTGCATCAATCTTGGCCTGGTCTTCATGGTCATCCTGAGCATGTTGCCGGTGGGGCTGCTGCAGGCCTGGGCTTCGATTGAGTACGGCACGTGGTACGCGCGCTCGGCGGAGTTCATGCAGTCGGGACAGATGCAGATGCTGCGGTGGTTGCGCGTACCGGGCGATATCCTGTTTGCTCTCGGTGCGGCTCAGCTGGGATGGTTTGTTCTCGGTCTGCTGACTGGGCACTCCTTCCAGAAGAGCGAGGCGGCCCGGGAGGCGAGCGAAGAACAGGTTGCCGCTCTGGCTGGCCGCTAAATCATCCCGCTTCACTTGACCAAGGTCGCCCCTGCACTCAGCGGGGCGACCTTACTCTTTGGTGGTAAATCAAGGAGAAGCGGTAGCCGATGCTCGATCAGGCCAGTACGGGCT
>CBJOJD010000440.1:0-4127 GCA_966443485.1 uncultured bacterium | reverse complement strand
TCGAGGTGCTGGATCGGGCGCAGACGCCCTCCCTGATGGCGCCGTTTCAGGTCGTCTTTGTGCGCAATGTGAAGCAGCTCTACACGCGCGGCGCAAAGAAGGACGAGTTTGCCGCCCTGGATCGCTACTTCCGCTCGCCTAATCCGCAGGCGCTGATTGTCTTTGTTGCGGATTTCGTCCGCATCCCCTCGGATACGCGGCGGATGGAGATGGACGACAAGAACCGCTTTGAGCGTCTGACCGAAACGCTGGGCGAGCACTGTGGGATGGTCGAGCTGGCGCGGGTGAGTGAAGACGACGCCATGCGCTGGGTGATGGCCACAGCGCAGGAGGCAGGCAATCGCATGGATCCCGACGCGGCCAGAGAGCTGGCGGACGCGCTCGGCTCGGACATGATGCTGATCGCCTCCGAGCTGGAAAAGCTGCTGCTCTACACGCTGGGACGGGGCCGCATCACGTTGGGCGATGTGGAGACGATGGTGCTGGGAGCCAAGCAGCGCTCGCTGTATGAGCTGACCGACGCGATCAGCTCGAGAAACCGGGCGCGCGCGCTGGCTCTATTGCAGGGCTTGTTGAACAGCTCAGAGGCTGGCGAGGACGCTGCCATCGGGCACCTCTACATGCTGTCGCGCACCTTCCGGCAGATGCTGGTGATCCTGGAAAAGAATGTGCGCGATCAGCGAGCTATCTGGCAGGCGCTGTGGCAGGGCTTTCGCATTCCGCCCTTTGCCGCGGATGACCTGATTCGCCAGGCGCGCCGCTACAAGAGCAAGCGCGAACTGACGCGGGCTTTGCGCCTGATCGCCCGCGCCGACATGGAACTGCGCTCGTCCCCCCCGGACAAGCGCCTGGTGCTGGAGCGGCTGGTGTACGATCTGGCCTCTGAGCCCCGGCCCGAAGGCATGTTTGCGCCCAGCCAGCTGACATTTGAGAACAGCTGAGAGCAATTGGCAGATCACAGCTGACGGCTATCAGCTCTTCGCTAGAAGCTAGTGGTTAGTAGCTAACGGCTAGTACTAGCGGCTGGTTAGCGTATGCCTTGTGCGGCCATCCACGGTCCGTAGTTCTGGTCTTCTTTTTGGATGTGATTGATGAGCCAATCGCGCAGGAAATTCAACAGCTGGACATTGAGGGTGATCTCGCCGCTGCGGTAGCGCTGCACGTAATCTTCTACCTGGCGAGTCAGGTCGCGATGGCGGGTGCGGTGTTGGCTCGTGCTGGGGTATTGGGCGCGGCTCATCAGCGCCTCTTCGGCGGCGAAGTGCTCGCGGGTGTAGCGGACAAGCTTGTCCAGCAGCGGCCCTGTGGCGGCTTTAGCATCGCCGCGCATCATGGCAGCGTGCAATTCATTCAAGGTCTGCACCAATCCCTTATGTTGTTCGTCGAGTGTCTTGACTCCTACGGAGAGGCTGTCGTTCCAGTTCATCAGCGCCATCGTCGCGTGCTCCAGTTGAAGATGGACATCTGGCGCGTTCATCGGCGCGGGAGAGAAGCGCAACATGGCGGCACGCAGCTTTGCCGGGCTCATCACGCTGTGGCGTGACTGGAGTCACGGTGGCGCTTAGAAGATGCCGCGCTCGTTGAGCCATGCGCCATAGCGCTGGTCGAACAACTCAATGTGGTCATTGAACCAGTGGCGCAGGAAGCTGATCAGGGAGCTGATTTCGACCGGCTCACCGCTTTCAATGCGCTGCGTGGTTTCTGCAATCTGCTGTAATAAGCGGCGATGGGCAGCGCGGTGGGGACCGAGCTCCGGATAGCCGTGTTGTTCGAGGAGTTGTTCTTCGTTGGCGAAGTGCTGTCGCGTGTATTCAACGATGCGGCTGAGAGAGTCGCAGACCTGCTCGTGGTCGGCACCCTGAACGAGTCTCTCGCGCAGGTCATTCAATGCATCCATGAGGATGGAGTGCTGAGCATCCATGGCCTGGACGCCGACGCTGGACGCGCTGTTCCAAGTGAGGAGCATCACACACCTCCACGGGGACAACCTGTTGTTGTGCCCGTGCATATTATGCGGCAAAGTCGAGGGCGCTGCATGAGGCTGTTGCATGTCCGCTTTGAGCACACCGAGGAGTCAGGAGCGCGGGTGCAGAGAGCAGTTGTTCACCCGGGCGGGGAAAGTGAGGCCGGGGCGGCGAGTAAGGCGGTTCGATCCTTCACAATCAGTATGTGTCAGCAATCACTCCAGCTTTGACCGTGGCCGCGGTGCTGGCCTTGGCACCGTATACGGCAGCAGCATTCCTGCCGCAGCGCGTGGCGGGCAGCGCCGGCAGGCTTCCTGTGGCGGCGCAGATTGTGTTGCCGAGCCTTTTGTGTGTACCGTACCTGATCGTTTCGATCAGCACGGGGAGCTTTTTCGTCGCCTGGCTGGCCTTGTACGCGCTGTTGCCGGTGGCAATCGCCGGTATCTTGCACGCAGCGGGCGAGGATGGGGAGAACAGACCGGTATGGCCGCGACTGCTGATTCTGGCCGTGCTGGGGCTGGCAGTGGATCTGCGCTGGTTTGAAGCGGCATGGCCTGCGCATCTGGCCGTGTTCAACAAGATCTTGCTGCTGGATGCGGGACTCTATGGCTTCGTGGCGCTCTACCCCCTGCAAGGGACGGGCTTCGATCTGCGCCTCAGAGCGCGCGACCTTCGCATCGGGTTACGGGAGTTTGTGTTTTATCTTCCCGTCGCGTTGGTGCTGGGCCTGGGGCTGGGCTTTCTCCATCGCCACGGCTTCGGCGAAGGAATTGGCGCGGTGTTGCTGCGATTTGGGGAAGCCTGGATCTTCACGTTCTTCTTTATCGCGGTGCCGGAAGAGCTGTTCTTCCGCGGGTGGGTGCAGAACCTGCTGGAGCGGCGCCTGGGCAGGCGAAGCGCTTTGGTGGTGACGGCGGTGCTCTTCGGCTTGTCGCACTTCAACAAACGGGCACACTACTTCAATTGGCGCTATGTGCTGCTGGCGGCGATTGCCGGGGTGTTCTATGGGCGTGCGTGGCGTGAGGAGCGCCGGGTGGGAGCGTCGTCCGTTACCCACGCGACGGTCGATTCAGTTTGGTCCCTGTGGCTTCGTTGAGGCTGTCGCGGTTTGATGGGCGGAGCGATCGATGTAGGTGAGATAGCCGAGGCCCACGCGCATGTTGTGATCGAGGGCTCCGGGAACGGTGATCCCGATGGAGATGCCGAGGATGGCGTGGGCCAGGACCAGCGGCCACAGGTTGTGATAGTGCAGGAAGAAGAGGCAAGAGGCCAATCCGAAGAACAGCGTGACCACGGTGAGGAAGGGATTGGGCAGGTGCGCCACTGCAAACAGGGCGGCACACAGAGCGGCGGCGGCCGTGGCGTTGGGCAGCAGGCGTAGCGAGCGCGTGAGAAAGAAGCACTGCAAGACCAGTTGCTGAATGCCGGCCCAAACCGCGTATCCGGCGTAGTGGCGCAGGAATGCCGAGGTTGTCCCCGGGATGTGCAGCGTGTGCAGTCGCAGGGCGAGTGCGATGGCGGCGAACGACATCAGGAACGCCAAGGGGACGGCCCACAGGGAACGGCGCAGATTGACGGTGCAGAGTCCCATGGGGCGAAGGCCGTCATAGGACAGGATGGTGACGGTGCAGATGGAAACGCAAGCCAGGAACCAGAGGGCCCACTGCCAAGGGCGCGGCGTCCAGAGGACGGCGAGGACCAGGAGGTACACGGTGGACAGCTCAGTCAGATCGCGGCGGCGGCTCGGGGAGTCTGGATGGAGGAGCGACGACCTGGTGGGAAGATACCGCATCGTCCGTGTACAAACCGTATAGACGCATAATCGGCAGCAGAGGGTGTGCCGATCAGTAGAAATCAAGTTACTCCAGTATCACCGCGGGTTCGGGAGCGTGGGAACGGGTGGTGAGGGTGATGGCGGCCGCGAGGACCAGGGCTCCGCCGAAGCCCGCGTAGGGCCCGAGATGCTCGCCGAGGAGCTTGACGCCCAGGATGGATCCGAGGGCGGGCTCGATGTTGAGGAAGACGCCGGCCCGGGAGGCGGGGACGTGATGAATGCCCCAGTTCCAGAGGAGGGTGGTGGTAGCGGTGCAGGCCAGTCCGCCGGCGGCGAGCGCCAGCCAGGCTTTGGTGCTTACGTGCGCGAATGGGATGGGGGCGGCGTGA
>CBJOJD010000439.1:0-4165 GCA_966443485.1 uncultured bacterium | reverse complement strand
CGCTGGAAGTAGCGGGAGCGCGGCAAGGGGAAGACATTGAACAGCGCGGTCAAGAGCGCGTAGGCGATGGGTCCGAAGGGATAGACGCGTCGGGTTCCCGGTGCGCGCTCGGGATTGCGGGCATGGCGGAAGTCGTCGAGCATCTCGCCGGACATGGCGACGGCGATGTGGCGGCGCATGTTGCCGGGAAGCGCGAACTCCACGAGCGGGCCATCGTAGGTGGTAACGTGATTGGCCACGATGATCACTGGCTCGCTGATGCTTGCCGCAAGCGTGTGCGGAGCGATGACGTGCGGCTTGGCGAGGAAGCGCACCAGGGGGCGCATGATCAGCTCGAGAAAGGCCGCACGCAGCCACTGGACGGGAGCGGCCCAAGGCCAGCGGGGATAGACGTGTTGTCCAGGCCCGTCTTCCACGACGGAGGCAGCGGAAGTGGCTGTGAGCGCGGGTGTGGCGGGAGCTTCGTGCGTAGAGGTGGGCGGCGGAAATGCGCGATCATCAGGTCCAGCAGCGGCGCGCTGAGAAGGTGATTGAGCGAAAGCTGGTTGTGCGGTGCCGCCGATCAGGCTGCGCAGTTCGCCGAGGGTTTGCACTTGCTCGAGCAGGCCACTCTCGGGAGGCATGCCGAGTTTCTGCTCGATGGCGGCGGCGAGCTGGACGCGGCCGAGGCTATCGAGGTGGAGATCCTCTGATAGGCGGAGTGCATCGTTGCTTGCGGGTGGCGCTTCGCCGGTGATGTCGGCGATCAGCGAGAGTAGCCAATCGGACGAGGCTGGTCCAGCAGAGGTGCGTTCGTTCGCTGTTTGCGTGACGGCGAGCCAAGCGGAAACTGCTTTGCGGCGGATTTTTCCTGTGGAGGTGCGGGGCAGGTCGGGCTCAGGCCAGATCATCCAGCGACGGATGCGCTGGAAGTCGGCGAGCTTGGCATTGGCGCGTTCCACAGCCGCGTTGGCGGTTTGGGCGGAGCCGCGCATAGCGAGCACGGCGCAGGGCTCGGGGCCGGCAGCGGTCTCCATGGCGACGACGGCGCAGGCGGCTACTTCAGGCTGCTCTTCCATTGCGGCTTCGACGTCTTCGGGGTGGATGTTCACGCCGGTGGAGGTAACGATCACTTCACTTTTGCGGCCCAGGAAGCGCAACTCGCCGGTGGGCGCAGTTTCGGCAAGGTCTCCGGTGGAGAGCCAGTCGTCTTCGCGCTGGCGCAGTTCGCCGCCGGACCAGGTGGCGGTGGAGATCATGGGACCGCGCACCAACACTTCGCCGTCGGGACCGATCTTGACCTCGCGGCCGGGCAATGGCTTGCCGATGGTGCCGCGGGCCACGTGGAAAGGATGATTGAGAGTGATGAGGGCGGTGGTCTCGGTCATGCCGTAGCCTTGCACGACCACAAAGCCGAGGGCGTTCCAGAAGTGTTCGACGGCGGGCGGGAGCGCGCCTCCGCCAGAGATGAGCGCCCAGAACTTCAGGCCGAAGGTGCGGTGGATGTCGCGGAAGCGCCACCAGCGCTGCCAGGCCTTGATGCCTTGCGAGGCGGAGAGACGCTCCGCCAATCCAGGGCGAGTCGTTTCCAAGTGCGTCTTGATGAGGGCAAAGATGCGGGGCACCGCGGCGAGCACGGAGATGCGTTCGCGATGAATGATCTCGATGAGGCGCGGAGCAACGAGGCGGCTTTCGAAGTGCACCTGGGCGCGGAAGATAGGCGGGATCCACAGGCCCATGGTTTGGCCGAAGACGTGACTGAGGGGCAAGGTGTGCAGAAAACGCAGCGGGTGCACGTATTTTTCGTAGCGCATGTAGCGTTGCGCGGCCTGCTCGATAGGCCCGACGCTGGCCAGCACGTTTCCATGGGTGTGGACGATGCCCTTGGGATCGCCGGTAGTGCCTGAGGTGAAGAGAATCTGGAGCGGTGTGTCGCGGGTCAGGCCGCTGACCGGGCCGGCCTCTTGCGAGGGCAAGGCGCTGTTCCAATCCTCGAAGGCGAGGCGGGGAAAGTTCAGGCGCGGCTCGTTCTGCGGCAAGTGGCGCAGCAGGAGAGTGTCGCCGACGGCGAGTTTGGGTTGCACGTCGGCGGCCACGCGGGCAGCGAAGTCGGCACTGCCGTAGGCATCGAGCGGAACGACCAGTGCGCCGCGCAGGATGCAGCCGTGGAAGGCGGCGATCCACTCGGCGCTGTTCTCAGCCCAGAGCACGACGCGATCGCCTAAGCCGATGTTGTGTTGTTCGAGATAGGCGGCGAAGCGGCCGGCCAGGCCGGCGATGTCGCAATAGGTGGCGACGCGGCGGCGATTGCCCTGGTAGCGGACCACGGCGATCTCATGACCGTAACGATAAAAATCTGCAACAAGGGTGGCGAGATGGTCGCGCATGATTCCGCAGGTTCATGGTAGCAGCGGGGGGCGGATTGGTTTCCCACCCTTGCGCTTGGTGAGGGGAGATCACGGTGAGGTTTGCGCAAGGATGGGGCACGGGGCGTCGAGGATGACCGTTGTTTATTGGGCCGTAGTGCTGGCGGCTTCCACCAACTTCTGCAAGTCAGGGAGGAAGACGAAGCGGACGAGGGCACTCTGCTTTCCGGCGCCGGTAATGGCGGCGAGTTGAGTGTTCTGCCAGCCTTGGGGAGCAGGGACATGCGATTTAAGATAAGCGAGGGCTTCGAGTCCCATGGTGCCGAACTGTCCCAGTTGCCAGGCCCGGGTGCCCAGGTCAGAGAGGCGGGGTGACTGCTGGGCCAAGGCTTGGACCTGCGGTGCGGCCTCCTGCCATTGCGAGAAGCGTCTGCGAAGGCGCATGGCTGCGGCGCGGGCTTCGCCGGGATGAGCGTTGTCGAGAACGGCATCCACTTCGCGGGCGATCTCCTGGCGGGAGGGGGGATCGGGGACAACGGCATCGACGAACCGATCGAGCGAGGTGAGCGCGTCCGTATGCTGGCCTTGATAGCGCTCCCCGAAGCTGATGGGCTCAGTGACGGCGGCGAGCACCTCCAGAGCCTCAGGATGCGATCTGCCAGCGAGATTGCGGCGCAGTCTTTCTGGACCGCTGATGTGAGTCAGGCCAGCGTCTTCGAGTTCCAGAGAGGCGATGCGCAGACGGCGGTACATGTCTGGGACATCGCGATCCGTCTGCTGCGACCAGAAGCGCTCGGCGATGGCCAGGGTGCGAGGCCAGACACGCGAGTCGATGGTCTCGGGATTGAGCTGTTCACCCCACATGCAGACTTCGCCACCGAGGATGAGCTTCTGCTGGTCGGCGGTCAGCTTGGTGTCGGCCGGAATGGGGTCGTCCAGGAACATCTGCGCGGAGGTCTTTTGTGCGTCGAGGTAGTAGGGAGCGGAGAGGATGCCGACGTAGCCCTGCTGTGCGCCCTCAGAGAGGGAGGCCACGCCGCGCCAGCTTTGAATCACGATGTCTTTGGGCAGGGCGGGGTTGAGAATCTCATCCCAGCCCATCATCTTTTTGCCGTGCTTGGGGAGGATGGGAAGGAGACGGTGATTGAAGTACGCCTGTAGTTCGGCAGGGGTCTTGAAGCCCTGCTTCTGCATGAAGGCCGCAATACGCGGGTTGGCGAGCCAATCCTCTCCACGATTTTCGTCGCCGCCGATGTGGAAGTACTCGTCGGGGAAGATCTGACCCATCTCGCCGACCAGGTCATCGATGAACTTGTAGGTCTTCTCGTTGGAGGGATCGAGCGCGGCTTTGTGGATGCCGAAGACGGCGGGTAATTTTTCGTATTTCTCACCAGAGCCGATCTCGGGATAGGCGAGCAGCCAGCTCTCGGTGTGCCCGGGGATATCGAACTCGGGGACTACGCGGATGCCGCGGGCACGGGCGTAGGCCACAACGTCCTTCATCTCTTCCTGCGTGTAGAACTGGCCGTTGGAGGCAGCGCCGGTCAGGCGCGGGAACTTCTTGCTTTCGGCACGGAAGCCCTGGTCGTCGCTGAGGTGCCAGTGGAAGACGTTGAGCTTGGCGATGACCATGCCATCCAGGGTGCGCTTGATCTCATCGATGGTCTCGAAGTGGCGGCTGGCATCGACCATGTAGCCGCGCCAACGGAAGCGAGGCGCGTCGTCGATGGTGACAGCGGGCAGGCGGCAGGCACCGCTGTTTGTCTCGCTGAGCTGAAGGAAGGTTTCGAGGCCGTGCATGGCGCCCACGTCGGTGGCCG
>CBJOJD010000438.1:0-4175 GCA_966443485.1 uncultured bacterium | reverse complement strand
CACTCCGGCGCCACAGCCAGGTGCAGATGAGAAGCTGGCTCCGGTCCTGTCGCTTCCGTGCGGAAGAAGCGCCGTTTGAAAAAGCCCGCGTCAATCTTGCGGTAGCCTGCGGACTCGAGAGCCAGACCCAGCTCGTCTGCATGTGCCAGCGTGGGAGTAGGACCCATCATGTCGATGATCGGCTTAGCAGAAAGTCCTGGGACTGCGGTACTGCCGTAGTGCTGGAGCTGATCGGCGGTGGGACCGAGGATAGGCCGCAGCCGTTCTCGTTCCCTGGAAAAATGCTCCGGCCAAGCCCCATCCGGCGGAACAATCCTCACCAACCCCAACGCCAGTCTGGCTGCTTCTGCATCGTGCATCTTGAAATTTTAGCGGCGCGATCGGAGGGGATCCAGAGACACCAAAGGCGAAGAAGCCTGGCAGCTCCTTCGCCCTCAGTGTTCAGCCAAGTCCAGGAAGCTAAAACACGCCCGCCAGGAAATGCTCGACCGTAGAGACGCGTTCGCCGGTCGCACCACCCAATTCCAGCACGACAGGAGACAGCGTGATCACCGGGCACTGCGCATGGGCCAACACTTTATAGACCACCCCGTGCCGGGTGATGGCCGCAAAGGCCGAGGCGCCCTGTGCGCCCAAAACAATAAGATCGGCCTGCTGTGCCCGACTCTGATAGAGCAACTCCTCAGTGGGATCCCCGGGAACCACGATCGCCTGTACCTCGATCTTGCTCTCGAGTTCAACCGGAACCAGCGCGAGCAATTCGTTCTCGATCTGATCGATGGTGCGGCCTGCCAAGACTTCGGTGCGGTCCTGGGGCTTGATGACGTGCTGTAGGATGAGGCGCGCATTGTGATGTGCGGCCAGCTCCGCGGCAAAGGTGGCCACCACCATGCTGGTGTCCAGCATGCTGACGGCGCACAAAATGGTTTTGGTGGCAAATCCTTTGAAGGTGCCTTCCACGACCTCGGGGCCCACAATGTAGACCGGGACCGTGGCGCTGCGCAGGACCGCTTCCGCGACCGACCCTACCAGCAGCTTGCCGATAGGACCAGGAGAGTGAGTGCCCATCACGATGCGGTCGATTTGCCGTTCCTTGGTGAAGGCCAGGATCTGGTCGGCGGCCAGACCCGGACGCACCACCACCTCGCAGCGCAGGCCGGCGGCACGCGCACGCTGCGCCAGAGGCTCAAGATGTTGCATCTCGGCGCGCGCCGCAGCGGCGTAATCGTAATAACGGATGCCCGAGGTCTCCGACGCAGCCACTACCAGGGTGTCGTAGGCGTGAAACAGGATCAAGTCAGCGCCGAACTCGGTCGCCTGCGCCATCGCATAGGCGAATGCCGTCTCGTTCGCAGGGATCTCGGAGGCAAATAGGATAGTGGAGGGTTTGCTCCACTCCGGCTTCAGTGCAGTTGCCATGGGAACCTCCTGGCAGTGCGATATACAGAATGACAGAGTCGGGGTCGCTCCAGCGGTGCGCGATGACACACCCTACTGTGAGCGAGATCACAAATAGCTCGGCACAAACCAACCGTGTTACGAAGCATTTTGCCCCTCTTCCGTTCTTCGCCGCAGCAAAAAAATATGAATAAGTTATCGAGATAGGTAAAGGCTGTGTCTGCCTGTCCACGTGATCCCTATCACTGCGGAACGCCCTCCCTGCCTGCTCTTCTGAAGCAGGAACAGGACACCTCGCATGCTTGGCCGCGTGCCCGGCGCCACGTCCCTGGAGGCTCCCATGCAGCCCATGCATCAGATTCCCGCACGCGGCGGGCTGAACTACGACGAAACCCCCTTCCTGGCCATCTGGGAAGTCACTCAGTCTTGTGATCTGGCCTGCAAACACTGTCGCGCCGCCGCCCAGCCCGTCCCCCACCCCGAGCAGCTGACCACCACCGAGGGCAAGCGCCTCATCGACCAGATCGCCGACATGCATGTACCCATCTTCGTGTTCACAGGCGGCGATCCCCTCAAGCGCCCCGACCTGTACGAGCTGATCCGCTACTGCGACCAGAAAGGCGTCAAAGTCGCCGTCACCCCCAGCGCCACCCCGCTGCTCACCCGCGAAGCCATCTTCCAGATGAAAGAGGCCGGCGTAGTCCGTCTGGGCATCTCTCTGGACGGCTCTACCCCCGAAATTCACGACGCCTTCCGCGAATTTCCCGGCGCCTGGGCGCGTACCATCCAGGCCGTGGAATGGGCCAACGAAGCAGGCCTGCCCATCCAGGTCCACTCCACCATCAGCCGCCACAACGCCCACGACCTCGACAACCTCTGCGCCCTCTTCGAAAAGCTCAAGATCGTGATGTGGAACGTTTTCTTCCTCGTCCCGGTAGGCCGCGGCCAACTCGCCGACCTGCTCTCCGGCGAGGAGTTCGAACAGGTCTTCGGCAAGATCTACGAGCTCTCCCAACGGGTCAGCTTCCAGATCAAGACCACCGAGGCCATGCACTACCGCCGCTATCTCCTGCAGCACAACCTGGAGGAGCGGCGCATGGGCCATGGCTCTGGACACGGCCTGCTGCACCCCCGTGGAGCCGCGGTGGAGTACGAGCCGGGCGCGCCCCAGGCCGACGCGCAGACCCGCACCCACGGCTGGGCCACCCGCCGTGTCAACGACGGCAAGGGATTCATGTTCATCTCTCACGTGGGCAACGTCTACCCGAGCGGCTTTTTGCCCATCCATGCCGGCAATATCCGCGAGACCCCACTGGCCGAGATCTATCGCAACGCGCCCATCTTCAAGGCGCTACGCGATACCAGCCGCCTGGAAGGCAAGTGCGGCGCCTGCGAGTACAAGGAGATTTGCGGGGGTTCGCGCGCCCGCGCCTACGCCCTCACCGGCGATCCGCTGGCCCAGGAGCCCTGCTGCATCTATCAGCCGAAGAACTGGCATCCTCGGCCGGATGCCGATGCGAAGGCGCTCTGCCAGCAGGAGTTGAACACGCCGCTGGTCACGCTGTAAGCCGATTGCCGACCCCAAAACGAAATCACCTCCTGTTCTGGTGGACCAGAACAGGAGGTGATTGGATGCAGCGAAAAAGAATTACTTCGGCTGAGTCTGTGTGCTCGGCGGAGTCGTCGACTGTCCTGCAGGCGCACCCGCCGGAGGCGCTGTAGGCGGAGTGCTGGGAGTGCCAGGAGCCGCTGGCTTTTCTGCCGAGGGCGGCGTTGCCGGGGACCCGGCGCCGGGAGCGCTGCCAGGCATACCCGGCATGGTTCCCGGATGCGGAGGCATGGCTCCATGCGGAGGCATTGGGCGCTGCGGCGGAGTCGGCATGTCGGTGACTTCCACCAGCTCTACGTCGAAGATCAAGTCCGCCTTGGGAGGAATTCCAGGATGGGCGGCATCCGGTCCGGGACGCCCGCGGGCACCGTACGCCAATTGCCAGGGAATGAACAGGCGGCGCTTACCGCCGATGTGCATGCCCTCGAAGCCTTGATCCCAGCCCGGGATCACGCGGCCGAAGCCCTGGGGGAAGACGATGGGCTGAACAGGACCCTGCTCGGGCTTGCCGTCGGCACCCATCACCGGCTTGCCGTCTTTGTCCAGTTTGGGTTGACGTGGATGGTCGTCGGTGGAGTCGAACTTGTGCCCGTCGGAAGCCAGCCAGCCGGTATAGAGCACGTGGTACATCTTGTTGGGCTCAGCTTCGGGACCAGTTCCAAGCTTCAAGTCCTGATAACGAAGCGAGAAGGCCGTCTTCACCAGGCCGTGACCAGGGGGGATACCGGGGGGAAGTTTCATAGCCGAACTCGTAGCCGCATGGGCGGTAGTGGTCTTGGCTGCGGTGTGGGGGTGAGTTGCCGGCGTGCTGCTGGACGCTGGCTTGGAAGCGGTCTGGGCATGCGCCGCGAGACCAGCCGTTGCGGCGAACAGCAGGGCAGCGGGCGTAAGCATCGTTGTTTTCATTCCGAAAATCTGCTCCAGGAAGGTCTCCCGGGGAGTGTAACAGGCGCCCCTTCGCTTGCGCTTTAATGCGGGCCTTATGGCGCCACCAGCTAGATGGCGCGTCCTTTATGGCTCTTAATGCGAACCCACCCTAAAGTGGACTATGGGCGCGTTTCCTTCTTTTCTTCATTGGCTGTGGCTTCCCACCGCTTCCTTTCTAGCCGGGGTGCTGAACACCGTGGCCGGGGGCGGATCCTTCCTTTCCTTGCCCGCACTCCTCTCG
>CBJOJD010000437.1:0-4215 GCA_966443485.1 uncultured bacterium | reverse complement strand
GAAGTGAAGTATGCCTTCATTGAGCGTCATCGGCAGATCTGGCCGATTTGCGTGCCTGCGCGCGGCGCCGCTATCTCACGGAAAACCCCGCCATCGGCCTTGGGAAAACCAAAGTCGTGCAGGTCTCGACCGACTACTTCCCGCCGGAAGAGTTCGAGAAGATTTTGTGCGAAAAAATACAGTACCTCATCCCCGGAATCTCTGATCAAGGGATTTGTTTGGTACAATTTCCTTAGCGGAGTGGTGACAACTTCGTGGTTCGCGTTCGCTTGGCAGAGGGACAGGTATTTGGCATTGAGCTTACTGTCCGTACTGTCCATTTCGACCGGAATACGGTTAGATTTGGTGGAAATGATGGAAACAGGCGATACAGTGGACGGTAAGAAAAGACAGTAAATTCTGCAAGTTGCGCTAAGCGATTGAATTTGCAGAGGGGACGTAGCTCAGTTGGTTAGAGCGCTGCCCTGTCACGGCAGAGGTCGCGGGTTCGAGCCCCGTCGTCCCCGCCATACATTCCAAAGATCTTATGGGATGTTTGGCACTATCGCTATAGGTGCAAAAAAGGTGCAAAAAAGGTGCAGTTTTGCACCTTTTGGACCTTCGGTACAGTTCTAGATCTCGCGATTTCCAATCAATTGGGTCGGGCTCGATCAAGGCGCACATGCGGGCGCGAGGAGAAGGTCCATTTCCTCTTCCTGCGCACGAACTTTAGCCGCGGTGATGGACTGCGTGTACGTATCAAGCGTCACTCGCGCTGAGGAATGCCTGAGCAAATCTTGCTGGACCTTGATATCTGTTCCGATGGACCGAAGAATCGTCGAGTACGAGTGGCGAAAGGTGTGCCAGCCAATCCGCTTCTGGATTCCTAACTCTTTCGCGACAGGGTGAATGTGCTTCCGCATTACAGTTTGTCCTCACAGCGGATGCTTTCCGCGCGTCCTGACACTGGCAAATACCCAATCGAGTGGAGCAGGGAACTGGCAGGTGGCTCGCCATGCCTTTAGCATCTCAGAGAGCTGCCGCCCCATCGGGACCGGCTTGGCAGAAGACTCCGTTTTGCAGTTGCTGATATGACCATGGACAACGGACGGAGCCACATCGATCTGACAACTCTCAAAAGCAATATCGTTCCAGCGCAGGCCGAACAACTCACTCTGGCGCAACCCGGTCGTCGCGACCGTGAAGATGAGAATCCGGGTCAAGGAATCGACAGCCCCTAAAAGCTGTCGGATTTCGTGATCCTGCAGGATACAGGGTGTTGCGCGGCGCTTTCCGCTTTGACGTACAAGTTGGATTGGATTGCTGTCGAAGAAATCGTATCGGCGTGCGTGATTGAAGAGCACGCTCATAATGTTCCTGATCTTTGCACAGGATCCACGCGCTAGAGGAAGTTGACGCAACCACGCTTCGACATCCACAGGCTTGATTGCTCCCAAGGTGATGGGTTCCCCATTTGGGAAGAATCCACCGTCTCAGATATATCGCGTAGGCTTGTTTGGTTGCGTACGATTTCCAGGTATTCTCCGGAATCAGTTCCTTCTGCTTGTAGTGCTCAACTAGTTGCGAGACCGTCAAGTCCAGAGTCGAACAACATGGATCTTCAGGGTTGCTCTCACGTATCCAGCTCTGAATCATCGAGCGCGCTTCGGCGACCGAGGGATATTGTTGAGTTGTGCCAACTACAATGCGCCGATACACGGCCGTACCATTACTTCGATCTCGCCAGCGATATTCCCAGACAGTTGTCCCACTAGCTCTCGTTGATTGAATCAAGCTGCCTTTTTGCATTGATGCTCCTTTCGCTGCTGCAGAACTGCATTCAGCGAAAGGATTATCGCAGCGCAAGCCCCGCCGTCGGTGGTGGGTTTGGTTGCTGCTATTCGGCGGCAGAGTTCTAGACAGGAGTCACCTGGATGATCAGTCGCGTGAAAAATCGAGGGTCCCACCGGCATCTGTAAGCATAAGCCACCTTATCAGTCCTGATTGGCTCCTCGATGAGTGACTCGGTGATTTATCACTTGGCGACCCCACGGATAGATTGTGAAGCCAACGAGTATGTTCGAAAAGAATGGGCGAGAGCACAATGTGCTCTTGCCCATGTAGGCGCTTGCTCAATACGACCAAGCTATGATGTTCAGAAACTGATTTTTGCGGCGAGCTGGATTTCCCGCGAGACTCGCTGAAGCGTGTTCGGTGAGCCCGCAGACGAGACAGTTCCAAAGGTCGAGGTCCCAACGGTCGCATTCGGATTGTTGAACTGCGGAGTATTGAAGAGGTTAAAGAACTCCGAGCGCAGCTCCAGGTTGGTCGCTTCATGCAAGGGGATTGTTTTGAAGACCGAGAAGTCCACGTTCTTGGTTCCTGGTCCTTGAAGGATGTTTCTTCCCGAGTTCCCCCACTGTTGCGCGCCAGGATTGGCAAATGCCGAGGTATCGAACCACTTCTTCAGGTTGCGTTGTCCCGGCGAGAGCGATCCGTTACCGCTCGTTCCAACAAATTGTGCGCGCGGAATAATGCCGTCGGCAACGCCCAGGGAATTTGCACCCGCAAAGACGCTAAATGGAATTCCATCGGAGAGCGCGACGATTCCGTTGAGTTGCCAGCCCTGCACAACCGGTCGCAGCAAGCCCGACCCTCTGAACGGGAGTGTGTAGTTCACACTGCCCACAACCCGATTGGGTACATTCTGATCGGAGTTTCCGTAATCGGCCCGCTTGTTGTACGAGTTGACGATATTGCCCGGGTTGTTGGAGTTCTCATCCAGCGAGTGGCTATAGGTATACGAGAACTGATAACTCAAGTTCTTCGAGCGGCGCTCCGCCGTTATCTGGAGACCGTGATAGTTCGAGACCAGGCTGGTTTGAAGCTGCCAGACTTGCGAGAAGTACGGATACGGACGGCGCGTTGCGATTGGTGTGGTGCCCGGCGTCGCCTGATTGATGTCGAGCAGCCCGTCGAGGTGAACGCCCGCGTTCCCTATGTACGCGATCGTGATGCGGTTCGAATCGCCGATCTGCTGTTGCACGCTTGCATGCCACTGCTCGCTGTACGGGATCTTCGCTTTCGGATCGATGGTATAGAGAGGGGCACCTTGCGGTGCGCTAGTGGTGGCGCGCGTGTGAACAAAGCCGTTCGATACCCAGTTGAACCCAGACGCACCATACGTCGGGTTGTTGAATGCCCAATAGTCAATCGCCGGAGCGTTAGCAGCGAGCGTCGATGAGTTCGCTACCTGTGGAGCTTCGTAGTAGATGCCGTATCCACCGTGGAGTACCGTTTTGGACGCGAGCTTGTACGAGAAGCCGACACGAGGTGCAAGATCCGTATTGTTGCCGCTGATGCCGCTTCCTGAGATACCATTGGTTCCAACTTGGAAGACTTGTGTCGTAGATCGCGCGGGATCGAACAGGTACATGCGGTTGTTCACTTCTGTCCAAGGCCAGCCGAGGAAGTTGTCATAGCGCAGCCCGAGCGCGAGCGTGAGCCGATCATTCAGCTTGTAGTTGTCCTGCGCATAGAACGCCAGATCAAGTTGGCGGAAACCGCGCGTACCCGGCTGATATTGGTAGACGCCGGATGTGGGTGCACCGAGTAGAAGATCGGCCAATCCGAGTCCAGTGAAATTGCCGGTAAACTGCATCGTGCCGTGTTCGGCCAACGTTTGGTACATGTTGTACTGCAAGCGGACAGTTTCAGTGCCGACATCAATCGAGTGCTTGCCGCGCACCAGGGTGAAGTTGTCATTGAACTGATAGTTGTTGGTGCCGATCTGTGTGGGCGCATTGATCGGGTCGCCCACCGACGTAACACCCGTGATAGAGAGGAACGGTAGTCCATCCGTATGCGCTTCGTCGCCAGGAACGATGACTCCGGGAATTCCAAGTTGCTCAGGCAGATTCAGACCTTTGTCGAAGTTCTGCGCGGTAATGAAAATGCGCGACCACCCCACGCGAGCAGTGTTCAGCAGTGTCGGCGAAAAGACATGCGTCTCGCTCAGCACTGCCTGATGTGCCGGCTGCTGCGCAGGTCCGCCAACGGTCGCTCCGTTCACTGGAGCAGGCAGCAGTCCCGGCTGAAAGATGTCGTCGTACGCGTGACTGTAGCGTACAAAAGCACTGTCCTTATCGTTGATCTGGTGATCGACCTTTACGTCAAAAGCATCGCCATTGTCGCTGCGTTGCGGGCTATAGAGGAAGTTGTTGGCCGTCGTTGTAC
>CBJOJD010000436.1:0-4215 GCA_966443485.1 uncultured bacterium | reverse complement strand
CCGAAGAGTTGAAGCCTCTGCTAGAGAGGATCAAGAGCACGCTGGGCGAGGCCGTGAAGGAGGTCCGCTCCTCGTCGCGGCTGGTGGACAGCCCATCGGCGATCGTCTCCGATGAGGACGAGCCTTCGGCGCGGATGCGCCAGATGATGCAGGCCATGGGGCAGAAGGATCTGCCTGAACTGAAGCCGACGCTGGAGATCAATCCCGATCACGAGATTATTCGCAAGCTGTTGGCTGACCCGAATCGCACGCAGGTAGACGATGCGGCATGGCTGCTCTTCGATCAGGCATTACTGCTGGAAGGCGTGCCGCTGAAAGATCCGGCCGCGTTTGTGCAGAGGCTCAATCGCGTACTGAATCACTCGATGTAGGGTGGGAAGAGCCACGGACAAAGCGCCTCTGCTGAGAGGCGCTTTTGTCTTTTCGAGCTAAATGGAGCGGACGTACATGCGCTGGTTTAGCTAATCCGAGCGCAGCGCTGAGACGGGATCAATCTGTGCCGCACGCCGCGCGGGCACAGCGCTCGCACTGATGGCCACCACCGCCACGAGTCCGGCAGCAAACAAGTAGCTAAGGGCATTGAGCGGGGTCACGCCATAGAGGGCCGACGAGAGCGCTTGGGCCACCAGCATGGCGAGTGGAGCACCGATCAGGATGCCGGCGCTGGTCAGCACCAGGCTATCCTGCAGCACCATCCAAATCACCTGCGCGCGACGAGCACCCATCGCCATGCGCACGCCGATCTCTACGGTTCGATTGCTCACGCGATAGGCGAGGGAGCCGTAGAGTCCGGTTGCGACGAGGACCACAGCCAGCACTCCGAAGAGGCCGGCCAGGCGGCCGAAGAGCAACTGGCGCGAGATGGTGGTGTCGAACTGCGCGCGTTGCGTCATGGGCTGGATGAGAGGCAGGTTCGGATCCAGTTGCCGCACGAGTTTTGCGGCGGCGGGCAGAACGGAGAGTGGCTCGCCGTGCACGCGCAGCTCCACTTGCATTGCGCCCAGCACGGGGATCTGCGCGTACATGCACCACGCCATGGGAATAGGATCTTCAATGATGCCGCGGTACTTATGATCTTTGACCACGCCCACGATAGTCATCTGGAAGTTGACTCCCGGCGGTCCGATCTTGTGTCCCAGCGGATTCTGGTTTTTCAGAAAGCGCTTTGCGAACTGCTGGTTGATGATGCCGACCGGAGGCGAAGTGGAGGTGTCGGAAGAACTGAAGTCGCGGCCTGCGACAACGGGCACTCCCAATGTGGTGAAGAAGTCCGGACCCACCACGTTGGAGCGGACAGTACGGGAGGATCCATTGGCTACGTCCGGCAACTTGCCATCCACCAGCATGTCGCTGTTATCGGACCAGCCGGAGCCTAGCCGCTCTTCCATGACGGTGACGTCTTCTACGCCAGGAAGCGCGTGCAGCCGGGCCATGAGCTCGCGATAGAAGGCGTTGGTTGCAGGCAGCGATTGCGTGTCGGGCTTGATGCCGAAGACGACCAGCCCATCGACATTCATGCCGAGCGGCGTGCTCTCCAGGTTGCGCAGGGTGCGCAATAGAAGCGCGGCGCCGACCAGCAGGATCATGCAGAAGGTCATCTGCAACGTGATCAGGACGCGGCCCATCCGCGATTTCGCGCGGTCGGTGTGGGCTGTGGCTTTGCTGCTCTTGAGCGCCAGAGAGATGCCGGGAGAGAGCGCAAGGCGCAAGGGCGCCAGGCCGAAGAGGATCGCCGCGAACAACAGGATGCTGAGCGTGAACAGCAGCACGGTTCGGTCCGGAGCTAAGCTGGTTTCAATTTGCGCCCACTCCCCCAGGGCGCGGGTAGCGAAGACGGCGAAGAACCATGCCAGGATACCTCCGGCGGTGACCAGAAGCAGGCTCTCGGTGAGTAGCTGGCGAAACAAGGTCTTGCGTGTTGCTCCCAGAGCGGTGCGTACCGAGAATTCGCGCGCGCGATTGGCATTGCGGGCCATCAGCAGCATGGCCGCGTTGGCGAACGCGATGAGCAGCACGAGCCCTACCATCGCCATCAGCGTGCGCAGAGGCTTGCCGTACAGGCTGTCGTATCCAGGGAAGCTCTTGGCCTCCACCAGCTGAAGCGCGGGTCTGTGTTCTCCCGCTTGAGGAGTGGGCAGACCAGTGTAGGCCGCCGCTTGGAAGATTGGTTGGAGCTGTGCCGTGGCCTGTGCGCGACTGACGCCCGGCGCCAGGCGGCCAATCAGACGCAGGCACCACCACTTCGGATTGTTGATATACAACTTGCCATCTTCGGGCGGATTGCCATAGGCATTGAGTTCGGGCCGGTTCTGAAGGGGAATCCAAAAATCAGTGGAAGTGCCTGTCTCAATGCCTTCAAAGCCCTCCTGGGCGATCCCCACGATGGTCATCGGCACCGCATTCACGTAGATGGTGTGACCTAGCGCCGCAGGATCGCGAGAGAAGCGGCGGGTCCAATAGCGATAGCTGATCACAGCCAGTGGGGCGTGGTTTGTCTCATCCGCTTCAGTGAAGCCGTGTCCGCGTATCAAGCCGACTCCGAGTCCGGAGAAGAAGGTGCCGCTGACCATATCGCCCTCGGCCTCCTCCGGTTGCGAACCGATGCGGACGGCAACCTTGCCTCCCGACAACGGTACGTACGCCATCACCGGGCGAATGCTCCGGCTGTCTTTGCGCAGGGCATCGTACACCGGGTAGGAGACGGTTTGCTCCGAGTCGATGGAGCCGCTACCACGGGGTTGGCCGGTTGGCCGGAGGTAGACAACGCGCGCAGGGTCGTTCACGGGCAGGGAGCGCAGCAGCACCGCATTCATCACGCTGAAGACGGCCGTGTTGGCGCCGATTCCCAGAGCCAACGTCAACACCACCACTCCGCTAAATACGGGGGACTTGCGTAGTACACGGCAGGCGTAGGTAAGATCGCGCCGGGCAGCGTCGACCCAAGCAAGACTCTGCTCGGCGCGATGGCTCTCGCGCACAGACTCCACGGATCCGAACTTCAGAACCGCTTTGCGCCGCGCCTCACGCGGTGAGAGGCCGCTGCGAATGTACTCGTCGGTTTGGAATACGAGATGTTCTTCAATCTCCTCGCGAAGCCTCTTGCCGTTGTCTCGCGGAAACACGGTATTGCGAAGCCGACACCACCAGCGACGAAGGTGCTTCATGCGAGGTCCTCCGCTTTGGCCGATAGAAAGCGGGCCATGATCTCGGTGGTTTGGCGCCAATCTTGGACTTCGTCTTGCAGCTGACGTTTACCGCTGCGGGTAAGGGAGTAGAAGCGGGCCCGCCGGTTGTTCTCTGAGGTGCCCCACTCCGAGGCGATTGCGCCCTCTTGCTCCAATTTGAGGAGGAGCGGATAGAGCGTGCCCTGGTTCAGGGAGAGGAGATCGCCGCTGATTTGCTCGATGCGCCGCGCAATGCCGAAGCCATGCTGCGGTCCGAGAACATCGAGGGTCTTGAGCACCATCAGGGCCAGTGTGCCCTGTTGAACGTCGGTCTTCTGTCTCACCTCGCCTCCTTTTGTTTACCCAGAGGAGTATCCCACCATTCATTTAGGAAAGCAACAGGAGAGTTGCGGAGGTGTTCGCACTCCGTCGGGGAGCGAAGGTCAATCAAGCATGCGAAGAGAGGTCAGATCTTGCGCGGATGGCTGTTCCGGAGCGTAGATGAGCCAGGCCGCCCCGCTCGCCAGCAGTGCCAATCCGGCCCAGCCGCGTACGGGAGGCAACGTCGCTTCCAACGCGGCTCCCGCGATGATGGTCAACAGTGGAGTGAGCAGGAAGCGAGCGGTCATGCGCGTGGCCGAGAGCCGGGACATTAGCCAGAACAGCAGCAGAAGAGCGGGCAGTTCGAATAGCAGGAGCCAGAAGAGCTGACTGGCAGCGGCGCTCGCGGTCCACGCCACGCAGGGGCCGAGGCCGCCTTGCACGGCGAAACACACCGCGCTAGCCGCGCTCGCGAGCGTGGTGAGGGGTAGAGTGGAGTGCTCTTCCTGGGACTGTGCCAGCCTCACCGCCAGGCAGTTTGCGGCGGCGATGCTGATGGCTGCGACTAGCAAAGCGCATACTCCGGCAGCTGCCGCGATAGAGCCCGGAAGATCAAGCGGAAAGATGCAGAGCATGCCGACCACGGCTGTGAGGGCGCCGGCCAGAGCCGCCTTTACGGGCCGCGGCACTTCACCCTGCAAGTGGTGCTCCAGCACCACGGCGAAGACCG
>CBJOJD010000435.1:0-4237 GCA_966443485.1 uncultured bacterium | reverse complement strand
CCATCCTGCACAACAAGCTGTTCTTCTTTGGTGACTACCTCGGCTCGCGTTGGCATAAGGGCGGAACAGGATCGGCGAGTGTGATGACGGCAGCCATGCGCAATGGCGACTTCTCTGCCTTGCTTGCTGCTTCCAATCCCATCCAACTCTATGACCCGTTGAACGGTTTTGCTCCTTACGCAAACAACCAGGGGATTCCAGTCGTCAACCCAGTTGCCAAATTCCTCTTCGCCAACCCCAAACTGTACCCCCTGCCCAATGCGACGCCGACCGATGGAATCGCGCAGAATAACTATCTCGCTCCATCGCGCAGCTACAAGGGCAACGATCAAGGCGACGTCAAGATCGAATACGATCCCCGCGAGAACGACAAGATCACAGGGTTCTACTCGATCTCTCATGCCTATGATGGTTCAACCCCGGTACTGGCCATCACCTTCCCGGGAATCAATCTCTATCCCACCTGGATCGTCGGTTCCAACTGGGTGCATACGTTCTCTCCCTCCTTGGTCAACTCGGCACGCGTCGGATTTACTCGCACAATCTGGAACCAGGGCCTTCCTCAAGATCCCACCGGTGTCTCCGGCACCTCAGGCAATGCCACGGTGGGTATCTCGTTCCCGGGCCAGACATTCAACGGCTTCACCACTCAGAACCTGAACGGCAATGTTAGCAGCGTGGGAACTTCGGCTTACAACGGTGGCGTGATCGACAATACCTACAGCTACACCGATACCGTGACCTGGCAGCGCGGCCTGCACTATCTCAGCATGGGCATCGAGGCCCGCCGTTATCAGAACAACTACCCCACCGGCAATAACAACGGTTATCTCGGCTCCCTCAACTACACAGGCGCGTTCACTTCGGACGGCAATGGTTCTGGCGGCTACGGCCCCGCGGACTTTCTGCTCGACCGCGTTTCGTCTGGCGGCGTCACTCTGGCCAGCGTCAACGTCGGCCAGCGTCAATGGCGCACAGCCGGCTTTGCTCAGGATAATTACAAGGTTCGCCAGAACCTGACCTTGATCTTTGGCGTGCGCTACGAATTCGATGAGCCTTGGATCGAACAGCACGATCGGACTGGAAACATCGACCTCACCACCGGCCAAATCCTATACGCAGGCCGGTTACCGGTTGGCGCTCTTCCTGGAGCAGGCATCTGCAAGAACGAGGCCTGCTATCAGCCGAACTACCGCCAATGGATGCCTCACCTCGGCTTCGCCTATCAGGCTACGGATCGCTTCGTGGTTCGCGGCGGATACGGCGCAACCAGCTTCTTCGAAGGCAATTCGTTCAATCAGCGTCTGACCGCTATCGCACCGTTCCTGCAGGCGGCTGGCTTCTCGGTGAGCGCCCCGACCACCACCTCGGTCTCTACGCCCAACACCGCAGAACAAGGCTTTACCGCCTCCGACACCTCGATTCAATACAGCAGCTCCAACAATGGCTACACTGCCTATCCGCAGAACATTCAGCCTGCCTACGTGCAGAACTTCAACCTTACGCTGGAGTATGCGCTCACCCGCACCACTTCTCTGCAAGCCGGCTACGTCGGTGAAACCGGCCAGCATATCGAGGACTACGGCAACGTCAATCAGTACAAGGTCAACGGCGATCAGACCTCGGCGCCTTTCTATAACAGCCCCTACATCGGAGTGAATGGCATCGACTCTGCGCTGGGCGTCGGCGGCAATGGCGGACTGCTCATCACCGAGTCGCGCGCCAAGATGAACTACAACGCCCTCCAAGCGGTTCTTCGTCAGCGTGTCAGCCACGGTCTGGAGTACACCGTGAACTACACGTGGGCCAAAGCAATGACCAACAGCTTGGGCAACTACGGCTTGAACGTCAATGGCTTTAGCGGTGCCTTCCAGAACTACTACGACAGCGCTGCCGACATGGGCCTGGCGGGATACGACGTCAAACACAACCTCTCTGCTACTGGCGTCTATGCTCTGCCGCTTGGTCGCGGTCACGAGTACCTCTCCTCCACCAATCGCGTCATGGATGAGTTGATCGGCGGCTGGAAGATCTCGACTGCCATCGTTGCCTACTCGGGATTCCCGGAGAACATCACCGGAGGATCGAACAACTCCAATAGCTATGGCGTTAACCGCGTCAACCAGTACCGGAGACTGAAGGTTGTAGGCCGTACCAATGAAAACTGGTTCGGTACCGACCCCTCCGCTGTTCCCTGCACGACTGCTGGAGTTGATAACGGGGTCTGCGCCTTCGGCATCCCCGCAAACAACGCCTTCGGTACCTCGCACAACGGAACCATCCGCGGACCGGGATTCTTCAACGCTGACCTCTCGGCGTTCAAGGACTTCCATACCTTCCGGGAGCAGACAATCGGATTCCGCTTCGATGCCTTCAACGCCTTCAACATCGTGAGCTACGGAAATCCGGATACGGGCATTACCGACACCAACTACGGCATGGTTTCGAACCAGCCGCCTCGCTCCACGGAACGGCACCTGCAGTTCGCCTTGCACTACAGCTTCTAATCTCTCTGGCTGCCTTCACCATGGAGGCAGCCAATCCCCTCATCTTCGGCCTGGATTTGAGGCGCAACATCGGTCCTCGAATCCAGCTTTTTGCCCGCGGATTGTGACTTATGCTCTTGGAAATCTGTGTTGATTCGGTCGAGTCCGCCATTGCCGCGAATGCCGGTGGTGCGGATCGAGTCGAATTGTGCTCGGCCCTGCGCGAAGGTGGCATCACCCCTAGCGCTGGGCTCATTCACGCTACCCGCAGCGCAGTCCCTCTGGGGCTGTTTGTCCTGGTGCGTCCGCGCGGAGGAGATTTCTGCTACACCTCTCGCGAATTTGAAATCATGCG
This sequence comes from uncultured bacterium, assembly GCA_966443485.1. Taxonomy (GTDB): domain Bacteria; phylum Acidobacteriota; class Terriglobia; order Terriglobales; family Acidobacteriaceae; genus Telmatobacter. The sequence goes on along the minus strand of CBJOJD010000435.1, from coordinate 1,396 downwards.
CGACGACGTGCGACGCGCTCGCGACCTGGGAGCCGATGGCGTCGTCCTGGGCGTACTAACTCCGGAAGGACATGTGGATGTGCAACGGACCGCCGAATTGGTCGACGTTGCTCGTCCGCTCAAAGTGACTTTCAACCGTGCCTTCGACGTAACCCCTGATCTCCATCGCGCGCTCCAGGATGTGATTGCATCAGGCGCCGACCGCATTCTCACCTCGGGCGGAGAGCGCCAGGGCATCCGCGGCGTGATGAAGATCTCGCAACTGATGCAAGAAGCGGATGGCCGCATCGCGATTCTTGGGGCTGGCGGCATTCGCCATGCCAATGTCCGCGAATTCGTGCTCGGCTCCGGCGTGGACGAGATTCACACCTCATTGCGCTCTCAGGTAAAAACCTCAACCCAGGCGCAGAGCGTGAATGCCATCCTCGGTGCAGAGGGAGACGGCCCGGCTCGGCAGGTAGTCAAAGATGTAGATGTCGTACGGCTCCGCAAAGTGCTCGATGCCATCATGGTCGATAGAAAGCGCGCAAAGCACTCGCCTGAGCCCGTTCGCTAAGGTTCCGATCCTTCCTTTTCACTCATTCAACAAAGTGGGCCAGAACTCAACCAGAGTCCTGGCCCATTTTTCTTGCATGAACGATCCGGTTACTGCTCGCGTACCTTGACCACGAAGTAGACAAACTCCTGTCCGTCAGCAATCACCAGTTGATGCGGCGTCTTCGCAGGGATGTGAACGATGTCGCCCGGGTGCAGTGCCGTTTGAGTCTTGCTCGATACCGCAGTTCCCCGCATCTCCCCCGGCCCTGACGTCGATGGATTCACCAGCGTTCCTCCGGTCAATAGCGTGGCATTGCCTTTCAGCACGTAAAAGAAATCCGCGAAGTTGTCATGCTGTTCTCCTCCGCCACTCCTCTCGCGATAACTGAGCATCGTGAAGTGATTCGGATACTCATTCAGCTTGATACTCGCCGAACCGTTTCCGGCGTCCGCCTTCTTCTTCAACTCCTGCGCCTTCTCCAGAAGTCCAGCCTGCGTCGCGTGGTCCACAGGAACCGACTGTGCCATGCCGAAAGCTGAGCTCGCGATCATGAACAGGACAACACTGATTGCTCGCCGCACTTCTCCTCCTTCACCTCAGTGAGAATGGATATTCCGAAGCTAACGGCTCATCCAGCCGCCGTCTACAACCAGGGTGTGACCGTGCATGTAATCGCTGGCCGCGGAGGCAAGGAAGACCGCCGCCCCGCCCAGGTCGGCTGGTGTTCCCCAACGGGCGGCCGGGATACGTTCCATGATCTGCCGCGACCGCACGGGATCGCCACGCAGAGCCTCCGTGTTGTCCGTAGCCATATATCCTGGCGCGATGGCATTTACGTTGATCCCGCGTGCTGCCCAC
>CBJOJD010000434.1:0-4237 GCA_966443485.1 uncultured bacterium | reverse complement strand
CAAGTGGGTGAAGCGCGATCCCTGCAGAAAGAGCCACCCAAACATGAAGCTGGCCTGCGACAGGAAGGCAAAGATCGCCACGCTCCAGCGCGATGCATCCAGCTTCTGGCGGCGCGCCACTGCGATCCCGATCAGGACGAATGGCAGGAAATCGCAGAACCCGATGGCGTAGCTCAGAATGAGATCGGCCAGTTGCCAGGGCCAAGGTGTGCTGCTGAGAAAACCTGGATTCGTGCATGCATCGGCCGCCCCGAAAATGATTTCTGCCCCGGCGATGATCTTTGTCCATCGGTAAACCCTTGCATCTTGTTGCAGGCCGAGAAGCCATAGGAGCAAGAAGAACATGGCGGCATCGCCGCAGCACTCAACGGTGCTGGCGAGAGCAAGGTCTGCAGCCTTGGAAAGAAAGCCTGTGGAGAAGGCCAGTGGTATCCCCGCTGCGAAAATGGCAAGGCACAAACCCACGGGGATCGATCGATCGCGCCACCACACCAGGAATCCAAGCAGTGCGACGATTCCGTACACGGTCATCAGCACGTTATTCAGTTGCAGGTGTTGCAACCGCAAATAAAGCAGCCTCTCGGCCTGCGCCTGAATGGTTGCCGGATCGCCCAGCAGCGGCGCCATGCGCAACCCGCCCTGAACCCCATTGTCGAAGGAGGTGAACGGCGCGTTCCAGACGCGCACGGCAAGCACTCCGGACTGCGCCCCCGGCACCAGAAACTGACCCGGTACTTGCCTCGCTCTCCAACTCGCGTGTGGAGGCATCTTCCCGGTCCCGCCGATCAGCTGCCCGTTCCAGTAAACCTCGTATACGTCTTCCGCCCACGGAATGAGAACGGCCAGCCGTGTGGGCGCGGTCTGAGCCGGATCAAGCGTTACATGATAGCGATACCACCCGAAACCTTCTGTATTCGGGTGTCCCTGCGCTCCCCACGGCTTGTCCGGAGAGAGCTTTTCCCACGCCGAATCGTCGAAGCCGGGCGCCGCCCATGCGGGATTGTCCCCGATGTGAAACTGCCACGGTTCAAACAGGCGGGTTGACCCGCCATCGAGGTGAACAGGGCGCGCGCTGGCTATCCCAAGTGCAAGGCTAAGAAGAAAAAGGCAAACAGAAACCGACCGGGGAAACATGGGATGAGCATACAGGCAGATGACCCTGAAAACGAATCGAACTTCGTGCAGAAACAACGAAGGGCTGTGTCTCCGCTGCCCCTTCGTTTAGAAACTTACATAAGATCTGGTCACAGCGACGCTTACCTGATGACCTCGGCTCATCTAATACCTCCGAGAATCAATCCTGAAAAACATCGTGCCGCGGAAGGCGGCCCATATGGCAGGAGCCACTACCAGCACTCGGGAAGTGGAAGGTTGGGAACGCGGTCGGGGCTGCTTTAGCGGCTCAATGAGCGATTTGGTGATTTGTCGTAAGCCGAGCTTGGCGTTCTGGAGGTCTCGGCCGGTGTCGAAAATCCCAGTTACACAGGCGCCCCGCGGCTCGAGCAATTGCGCTTCCCAGCCCCTGCAGTGAATCACTTGAAGAGCTTCAGCGAAATCGAAGTTGAGTTCGTCGCTTGCCCGGAACGCGCATAACTGGGCCGAGTGACCGCGGCCGATCTTCAGTTCCCGCCAGATTGTGCACTTCATTCATTGCGCAATGCTTCCACTGGATTGACTCCCGCCGCCCGACGGGCGGGTATCCAAGCTGCTGTGAGAGTAGCGGCGATGAGGATGGCGGAAACCACGCCAACCACCGACGCGTCTGACGACACGACGCCAAACAGCAGGCTGCGCAATAGACGCCCAGCCAGCAGAGACGTGGCGATACCGAAGATCGTGCCGATCATTACAAGACGTGCCGCTTCGCCGAGGACGAGCCGGCCGATCGCGGAACGCTCCGCCCCCAGAGCCATCCGAACCCCGATCTCCTGGGTGCGCCGGCTGACGGAGTAGGCCACCACGCCGTAAAGCCCGATGACACCGAGCAGGAGAGCACACGATGCAAAGCCTCCCACGATCGAGGCTGCCGAGCTGTGCAGATACCAAACCTGGCTGTTATGGATGTGCTCCGTCATCGTGAACTCATTGCGCAAGCCGATCTCCGGATCGATCCTGTGAATCGCAGTGACAATAGCTGGCAGATCAGCGGCAGCATCCTGAGCGGTGCGAACGACGAGAAAGGCATAGCTTCTCGGTTTCTGATTGAACGCGAAATAGACCGCCGGGCGAATTGGCTCGTTGAGCGCGCCTTCACGGACATCATCGACTACTCCGATCACTTGATGGAGTGAACCGGGAGAGAGCGTCTGATCTCCGATCGTTCTTCCGATCGGATCCTCTCCATCGAAGAATTCCTGCGCCATGGACTTGTTGATGATGACAACCGGCGGATGCGAGGCATCATCGATTTCTGTAAAGACGCGCCCGCTGAGAAGCCGAGCCTGAATGGTGGTGAAGTAACCAGAACTCGCCGTGTTTGAGACGGCCAACTGCTGTGTACCATTCCAGGGGCGACCCAGCACACGATAAGGCACAGCATCGCAGTTGCATGTGACGGGAAGAGAGCCGACTATTCCCACCGATTGGATTCCCGGGATGGCAGAGACTGTGTCGATGAGACGTCGCGATAAAGCGAACTGCCGCACAGCGGTGTCGTACCCGGTGTTCGCATCGATTTCGAGAGTTGCGAGGTGGACAGGATTGAAGTTGAGCTTGACCTGGAGAACACGGTAAAAGCTCTTGCCCAGGAGTCCGGCCGTGACCAGGAGGACAATCGCAACCGCCAGTTCCACGACAACGAGGATCGATCCGAAGCGCCTCCACGTGTTCGAGGAACTGCGGCCTCCCGTAGCAAGACTGGCGCGCAAGTCACGAATCGAGAGGCGAGACAAGGGCGCAACTGTGCAGACGGCCAGTACAACAAGCGAGACCAGGGCGACAAAGAGAAACACGCGGTGATCCAAGCCGATGTTTCGGAAGAACGGCATGCCGCGAAGAACTCGTTCCGGGATTAGGGCGGATAACAGAGCGATCGTTCCAGCAGCCTCCGCCAGGCCCAGCGAAACAGAGACAGCGACGAGAAGACCCGCTTCGATCATCAATTGCCTGGCGAGCCGGGCTGCCGAAGCACCAAGGGCACCTCGGACCGCCATCTCGCGGCGGCGGTCTTCCGCACGCACAAGTAAAAGACTGGCGATATTTACACAGGCAATGAGCAGGAGCAGCAAGGCGCCGGCGAGCAGGATCAGAAGGATGGGACGAATATCGCCGGTGATGGACTCACTCAAGGGCATCACGCGCGCGCCCTGTTCCTGATTGGTGAGGGGGAATTGCAGTCGTAGCCGGGCGGCGATCGCGTTTGTGTCGGCAGTTGCAGCTGATACGCTGACCCCATCTTTGAGACGCGCTAGCCCATAAAACGGACGGCACTTGCGGTCCGTTTCGCAGGGTCCAAGATCGTGGACGGTGACCCAGAGTTCTGCCGCACGGGGCGCGAATTGAAACTTCCGAGGAAGGACGCCAATGACTGTGTATGCATTGTTGTCCAGGGTGATGGACTCACCGATGATGTCAGCTCGTCCACCGAAGAGGCGCTGCCAAGTGTCGTAGGGCAGGACCACTGCACGCGTACCCGCAGGCGTGTCATCCGCAGAGGTAAAGAGGCGGCCAAGCAGGGGAGTCACGCCGAGAGTTTGGAAGAATCCTCCGGAAACCCGAGCTACGCGCAGCGATTCAACACCGGCGGCACTGCGCCACAGGTAAGCATCGTCTTCCCAAATTTCGAACGAGCTGAATACCGAGTTGGCTTGCTTCCAGTCCTGGTAATCGGGATACGAGAACTCGCACTCAGGGCATGTTGCGGTGGACTCAAACACCGCGACGAGTCGCGAGGGAGCCTCATAGGGCGACGGTTTCAGCAGAGCTGCGTTCACAAACGCGAAGATGCTCACCGCGGCGCCAATGCCGAGCGTGAGGATGATAATGGCGGTGACTGCAAATCCCGGCGCCTTGCGGTATTGGCGAAGAGCGAAACGGAGATCAGCTGACATGGATTAGAAGCCTCCGCGCGATAAATACGCTCATATCGCGGCCTGCTCCGGCGATCGGCGAGAGCGCAATCGTGCAAAGGCTCACTGCTCACGGAATTCGCAATGGTCAAAAGCTGCGCGGATGGAACAAGGCTCGTCGATCGCGTCTCACCGATGCTACACCCGGAGTCGTCAAACGCTCCGTTTAA
>CBJOJD010000433.1:0-4244 GCA_966443485.1 uncultured bacterium | reverse complement strand
CAGCTCATGCAGCGGTAGCAGCTCCCATTGCGCACCATGATTGCGCCGCAGACACCACAGCTAGGGGCGTCGCCCATGTCATAGAGATCGCGCATGGCGTCCGACGCGTGGTAGATGCCGCGATCCTGTAACTCGGGGCCGTTGGCGATGGAATCCTCTATAGAGCTGGTGGCGCGGATCTCCGGAGCGATCCCACCGGAAGTTGCCGTCCCATGCAGTCCCGGCTGAGCGCTTTGTCCGCCCACCTCATTGAGCTTGCGGGCCACTTCTTCCGCCAGCCTGGCAAGATGGTCCTTCGAGATTCCGCTTTCTGTTTCCTGGTCAGGATCCATCAACAAGCTTGGCATCGCGGGCAACTGCGGAGTTTGCGGCGTGAGGCCAGCGAACAAGCTCAGCTGCGTACCTGAAAGAAAGCGTAGATTCAGCCAGCGGAAGATGTAGTCCATCAAGCTCTTCGCGTAACCGATCTGTTCGTTCCCGGTCCAGCCGGAAGGCTCGAAGCGGGTGTGAGCGAACTTCTCGCACAGGACGCGCAACGGCACTCCGTGTTGCAATGCCAGCGAGATCGCGGTGGCGAAGGAATCCATCAGGCCGGAGACCGTGGAACCTTCCTTTGCCATCTTGATGAAGATCTCGCCAGGCTGTCCGGTTGGGTAGAGTCCCACCGTGATGTAGCCTTCGTGACCTGCGATCGAGAACTTATGCGTGACCGAGGCACGTTCTTCTTGCAAGCGATGGCGGACGGCCCGCGGAGGAGCGTTGAGATCCTGCTCCGGCTGGACAGGTGCCGCCCTCATGGGCGCCGCAGTGCTGGCCTTAATGACGGGCACAGCAGCGGCCTTGGCGATCTCATCCATGGACTTCTGGAATGCAGAGGCAGCGGAGAGAACCTGCTTGGCTGTGACTTCCAGCCTCTCGCTCACCTTGGCTTCCAGCAGCTTCACGTCGGCCTCGGCGGCCGGCTGTCCAGCGGCGAGACTCGTGAGTACGCGGCTGCCCACTACGTCGAGTGCCGAGGCCTCCTTCTTCGTGTCCATGCTGGTGTTCAGCGGCTGAGTGCCCTTCGATCCATCACGATAGATGGCCACGGCCTTGATACCCTGACGCCAGCTCTCCGCATAAGCTTCTGCGACATCGTCCACGGTTGCCTCGTGAGGCAGGTTCACGGTCTTGGAGATAGCACCGGAGAGGAATGGCTGAGTAGCCGACATCATCTTGATGTGGCCCATGTAGTGAATGGAGCGGGTTCCCTTGGCGGGCTTGAAGCTGCAATCGAATACGGCCAGGTGCTCTGGCTTGATGCCGGGAGCGCCTTCGATGGTGCCGGTGGCGTCAATGTAGCTGACGATTGCGTTCACCTGCTCGTCGGTGTATCCCAGCTTGAAGAGGGCCGCAGGCACGGTGTTGTTGACGATCTTGATCATGCCGCCGCCGACCAGCTTCTTGTATTTCACCAATGCGAGATCGGGTTCGATGCCGGTGGTATCGCAGTCCATCATGAAGCCGATGGTGCCAGTGGGAGCGAGAACGGTGGTCTGCGAATTGCGGTAGCCATGCTTCTCGCCATAGACCAGGGCCATATCCCAGCACTCGCGGCTGGCTTCGATCAGAGAGTCGAGCTGCGGCACAGTGAACGGCTCGCTGCTGGTGCGCGACTTGCCGATCTTATTGACCTCTGCGCGGTGCATGCGAATGACATCGAGGAAGGGCTCGCGGTTTACGTAGAAACCGGGGCAAGCACCACCCTTCTCTTCCGAACCGGCGGTGAGAGGTGTAGCGGATGCCAGCGGCTTGCAGGTGCCAGCGATGATGGCGGACTGCAGATAAGACTGTCCGCACATGATGGCCGTGATGGCCGCCGCAAAGTCGCGACCCGCATCGGAATCGTAGGGCAGACCGAAGGCCATGAGCAGCGCGCCGAGGTTAGCGTAGCCCAGGCCGAGCGGACGATAGTCGTGCGAGTTCTTGGCGATCGCTTCCGTGGGATAGCCGGAGTTATCGACCAGGATCTCCATCGCGGTAATCATGATGGACACGGCGTGGCGGTAGGCCTGAATGTCGAAGGTCCCTGCGGCGTTCACGAACTTCAACAGGTTGAAGCTGGCCAGGTTGCAGGCCGAGTTGTCGAGGAACATGTATTCGCTGCACGGATTGGAAGCGTTGATGCGCGCCGTGTTCTTCGAGGTGTGCCACTTATTGATGGTGGTATCGAACTGGAGCCCGGGATCGCCGCACAGCCAGGTGGCTTCAGCGATCTTCTGCATGATGTCGCGGGCGCGGTAAGTCTTGACTGGCTCGTGGCCCTTCACCGTGTAGGTGGTGAACTCGCCGTTGTTCTCGTAAGCGCGCATAAACTCGTCGCTCACGCGCACAGAGTTGTTGGCGTTCTGAAAGAAGATGGAAGAGTAGGCTTCAGAGTCCGGACCGGAGCCGTCATAGCCCTGACGAATCAGTGCGAAGGCCTTGGCTTCTTCCTTGGCCTTGCAATCGATGAAGTCCATGATGTCTGGGTGATCGACGTTGAGGATCACCATCTTGGCAGCGCGGCGGGTCTTGCCTCCCGATTTGATTACCCCAGCAAAGGCATCGAAGCCGCGCATAAAGCTGAGCGGGCCGGAGGCCTGGCCGCCGCCGGAAAGCAGTTCGTTGGAGCCGCGAATCGCCGAGAGATTGGTACCTGTACCCGAGCCCCACTTGAAGAGCATGCCCTCGGTCTTGGCGAGGGTGAGGATGGAATCCAAGGAGTCGTCCACGGCATTGATGAAGCAGGCCGAGCACTGCGGATTTCTATAGCCGGTGGCCTCGAACTTCACGCCGCCCGTGCGCGGGTCCCAGTGCCAGCTGGTGCCGTCGGCCTGCGGTTCCAGGCGATCGCAGCCCACGTTGAACCAGACCGGAGAGTTGAAGGCCACCTTCTGAGTCAGCAACATGTGCGCCAGCTCGTCGTAGAACACGGCCGCGTCCTGCGGAGTGGCGAAGTAGCCCCCGTTGATGCCCCAGTTCCGAATCGTTTCGGCCACACGCTCCACCAGCTGACGAACACCCGTCTCCCGCTCCGGCGTATTCAGCTGTCCATGCAAGTACTTGGAGGCCACGATGTTGGTGGCCGTCATGGACCAATCGATGGGGGTCTCCACGTCCTTCTGTTCGAAGATCGTGTTGCCCTTGCTATCCGTAATGGAAGCAGTTCGCTTCTCCCATTGCACTTCGTCGTAAGGCGAGGTGCCCGGCGAAGAAAAGCGGCGGTTGAAGGTCAAGCCACCGCGGCTGGTACTGGACAGGGGCGGAGCGGAAGTTTGAACGTGGGCCTCTTGCATGGAGTCTCCTTGATTCGAGCAGAACCGGTAAAAAAACTGCCCTCGCAGGCCGCAGCCTCGAGGTAGATCAAAAGTCGTGGGCAACAAAAGTCGGAGTCGGCGAAAGTGAGCGCTCGATCCTTCTTTTTAGGGGCTGTAGGCGGCTTAAACCGCCCTTTCATTAACGTTCTTTTACAGCCGCAGATGAAAAAGTACCGCTGCTAGTAGTGCAAGTCAAGCGCAAACCACAATATGTTGTATTTTGTTCGGATTCCGGACCCGACTTGGGAATTTGTGGGAGTTTTGCCTGTGGAAAGCCGAAATCGCCGGTATTGGTGCGGTTTTTAGCGGCCCAAAAGCGGGGATTGTGCCTGCGAGGACGGCGGAAAGCGCTTGCGCCTCTCAGCGGGAGGCAAAGTTAAGCCTATTCTCATGAGCTCGGCCTCACAACATGTGCAAAGCGTGGAAAAAGTGGCTGAAATGTTGGTATTGGGCCTGGCGGCGGGCGGATGTGCCTTTCTGGCCGCTCTTGATACTCTGAGCTCGCATGCACATGCCTGAGCCCCTCTCCTGGAACCCCGCTTCCCTGCCCCGCCCGGTCACGCTACGCGGCCGCACCGTCCATCTGGAGCCGTTGGATGCGGCGAAGCACTCGGCGGCCCTGTGGGCCGGCGTGGAGGGCCACGATGATCTATGGACGTGGCTGTTCGAGGGGCCATTTCCAGATGCAGCCAGCCTGCGTGGAGATATCGAAAAGAAGCAGGCTGCCGCCGACCGTTGTCCTCGCTCGCTTGGCACGTTCGTGAAGCCGCCCGAGGTGCAGTACCATCACGAGGTTTACAACCAGTTCTTGTGGAATATGTTTTAGATCTTTGATCTCAAGGGAAATGCCCGGCTGTTTGCTTCGGGCATTTCCCGCTAATCGACAAGCTTCGCGGTAAGAACAAT
>CBJOJD010000432.1:0-4247 GCA_966443485.1 uncultured bacterium | reverse complement strand
GCTGCAACGGTGACTGTGTTTCAGCAACCTGACACGATCGTTTCGGGGGGAGCCTCCATCTCTGCCGCAAGCTCCGTCCACGTCTTCGGCCTGCTCTTCTACGACGCCGGACAATGGAAGCTGGTCAGTTCCAGAATCGGCGCGAACTAGCGCTAGGCTCGCCCCACTTTGGCCAAATGCCGCGGGGGCTGCGCCTGCAAGGCAGATACTTCGTGCGAGCTCCAATGATTCTCTGTCGCGCCATCGCGCTCGATCTTCTCGCTACTACGCACGTTGTGTTGCGCGAATGAGCCGAAAGGCACTTGCATAATTTCGATGTATACGATTACATTGCCGCAAGGTGACCTCCATGCTTTTCAAGAACTCTGTACGTTCTCTCACTCTCTTGTCGCTCTTGGTTCTTCTCGCCTCGTTCCTGCACGCGACGGAAGCGCCGCGCGTCGAGAAGAAAGACGGCCGCTACGCCCTGATGGTCGACGGCAAACCGTTCTTTGTACTCGGGGGGCAGATTCACAACTCGAGTGCCTGGCCCTCTGAACTTCCACAAGTTTGGCAATCCATCGCCGCGCTCCATGCGAACACGGTCGAGGCCCCCGTCTATTGGGAACAGTTTGAGCCACAGCCCGGCAAGTTCGACTTCAGCAACGTGGATGCGCTGGTCGATGGTGCCCGTGCCCACAACGTTCACCTGGTGATCCTCTGGTTCGGCACTTGGAAGAACGGCAACATGCATTACGTGCCGAGCTGGGTGAAGACCGACACTGCCAAGTTCCCGCGCGTGATTCGCCCGGATGGTCTGCCCATCGATGTCCTCTCTCCCCTCTCGCACAACACGCTGGAGGCCGATAAGAACGCATTCACCACCCTGATGCGCCATCTGAAAGAGATTGACAACGATCAGCACACCGTCTTGGTCATTCAGGTGGAGAACGAATCGGGTAACGTCGGCAGCGTGCGCGACTTCTCCGCCGAAGCCAACCGCGAGTTTGCCGGACAAGTTCCAGCAGACCTGCTCGCCGCCGCAGGGAAGCAGGCCGGTACCTGGTCGCAGGTCTTCGGCAGCGAAGCAGATGAGATCTTCCAGATGTACCACCAGGCCAAGTACATCAATGAGATCGCAACCGCGGGCAAGCGCGAATTCAACATCCCCTACTACATAAATGTCTGGATCGATTACCCCGCGGGCGAGCTGGCTCAGCGCCAGGTAGACCTTCCCGGCATCGCCTACCCCAGCGGTGGTGCGGTGCAGAAACTAGTCGGACTCTGGCGCAAGCTGGCTCCCTCGCTCGACATGATCGGGCCGGACATCTACACCGACGACTCGCAGTTCTATCGAGAAACGATGGCTGCCTACAATCGTCCCGACAATCCCCTGTGGATTCCGGAGACGGGGCGCAGCGACAGCTTCGCCAAATTCCTCTTCTATGCGATCGGTGAAGGCGGAATCGGTTTCTCGCCCTTCGGCGTGGATCAGAGTGGATGGAACATCCTGGGCGACGAACCGTGGACTGCCCATGCCCGGAACTTCGCTCTTATTGAACCGCTGGATCGGGAACTTGCTCAGCTGGAGTTCGATGGCAAGGTCAAGACTGCGGTCGAAGAACCTGGCCAAGTTTCGAAGGAGATCGACTTCGGAGCCTGGCAGGCGACCGTTGCCTTCGGATTCCCGCAGCCTGACGGGCGCCGCGCTCCCGGAACCAAAGACGCTCACGGTGCGGCAGTGGTCGCTCAGCTAGGCCCGGATGAGTTCCTCATCACCGGCGTCGATGCAAGCGTCGTGTTTCACCTCCCCGGTAAGCTGCCCTGGATTCACAGTCAGATTCTGACGGCGGAGCAAGGTTCCTACGAGAACGGCGTTTGGAAGGCTGCTCGTCTATTGAACGGCGATGAAACCGATCGTGGTCTCTGCTTCTATGGCAAGCCGACTGCGATTCGCGTCAAAATGCAACAGTATTAGTCCTTCCAGTGTCGAATGGCGACGTTCGGCTCTCCCACCCAGGCCTGCGGCTCGACCGCGGGCCTGCTTGTGAGGCCCTCTTACGCCCCTGTGCCAGTCCAGTCACGCCTCGCGTACAATCATCCTGACTTTCCGGTTTCCTCTGCGTTACCTCTGATCGAGGGCGTGGCTGGTGCGCTTCAGCGTCCGGATGGGATGTGTCGGCTGGTATGGTCTGGAATCCATTGCACTATCTGCTGGGCGGGACCTACCTGGTCGCGTTGTTGGCTCTCGGCGTGCTCGCCAGCCGCAGGCGAGAGACCTCCAATCAGTTTCTAAATGCCACCGCGTCTCTTCCGCTTTGGGTGTGCATCATCTCCTGTATCGCCGCTAACTGCGGCTCCCTTGACGTGATCGCCATGATGGCGCTCGGTGCCCAGTACGGCATGTTGGCCTGCCACTTCTATTGGATCGGCGCCGTTCCTGCCCTCGTGATGGTTGCGTTTTGGCTGCTGCCCGCCTATGCACGCGGACGCTATCCCACCGTCTTGGACTTTATTGCCCAGTATTATGGTCAGGCGACGCGCTCTGTGGTAGCCCTCTGTATGGCCGTCATGATGCTTATGCTGGCAGGTGTCTGCCTGTGCGCCGTGGCTCAGACAGCCTCAACCTTCTTAGGTTGGAACTTCGGCTTCGGCGTTGCGGTCACTGCGGCCGTGGTCTTGTTCTACACCGCACTCGGCGGCTTACGCGCGACGGTCTACACGGAACTGCTGCATTTCTTCGTCGTGCTCTCCGCCATCGTCCCTTTGTTCTTCCTCGTGGTTCACGATTTCGGAGGAATCTCAGGTCTTATGGCTCATATTCCGGCCGCCAGGGCACATGCATGGAAGGCTCTGCCGTTTTTCGCTCCCGCCGCGGAGATGGATCAGGTCGGGGTGATCGTGGGCCTGGGTGCAGTGCTCGGCTTTGGATTTTGGAGCACAGACTTTGTTCAGATGCAGCGCGCTTTGGCGGTCCGTCGGCGGGAACAGGTTCCCTTCGTGCCCCTCTCCATGGCGGCCGCAAAAATGGTCTTCGCATTTCTCATTGTTTTGCCCGGAGTCGTCGCGCCGCTTGTTCTAAGAGGCCAACTAGGCAATCACTGGAATACGACTCTGCCCTCCCTGATGCTGCACTACTTCAGCCCGGCCTGGGTCGCGTTAGGAGTGATGGGGCTCTCTGCCAGCTTGATATCCACCTTCGCGAATAACATCTCTGGCTTTAGCTCCGCCTGGGTGCAGGGCGTATATCAGGCTTGGCTTCGTCCTGAGGCTTCAGAGAGTCACTACCTTTGGGTGGGGCGATTCTCCAACGTCGTTGCAGTAGTGCTCGCGGTCCTCGCGGCGTATTCCGCCCTCAGCTATCAGAGTCTGATGGAATACATCCAGATGATCCTCTCCACCTTCAACGCGCCACTGTTCGCGTTGGTCGCAACGGCCGCGGTAGCGCCGAAACTGGTGAGAGGCAGTGGCCTGCCTGCCATCTTTACCGGTCTTGCGACCTCAGCCGCACACCAGACCATGGTTCGGATCGGACTTCTCCATTACGGCAGCCGAATGAGCGCCAACTTCTACGCAGCCATCCTCAGCTTCAGCGTGACGCTTCTGACGGTGCTGATCGTCGGCCGCGTTCGCGGAAAGCGAACCTCGCAGCCAATGGAAGAGGCGGCAATTCGCGTGCCCTTAGCTTTCACCACGCCAACCTTATTATGGGGGATTTTGGTCACCATCGCCTGCCTGGCCTTCAATGTGTGGCTGCGATAGCGGGTCGTCGAGCCCGCGTCTTGCCCCCATTTGGAACCGGACCGGTAGACCGTCGCACCACAATGCCCGGGCGCAGGACGTACCGCCGCCCCTGCCGGGCTAGGTCCTCCCCGCCGGAACGAAGAGCATCGAACAGCAGCTGAGCATACTCTTTGCGGGAGATTTGTAGCGTGGTCAGCGGCGGAAACACAATATCGCTCATTGCAATGTCATCGCAGCCCGTGATCGATATGTCCTCAGGAATTCTCAGTCCCTGCTCGTGAGCGGTCCGAAGAGCCCCGATCGCGGTCAGGTCGTTCGCCGTAACGATCGCAGTTGGAATTTCGGGCTGCTCCAAAATCTTGGCCATCGCTGCGGATCCACCTTCGATCTTGTAGTCCCCAGCTACAATCCAGCCCTCTCGCGACGAGAGGCCCTGTTTGACTACGGCATCCATAAACGACTCGCGGCGCACCCGCGAGGTCACCAGACCCTCTGTCCCCCACATAAAGCCCAGGTTTCTATGC
>CBJOJD010000431.1:0-4264 GCA_966443485.1 uncultured bacterium | reverse complement strand
GAGCCTCTGCATGCTGGCTTCAGCTTTTGCAAGTACGTCCACCATTGCGATGAGGAGGTAAACAGCATTGCACACAAAGTCAAAGCGGCATAAATGGCCTCTTTATGTGCTGTGCATTTTCCTCGCGGGGCTTGTCAGTAGTTGTTTTGCAATGCAGGCAAGCTACACCGCGGGAAACCAACAGCTGGTCTTGATTTTTGCTCTTGCTAGCGGGGTAATGTGCGTCGCTAGCTGTATCAGCTTCTGGGGTCTAATGGTCGGTATCGTCGCCCGCAGAGCGCAAACAAAAGTATCCGCCACAATGCATTCCGGTCATGATGACCAAGACTATCGCGCGGTATTCTCCCTCAAAGATCGCATTTCCTTACTGTTTCTTACTGTGGGGTCTGCACTTCTAACGGCGTTCTCATTCGCTCATTCCGGGCACTACCCGATGAAGGCTCTTTTTGTAGGAATATTTATTTTTTGCAGCATTGCCGCATATCGCCATTGCTCGATGTCCGTATTGTTTGGCAGAAGCATGATCGAGGTCAAAACAGGTTTGTTCACACGCTATTCCGAATTGTACAGCCAGGTTGTCGCATTGACCGTAGCCCCGAGAAGTCTGAAGCTTCGCTTTGCTGATGGAAGAAAGTTGAGCATTTTGCCTGGTTTTGGCGACATGGCTCAAATAGCCACCTTGCTAGAGAAGCGAACCAAAGCCACACCTGAATTCATCGGGTGGAATGGGGGCGAGAACCCACCAAGGTCTACTCGTCCTCAGGACTGACGAAAGGTAATCGAGGTGCACCTTTTTCCGGTTCAACCTTCTCGTTCTACCAGCAAAGAACGTGATGCGGAAAGCGGACTCGACTACTTCACTGCCCGCTACTACGGTTCGAGGATGGGGCGCTTCATGAGCCCAGACCCGTCGGGGCTGGCTTTTGCAAATCCAGCGAACCCACAGAGCTTTAATCTGTACGCCTATGCGCTGAACAACCCACTCATCAACATCGATCCGACAGGCATGGAGTGTGTGTGGGACGATGGCAGCTATGACGCCGCTGACGATCCTCAAACGGGTAATGCTCAGGGATGCTCTAGCCAAGGCGGAACCTACGTCAATCCTGATCTCTTCGAGAATGCTCTTCTCACTAATGGCCAGAACGCGAATATCCAATATGGCTCTTGGAGCGGTTCAGCAAACTCGACGCTTGCTGCGAGCTGGACCACGGCATCGGGAACAGCATACGGTGGTCAATGGGCAGCAGGCCAAGAGGTGGACGAAGCCGTGGACCGGTTCTATGGCAACGGAGCCAAGCCAACGCTCATTTACAACAACAATGATCCGTTTACGATCAGCTTCAAAGGCTCGCTTGGGATGCAGGGGATTTTGGCCGGGATCAAATCTAATTGCAGCGCAACAGCGGAAGCGTACCGGTTGGTACGTGGGAAGCTTTTGCGAACACAATGATCGACGGTCCCTACCTGAAGAGTGCGGACGGCTCTATCATGAGCGGCTATTACACGCCGGAAGCTCAAATGGGAGGCTTCAACTCCACCTACAGCCGATCGGGTGGTGTGGTGAACATCACGGTGACCAATCCGATTACGCTTAACTCATGGGCCCTTCACGCGACAGCCCCCTTGGGCATCCCCAATCCCTCAAGCGGGCACTTTGGAACGGTGAACCAGCAGTTGAATATCACTGCTCCTGACCCATGCGCGGGGAGCTAAAGCAGATGGAGACCAAAAAACAGCTGAAGAGATGGAGTGTCAAACTCACGCTGCTTGTCGTGGTGCTGCTGTCGCTGAACGGCTGCATGATGGTTAAGTCCGAGTCTGATGTCTTGGGGCGGTACGAACTGAAGGTGGGGGCGAATACGATCTCCCTTAAACTCTCTTCCGACAAGAGCTTCACTGAAGAGATCGCTTGGCAGGGAGGTAAAGTCCAAAACCACTCAGGGAAATGGCTGTGGGTCAACGAAGGAATTAGCTTCGACCAGTTATGGATACCTCGGGAGTTCGCGCCGGAATATATCCTCCAGGCAGACGCATCTGCCAGCGAGAACAAGCAGCCGAAGTACACGGAGCCAGGCCACTGGTTCATCAGACCGGAAAGACACTGGGGGAAGGTGATCTTGCCTGTGTTCCCTGATGCGGATACCGAGTTCAAGATGGTCTCCCCTGCTTCTCAGTAATCTGCCGCTGTACCATCAAGGCCGTTCCTCTGGGGGCGGCCTTGCTGCGTCTGTGGGCTGTTCTCTGGCATCTGTGCGGCCGAGAGAAAAAGCACGGTGCTCTGCACCGGCTTAAGGACGACACGTCATGTATGAAAGCGCGTGTTGTCAAGGACGATTTTGGGTGGGTTGTAGGGTTGCAAAAGTTGTGCCGAGAGCAAGAGTCTATGTCGGCATGGCGGGGCGTGTATGACCGTCGAAGAGAGGTTCTGTTGAGAACAGGAAAAGCACATGCTTTTCCTGCTGGTCCATACCCGTAGCGAGGACGGCGGTCAAGGCCGTGTCAGCGCCGCGCAGCGGTCGGAGCGAAGCGAAGAGCCTTGAGGGCCGCCGCAGCGGAGGGTACTTCACCCCAGCGGCGAGGACCTGCCGCTGTGCCCCTCGGTACGCGGCGAAGCCGGCATGTTTTGCGTCCCGGCTTGAGCCGTGTTTTTTCGAATTTCCTTTGCAGGTGGTTCCTACCGTCCAGATCGCTCGTTGCAAGCGGCTTCGTCGAGGAGCCATATATTCGCCTTCAAGAGGCATGAGCATTTTCGATCAGGCGTCGCATTCACCCCGAGGCCTGGGAATAGCATCCCTGCGTGAAGATCTCGAGCGCCGGGAATCCCGTACTGGCCAGACGTGTCTCGCGCTTGCCTGAACCTGGACGAACTTGTGTTTCAGCCGCCAACGCGTGGCTGCGGAGGCCGATAGCTCTGTCGCTTGCGCAGCACCCAATAAGCAGCCTCGGCAAGATGTCGCGCAACAGCGACGGCGGCGCGACCGTGTCCTTTAGTTGGAAACAGTCGTTGATAGAGCAAGCCGATATGCTGATGGTGGCAGGCTTTCATTCGAACGGCCACATTGGCGGCCTCCACAAACGCCCACTTGAGATAGTGGTTGACGTTGCGGCAAGTGCCGCCGTGGCGGATATGGCCGCCGCTGGCGATGATGCGAGGGACCAGGCCCGCGTAGCTTGCCAAGTTCTCGGCGCGCGCGAATCGCTCGACGCGGCCAATTTCCAGCCATACCAGAGGCGCCAGAATCGGGCCCAGCCCCGGAATCGTGCGCAGCAGTCGAATTTCGGGGCTGGTCTTGAGCTTGTCGGCGATGCGCTGCTCGATCAAGTCGATCTTCTCTTCAAGTTGATCGATTGAGAGCAATTGCATCTCGGTCATGCGCGAGGTTTCCTGCGGAAGCGCCTTCAGAATGTTCGCGAGGTAGGCTCTGCCCTTGACGCCGAACAGATCGCTGATCGATTCCGGATGGAGCCCGTAGCGACCTACGGCGGCGTAGATGCGGTGTTTCAGAGACGTGCGCAGATCGCGCAAGGCCATGCGCGTGCGGAGCAGCTCACGATGATCGCGAAGATCGCCGGGAGGAATCCAGCTCTCCGGCAAGGTTCCGCAGTGCAACAGAATCGCGAGTCCCTTGGCATCGAGCGCATCGGTTTTGTTGCTCTTGGCCATACGCCGCTTGGCCTCGAACGGATTAGCCAAGTGAGGGTGATGACAGGCTCCTTCCATCGCATCGACGATCCAATACCAGTGGCCGGTCGCCTCCAGAGCGATCTCGCTTCCAGCAGGCAAGGTGCGCAGGTACTGGCGATACAGGTCGCGATCATGATCTACCCGAACCGGCCGTCCGGTGACCACAAACGAGAGATTCGGAAAGGCTGACCATAGATGGCCCGCTGATAGAGCGGCTCAAATGGACCAGCTCGCCTCAGCGGGGCCCCAGGACCCAACCCCGGATCGCACCAGAATCGGGTCGTTTCCGGTTTTGCGGTGACTGTGTGCCATGAGCCCGAGATGCTCGAAGGGCGGAACGTGCGTAAGTACTTGACCGTGAGATCGATTTGTGGTGCCACTTTTGGTGCCACCTTGCACCGTTATTTTGTGCGACTGCGTGCAACGGGATGCGAGGTCAAGAAATCCTGCAAACGTATGTTATGTAAGCGCATATGCGCCGCTACGCGTTACGATGCACTTGTGTGCAATCACGTTAAAAACGGACTTAAAATCCGCGGCCCGCAAGGGTGTGGGGGTTCAAGTCCCCCTCCGGGC
>CBJOJD010000430.1:0-4273 GCA_966443485.1 uncultured bacterium | reverse complement strand
AGGGCGATATCGAGCTGGTGAACTCCGCAGCTTCGACCAGCTCAACGGGAGCAAGTCGATGAGCGCCACCGAGCCAGGCATCCAGACTGCACCCACACGCGGGCGCAAGAGGTGGCTGTGGAACACGGCGGGCGTTGCCGTGGCGTTGCTGGCCGTGACCTTGGCACTGGTGCTTTGGGGTGGCTCCCCGCAGTTCGAGCGCATGGTTCGCTCGCATCTCGCCACGCAGATCCAGAATGCTACCGGTGGGCGCGTGGAGATTGCGGGTTTTACCTGGCGTCTGCGCGGCTTGCAGGCTGAGGCGGATGGAATCGTGATTCACGGGGACGAGTCCCTCCAGGAAGCTCCTTACGCGCGCATCGAGAAACTGCAGGTTGGGCTGAGCGTGCTGGGCTTCTTCAGTCCTAAGGTTCAGCTTCGCGATCTGCTGATCGAGAAGCCGCAGATCCATCTGATCATTTATCCCGATGGAGCGACCAATCAGCCTCATCCCTCGACACCGAGCAAGCAAGGCTCTTCGAATCTGGAGACGCTCTTTCAATTAAAGGCCGGCCGTATCGCGGTGGAGCAGGGCTTGATCGACGTTGACAATCGCGCCGCCGGACTCGACTTCCAGGACCGTTATCAGCCGCTCGACTTCCGCGCGGAAGATGCTTCGTTGCTCATGCAGTATGTGCCAGCACACCCGGGAGCTCCGGAGAGCTATCACATCGAAGCGGGAGTGCGCGATCTGGATCTCTCGCGCAAGGGCACGGCAGAGAAGGAGCTGCCGGTGCATGGAGTCATCCAGGCCTCGGTCGATCTGACGCGCGATACTGCGTATCTGCGCTCCATGCGGATTCGTGCGGAGGGCCGAGGAGTGAAGCCACAGCTCCTGGAGATCACAGGCAGCCTGTCCAACTTCGCCAAGCCGCGCTGGGAGGCGAAGACCAAAGGCAGTTTGGACATGCGTCTGCTCGATCCAATTCTGGGGTATCCCTTCGCACCGGAGGGGATTGCTCACCTGGACCTGGCCACCGCCGGGCAAGCTGGCGAGTTCCACATCGATGGGTCTGTCCATGCGGAAAAGGCCTCCTACATCGGCACCGGGGTTGTCGCTCGCGGCATTGATCTCACTGCCCGGGTCCACGCCGATCCGCTGGAACTGCGCATCACGTCCGTGGTTGCCAAACTGCAGCAGGGCGGCCAGATTGGTGGAGAGGTGTTGCTGGCGCACTGGCTACCTCCGGTTCCCGGGGAGACAGTCTTGCGGGCTCCCGCGCAAAAGCCGCCACCACCCACATCATCGTTGCGCAAGAAGCTGGGCAGCCGCTTCCATCGCCAGCCCGCACCGAAGCCTGTTGCGCCTGCGCCGGCGGACCACTCGATTCTGGTGAAGTCTCCGAAGGTGGATATCCCAGTCGACGGACGCGTCAATGCAAACTTCAGCAACGTGACCGTAGACACCATTCTGGATCTGGTGAGTCAGCCACCCTTCCAACGCCTGGGCGTGGACGCGGTTCTGAACGGTCCCGCGGTGGCGGTGTGGAATCACGGTGATGTCAACGCGCTGCAAGTGACTTCCCACTTCGCTCTGACGCCCTCAGGGCATGCACTCCCCAACGAATCGCCGACCCACGGAACCATCGACGCGACGTACACGCAGCGGGATGGTGCGGTGGATGTGCGCAATCTGGATTTGGAGATGGCAGCCAGCCGGCTGCAGGCTCACGGACGGCTGGGCGCCTATCCCATCACCAGCCCCACGGCGCTCACGGTAGATTTCCAATCGCGCGATCTTCGCGATTTCGACGTGGTGCTGCGCAATCTGGGCCTGCGCCGCAACAACAAGGCCGGCGTGGCGGCGCTGCCGATTGCCTTAGGCGGCCAGGCCGAGTTCCACGGGCAGTGGGCCGGCTCTCTGGAATCGCCCAAGCTGAGCGGGCATGCGCTGGCCACCCAGCTCACGGCGGAGCTGCCTGCCAGCTTCAGTAATCCGACCGCGGAAACGCAAACCATCCACTGGGATTCAGTGGAAGCAGACGGCAGCTACGATGCGGAGCGCATCGCCATCGTGCACGGCTCGTTGCAGCACGGAAACGCGAAGTTGCAGATTGACGGCACGCTGACGGCGCCGCCGCCTCCCATACGGACCGGCAAGAACGCTAAACGCGCCGGTGATCGTGGCGACGAATTGCCCGCGTTCGATGCCAACTCCATTGTGCACGGGCACGTGCAGGCAGCTGGGGTGGATGTTGCCGACCTGTTGCCGCTCACCGGAAGCAATCTGCCCATCAGCGGCCGCCTGGACGCGCAGTTGCAAATTCAAGGACCGGTTCATGCCATCGAAGGATCGGGTTGGGCTCAACTGAATGATGGCGTGATTGCGGGTGAGCCGGTGTCGCGTTTACACGCGGAAGGAGCGCTGGCGCAGCAGGTGGTGAAGCTGTCCTCGGTGCAGATCAAGGCTCCCGCCGGAACGGTCAATGGCTCCGGAGAGTACGACCTGCGCAGTGGGCATTTTCGTGCCACCGCGCGAGGCGCACAGCTCGATCTGGGGAATATCGCCCGGCTGCGCACACTCGGAGAGCACGTAACTGGAACGCTGGAATTCGATCTGAACGCGTCCGGGACGCGCAACGATCCACTGATCGAGGGCGATGTCACGGTGAATCATCTCACCGCAGGGGGAGAGCCGCTGGGGGTGATGAGCGCCACCGCCCACACTGTGGATCACTCCCTGCAGTATCTGGTGACGTCGCAGATGGACTCCGCTCATCTCACGCTGCAGGGACATACAGAGCTGCGGGGAGACTACGCGAGCGAAGGCAAGCTCGAGTTTTCGCGATTCGACATCGGCTCCCTGTTCCGGATGGCGCACATCGGGGGGATCACGGCACAGTCGGCACTGGCGGGCCGCGCCGAGATCTCTGGCCCACTGGCCCGTCCCCAGGAGCTGCGCGGCGATCTGCATCTGGACAAGATGGCGGTGGTACTGGCTGGGGTTCACTTGCAGAGCGAGGCGGGCGTGCATGCCACGTTGGATCGGATGCGGGTCTCGCTCGATCCTGTGCACATCACGGGCGAGGACACCGATCTTCGTGCCCAAGGTGGTGTGGCTCTCAAGGAGAAGCGGCTGGACATGGCGGCCAGCGGATCAGTGAATCTGAAGCTCGCAGAGACGCTTGATCCAGACCTATCGGCGGCGGGTACGTCGACGTTCCAGATCGAGGCGCATGGCGCGCTCAGCGATCCGGAGTTGCGCGGACGGGTGGATTTCAAAGGCGGCTCGCTCTCGCTCGAGGACATTCCCAACGGCCTGAGCCAGCTGCAAGGCACCCTGGAGTTCAACCAGAATCGGCTGGAGGTGCGATCGCTGACTGCCATGACCGGCGGCGGGCAGCTGAGCATGGGAGGCTACCTAGCCTACCAGCACGGGCTCTATGCGGACCTCTCGGTGAGTGGAAAGAACATCCGCATCCGCTATCCGCAAGGCGTGAGTTCGCTGGCCAATACAGATCTGCGCCTGCAAGGCACGCAGGGAAGTTTGTTGCTCTCGGGCAATGTCCTGTTGACTCGTTTTACGGTGAGCCCCGATCTGGATATCGCCGCTCTGGCTGCTCAAGCGAACACCGTGCAGGGCGTGGTGCCGTCCAACGCGCCTTCGAACCATGTGCGGCTGGATGTTCGCATTCAGTCCTCGCCGCAGCTGAACTTCCAGAACGCGTATGCGAAGTTGGCGGGCGACATTGACCTGCGGCTGCGCGGGACGGTGGCTTCTCCTTCCCTGCTGGGGCGTGTCTCCATTACGGAGGGCAATGCCACGATCGCCGGCACGCGCTACGAGCTGCAACGAGGCCAGATCAGCTTCACCAATCCGGTGCGCATTCAGCCGAACATCGACCTGAACGCCACGGCGCGCGTGGAAGACTACGACATCACCCTGGGATTGCACGGCACGCCGGACAAGCTGAGCGTGAGCTATCGAAGCGATCCGCCGCTGCCCGAGGCCGACGTGGTGGCCCTGCTGGCCCTGGGCCGCACGCAGAGCGAACAGGGCATCTACACCCAGCAACAGCAGCAGTCCGCTGGACTCAGCCCCTCGACCGACGTGCTGCTGGGAGGAGCGCTCAACGCCACGGTAAGCAGCCGGGTGCAGAAGCTCTTTGGCGCCGGCGCCGTGAAGGTGGACCCCAGCTACCTGGGCGCGCTCGGGAACTCCCCCCCCCGGGTCCCGGTAGAAGACCAACTGGGAAAGAATGTCCCCCTCACTTACGCCACCAAAGTGAATACC
>CBJOJD010000429.1:0-4296 GCA_966443485.1 uncultured bacterium | reverse complement strand
GTACGCACCCACGACCTGCTCGAACTGCCTCGCCCCCAATCGTCAGCCATTCGTGTGGTCAGGCAGTTTTGAGATACGAAGGATAAACGGCAGGTTCGTCCGTTACGCCTCAAGCCGCCGCTCGGCGTGGGCGAAGCGAGCTAGCTCCGCGTGCGATACTGCCCGCGCTTAGCGGGGAGAGTCGTCACATCTTCGGCGGGTATCGCGGGCTGAGGCGTATCCTGCCGAACGGTCTCCGCCGCCGATCGAGCCGGCCCTTCCTCCCGCTCCGGCTTCTCTGGCGCAGGCCGTGGCGGCAGAATCTCCGGAGGCGTGGTCACAACATTCGCAGGCGATACGCGCAGCCCCGGCTCGGCCGTCGAACTTCCTTCCGGATAGACGGTGCGCTCCTGCACGCGCTCGGGCCCCGGCTCCGGTTGTGCCTCCGATGCGCGGCTCAGCCCATCCAACCCCAGCGAGGCCAGCAGGCTGCGCAGTCCCCCCAAGCGTGAAGCCGCATCGTAATCGTCTTCTTTAGCGCGAGTCGCAGGATCCGATGGCCGTGAGGACGGCTTCGCGGCAGAAACAGTTGGCGGCGGAGGAGGCGCCGCGGGCATCGGCTCCGGTGAACGATAAATAGGAGGCGCCAGCGGCGCCTTGAAACCTTCACTTCTTCTCACGCCCAGCCCTGGAAGCGGACGCGGCTGGACCTCCTGCTCTTCAGCTTTCTTCGGCATCGTGCGATCGGCAGAGCCATCCGCCTCCTCGCGATATTCGTCGTGGACAGCTGTCTGCATCGGTTCCACCGGAGTCGCAGCGCGCTCTACCTGCGCCTGTTCCTTGGGAACGCTGGAGATCTCTTCCGCTGCGGCTTGACCGGCCGAAGGCGCCTGCTCCGGTTCCTGCGCTCCGGCCCGCTGCATCGGCTCCGACACCTGAGCCAGCCGCGGCGCAACCGTCTCCGCTACCTTGGCCAGTTCCGTCGCGGCTCTCGGAGGCTCATTCGCCCACTCCGCGCCGCTCTGCGCGTCGCGCCGCGTCAGTACCCGTGTCTGCCATTCGATATGCTCTTCCACCGCACGCAGCGAGCTCAGAAACGCCGGATCCGCCTTCTCCAATGCCACCCGGTTCAACACAAATCCGGCCACCGCTACGTGCAGGCGTTGCAAGGTGCGCGCCGCCTCGCGCAACTGCGCCTTGGTCGTCACTCCCGACTCAATCACCACAATCACCGCGTCCACAAACCGCGCCATGTACTCGGTCTCGCCCGAGACCAGCAGCGGAGCAGTATCGCTCACCACGATGGTCTTCTCCGCGGCGCCCTCCGTCATCTGCTGCAGCAGCGCCGTCGACCGGCTACCGCGCGGCACATGAACCAACTCCGTCCCAGCCTCCGCCGGCCATGCCGCCGTCGAACCCGTCGCATCCAGCAACACCGTCTGGCGGCCCATGCCCTCCAGCATGTTGCGCACCCGATTGGCCACCGTGCTCGTTCCCGTACCCGCGGCAATCCCGGTGAAGATGCAGCTCTTCAGCGCGCCGTCCTGATGGGCGTGCTCTACCGCCGCCGCCAGGCGCAGCATGTACTCCTCTGCCACGCCGGTACCCACCTCGTGAAAGTCCGGCAGCTGCGCCATCGGCGCGAATCCCAGCACCCGCTCCACATCCGCCCCGATATAAATTCGTGGATCCAGATTGTGGGCCGCCAAAGCGGCTGCCCAGCCAAAGATCAATCCCGCCACCAACAGCACCGCTGCGATGCGGAACGTCTTCGTATGATCGGGTCCCAGCGGCGGCACCGCTGCATTGGACAGGTACACCGCCCCCGGCGCGTTGTTCTCCAAAACCAGATTCCGAAACTGCTCGTCCACCGCCGCATAGCGCGTCTGCAAACGCTGGATATCCGCCGCCAGGTCGTTCGACCGCTGCAACCGCGGAGACGCTGTTCCCGCTGCGCTAGTCAACTGCGCCAGCTGCGCATTGAGTCGCGCTTCGACGGACGACGTCCGCTCCAGATCGGTCTTCAATCGCTGTTCGAGCTGTGCCGCCGCCTTGGCACGCAGATCCTTCGTCATCGTGTCGAGCGACGCGTTGATCTGCGCCAGCTCCGCTGTATCCTGCTTGTACAGCGGATGGCTGGGCGTCAAGTTCGCCATCTGCGAGATCAACGCGGAACGGCGCTGGTTCAACGATGTCTTCAAGCTCACCAGCCCGGGATCCGAAGCCACCAGCACATCCGCCTCGGCATCGATCGCCGCGGATTTCCCCCCGACCATCGACGTCAGCCGCGCCGCCGCCTCATCATTCTCCGTGCGCGCCTTCACCAACTCGCCGCGCAACGCGCTGATCTGCTCGTCGTAAGGATCGGGAGTCGAAGTGCCGACCGCAGCCACGCCCAGTTCGCGGTTCAAGTCTCCCTGCTCCGCACGATCCGCGGCCAGTTCTTTCGCTACGCGGTCCCGCTCTTCGCGCAACAGCTGGATGCGCTGCACATCGCCGGCGCGCAGCTCGTGGGTCGCGCTCTCAATGTAGCTGTCCGCCACAGCATTCGAGATCGCCGCCGCCATCTCCGCCGAGTGCGCCTTTGCCGTAATCGAAACCGCATAGCTGTTGCCAATGCGCGCCACTTCCACCGCGCGCCCCAGCCGTTCTACCGCGGCCTGCTCCGTCTCGTTGTCCTTGCGGAAGCTCGCCGGCGGCAGCCTGCGCAGCGCTCCCAGCAGTACATCCGGCCGGGTTACATCCTGAATCTGCTGCTGAATGTACGTCTCGTAGCTATTGGCATCGGCCGGCCAGCGGCCGTTCGCGCCATTGTCCAGCAGGCGCGCCGGCGCGGGCTGCACGTACACCCGGCTCTCCGCCACGTAGTGCTTCCACGTCTTCACCGTGTAAGCCAGCGCCAGCACGGCCCCGCACAGAAAGATGCTCACCGCCAGCTTGCGATGCAGCTGCCACGCTCGCGCAAAATCAAAGTGAAAAAAGGCGGGCTCCGGAGCCGGAGCCAACGGCCGCATCATCGGCTCTTGTGCAGCATTCGGGCTCGGCTGCCATCCTTGCGGAAACCCGGGCCGCTCGCGGAGTCCGCTCATAGCACCCCGCTATACGCGGCCACCGTGGCCAGCGTGGTCAATGGATTCAACCGTTCCAGGTAGTAGGTCGCCCGATAAAATCCGCTCTGCGGAATGTAGATGATCTCGCCCGGCTTCAGCGTGACCTCGTTCGACTTCGCCGGATTCAGCAGGTCCTTGAACGCAATCTCTCGCGATGCACCGCTGGCCGGATCGATGATCTGCACCCGCGGCTTGCCGCCGGCTTTGTCCGTCACCCCACCCGCGGAAGCAATCACGCTGGCCAAGGTCGAATTGCTGCTCAAAGGCACCGCCCCAGGATGCTGGACCTCTCCAAGCACCGACACGAACCGTTCCGATGGATCGGGGACATAGATCACGTCATCCCGCCGCAGCCGCAGATCGGCCATTGGGTTGCCCGAGTCGATCAGTTGCCGCAGCTGCACCCACAACACCTGATCGCTGCCCCGATAGATCGCGCACCGGTCCGGGATCATCGGCCGCTTCTCGGGCCCGCTGGTGGGCAGCCCGCCCCGCGTCAGAGCTTCCAGCAATGTCGGCGTGCCATCAAACACAATAGGCCCTGGCTTCTCCACCGCCCCCAGCACTAGCACCCTATTCGCCGTGTACCTGGTCACGATCACCTGCGCCGTGAGGTTCGTGTAGAACGGCGCCAGCGCAGCTTCAATCGCCTTGGCCGCTTCCGGCCTGCTCAAACCGGCAAGCTTCACATCCCCGGCCAGCGGTAGCGTAATCCGCCCATCCGGCCCGATGACCAGCTTGGCCTGCAGCTCCGGCCGTCCCGTAAAATCCACCGTGATCTCGTCGCCGCGGCCCAGACGATACTCCTCATCCGCGCTCGGCTCGAACTTGCGCAACGCCTCCAGCGGATTCGGCCTCAGCGTCGGATTTGCGGGTTCAGCTTGCCCCGCAGGCGGTGCCGTCCCTTGCCCCTGCCGATCCTGCGCGCGTGCGGCAACTGCCATGACACAGAACGCCGTACATCCCGCGGCCATCAGCACCACTCGACCGATCTGCGTTCCCCGTGCCATCGATGCACCTGCCTCTGCTGCTTCACCCCACGCCCGGCGGCTCAGCCCATCCGCCGAAACCCTTGTTCTTCTTTCGTTTGATAGCGGAGGATGCTCAAATTCTAAGTCTTCGTAAGCACCACACGCCATCCCACAAACTGGGGTCTAGCCCTTCTTTTGTAACCCGTCTGCGATGCCCAACGGACTCAACCCGCGGC
>CBJOJD010000428.1:0-4367 GCA_966443485.1 uncultured bacterium | reverse complement strand
CGCCGGCATCTCCGAACTGCAAAAGGAGTACCGTCGATTTCTTGCCGTTCTCGGACTGCTCGTCGCGCTCGTACTGCTCATTGCCTGCGTCAACGTCGCGAACATGATGACCGCGCAAGCGGCTGCGCGCGCCCAGGAGATGGCTCTGCGCATCTCCATCGGCGCTGGCCGACGCCGGCTCGTTCAGCTCATCCTGTGCCAGAGTGCACTGCTCGCCATCTTGGCTTCGATCCTCGGCGCATTCTTCGCTGCCTGGTCAGCTCCTTTCGTCCTCGCTCTGGTCAATCCACCGGATGACCCTGCTCGACTCGCGCTCCCTGCCGACTGTCGTGTGCTTCTCTTCGGCTTCGGCCTCATCGTCGTAATCGTGCTGTTGCTCGGCCTTCTTCCTGCCCTCCGCGCATCCGCAGTACAGCCCGTTACGGCGCTCAAGGGTGGACAGGACCCGCATGCGCCGCGCCGTCTCATGCGTGGAGCCATCGGACTTCAGGTGGCCTTCTGCTTCCTTGTTCTCTTTCTGTCTTCGCTCTTCGTCACGTCGTTCCAGCGACTGCAGAACCGTCCGCTGGGCTTCTCCACGGATCGCCTTCTGCTGCTCGAGACCGTCGCGGGCAAAGGTCAACTGCCGGCGGTCTGGAATCAAACCGCCGAAGCTCTACGCGCTGTGCCAGGTGTGAAGTCGGTCGCCATCTCCGCGTGGCCGCTGCTCGGGCACATCATGATTAACAGCGACGTTCTGATCAACGGCGCGCCTCCCAACCCCACGCCCGCCTGGTTTCTGAGTGTCTCACCTGGCTGGTTCTCAACCATGAAGATCGCCATGATCTCCGGCCGCGACTTTCGCGCCCAGGATGTCTCCCCTGGAGCCGCCATCGTGAACGAAACCTTTGCCAAAACCTACTTCCCCGGTCAGGACCCCGTCGGCCGAACCTTCCAGCGCGGCGTAAATGACTCTGCCAACACGATCGTCGGTGTCACCGCTGATGTTCCCTACCACGATCTGCGGGAACCCAACCGCCCCATCTTCTACGTACCATTCAACCCCGTCGACCAAAGCTCCGCACCTGCGCCTATCGAATTCGCCACATTCATCATCCACACAGACACCACAAACCCGCTGATCCTCGCTGATTCTCTCCGTCAGCTCGTCGGGCAGCGTCACAACGGACTGCGCGTCTCTAACGTAACAACCCAGCTCGAGCTGGTCCGCGATCAGACCGTCCGCGAACGCCTCATCGCCATGCTCGCCGCGTTCTTCGCCGCAGTAGCTCTACTTCTAGCCGGAATCGGACTATACGCTGTGCTCAACTATTCGGTGCTGCAACGTCGCCGCGAAATCGGCATCCGCATGGCAATTGGCTCACCTCGGTCTGACATCGTGCGCATCGTTGCACTCGATGCGGTCTTGCTGATCGTTCTCGGAAGCTGCGCAGGCATTGCACTCGGGTTGGGCGCCGCGCGCTACGTCGCATCCCTCTTCTATCAAGTGAAAGCAACCGACGCGGAGATGATCGCACTGCCGGCCTGTGCCATGCTTTTTACTGCGCTACTTGCCACATTGCCGGCCGTGCTGCGCGCATTGCGCACCGATCCCACCGCGATCCTCCGCTCCGAGTGAACAGCAGGCGAACCCGGTCCTGCGATTGCGGCGTTGGAGCTGCAATCGGCGGAACCAAGCGAGAGACCGGTTGTAGGAGTGCTAATAAAATCTGCAAAACTTCCGCGAACGCACTTCATTGATGTGACAGCTATTTTCGACGGACAACTTCGTCAGACTACTACCGCAGGACGCCCTTCATCGCGCTTCGACTTGCAGTTCGAGAAGCTTCGATTGGGCCGGCTGAAGTTCCACGCGAATGGCCCCATGGACAGGACCTACCTTCTGCCCAGCTTCAATGTCCATCACTGAAATGCTCTGCGCATTCCCAAGAGAAGGATCGATGCGGCTCAGGTCTACCGTGATCGTCTGCGGCTGCTTTTCCTCGTAGTTGAAAACCGCAAGATACGTGCCATGAGGCGACCGGCGAACGAACGCCGCGGCAGCTCGATTGCCGGTGTTGCCTTCAATGGGCCGAAAGGCCTCGTTGTCCTCCCCAATGGCCAATAGCCTCCGGTTGCCATACACCTGCTGAGCAAACAAGCGGGCCTGTTCATCGTCAGCCAGGCGGCTGCTATCCAGAATCATTCCGCTCGCGATAATTGCGGATAAAAGACGGCTCTTCCCTTCCTCAACACTGCGGGCGCCCAGATCGGCCTTCTCCCCCAGCACCACGTGATCGGGATCGGCGAGGTAAAGCGTCTTGTGCGTCCACCATCCGTAAGTCAAGGAATTGAGCATGTACTCGGTGGACTGATCTCCGTCGCCAATATGCCCTTTGGTGTCGCAGGACAGACGACGAGCATGACCGTATCCGGAGGGAAAGAGTGGCGCGATCGAAAGACTCAAGAACATCCGGCCTGCATTCTCGTCGACGATCTGCTTCATCCCTTCGTTATATGCCTGAATTCCCGTCTGAATTGACGCATCGAAGTGCTTGCCTTCAAGAGCACCATGGGAGAGGAAATCGAGCTTGAGATAGGCGAACCCCATCTCCTGAAACCGCTTCATGAAATATTGGGTTCGAGCCTTTGTCCCCGGATGCGAAGGATCGATGGGCCGCCCTCCGTCCACCTTGGGCAGCAACGATCCGTCCGGTGCTCGTAGCAGAATGTCACGGTAGCGATACTTCATACCTGTGCCTTCTACCCAGGCATCCAGATCATCGAACCAATAAGCAAACGGCGTCCAATAGATCCCCGGCTCGAAGCGCGTACCGTCAGCACCGCGCATCGATTTGATCGTCGCCACCGCGTCAGCCAGCTGAACAGCATCAAGTCGGGACCAGAACGCATCGAGGTTAACGTAGACGATCTTATTTCGTTCGAAACCTTGTGGCTGCAGCTTCTCGTGCAGAAACGCGGCCGCGCCGAGGTACCGGTTGTAGTCGATCTTTTCCGCGTACGCCGCCCAACTGTTCCAGCCCACTGGTGCGCCGCTTGGCCATTTGAGCGGCGGCTGTACCGCAGCATTGGCGGCTCCATAAGCTTCCAGACCGTCTCGCCAATCAGAGAACGCGCCGATGAAGACCCGTGGCGATTGCACGCGAGCGCCGTGCACTAATCCGTGAGGAACCGTATCGTGAGTATCGGTGCGCACGCCGTTTGGATTCGAGATGCCGCCGTACACATCCATTGCAGCGATTCGCCAATCCTCGACACGCATGTTGATAGCCGTCTTCCACATATCGTGCGTGATCGAACCCACAACAATCGCCCTGCGGCTCTCGTTGTCGTAAATTGCCGTGACCTCGTTGCTGGAGAACGTAGTGTCAGGCTTCAGATCCTTCACCAGCTCGCTGTCATATCGAAACCACATGTCGTTGTCGAATGGAACATGAAGCGCCCGCAAATTCGTGCCATCCTTCACTCGAATCGACTCAGTGCCCTTGAGGATCACCGCGTCGAAGTGCCGAGTACCAATGGAGCTGCCCTCGCCGTCCAGTTCGGCAGTGACTGAGATCCACGGCTGATTCGGCATCACGCTGATGTGCTGTATCAGCGCCGGTGATCCGGGAGCGCTGTTCCGGATCGTGAGCTCCCCTGCGGCACCGGAAGTGCTGCTGCCCCGCGGCCCCGTCGGCGCGTGCTTGGCATAGCCGGAACTGACAAGCGACCGCCCGTCCGCCAGCTGAACGCCACTTTCCAGACCTATAAGTTCACTGCCATCCTGCCACGCAACGTCCAGTCGGCCTGAGTGCGTGTCGTACGTTACCCGCACCAGCTTGTTTCCGACGGTGATCTCATCTTTGACCATGGCCGGCTCAGGGTTCGCCGGAGCCGCCAGCGCGCCCAGAGGCAAAATCATCGAGAGGAGCACTACACACTTCAGCAGCTTAGGATCGACTTTCATTCAATCACCAGGGCAAACGGCTTTGCAGACGAATGGTATCGTTTTCACCTGGGCTTAATGAAGTGGCCTCGCACTTTTTTCCGTCAGCAGGGCAACAGATGGCGTCAGTGGTCAGCTGGACGCATGATTCTAAGCACGGGACGGCCGCCGATGTTCTCCAATGGAAAGTACACCAGATGCGTAGCCGGATCGACAGCTACCGTGTGCGCGTGCGGCATGTGAAATCGCGCGATTTCATGAAACTCACGACGATCTTCTTGCAACACCGTCACCGTCCCCGACTCCGCGGCCACGTAGAGACGCTCCAGCACGGGATCAAACGCCAGTACATCCGGGTCCTCCCCAACCTGAGGAACGCTGAGCAGCTTCATTGCATTCAAGTCAAAGATGCCCAGCGAGTGATTCTCCTCCCCCGCAA
>CBJOJD010000427.1:0-4411 GCA_966443485.1 uncultured bacterium | reverse complement strand
TCGAAGGAGCAGCGGTTCGATACCAAGGTGTCAGTGCGGGGCAGCGAAGATGTGGTGCAGCTGGTGATCGGCTTCAATCGCATGCTGGCAGAGCTGCATCAGCGGGAGCGGGAGAAGAAGGCCGCGGAGGCCAAGCTGAAGCACATGGCCATGGTGGACGAGCTGACGGGGCTGCCTAACCGGCGCATGTTGTTCGACCGATTAACACAGAGCCTGGCGCAGGCACAGCGCAAGTCGCACAGTGTGGCACTGCTCTACATCGACCTGGATGGCTTCAAGCTGGTCAACGACAATCTGGGACACAACATTGGCGATCTGTTGCTGGCCGAGGTGGCGCAGCGGCTGCGAGCACGGGCTCGACGGTCGGACACGCTGGCGCGCATCGGCGGCGACGAGTTCACGCTGGTGATGGATGAGGTGGGCAGCGCAGAGGATGCGAATGCAGCGGCAGAAGGACTGCTGGACGCGCTGACGGCGCCGTTTCAGATTCACGAGCATACGATTCGCATTGGAGCCAGCATTGGCGTGAGCCTGTTCCCGGAAAATGCCAGCGAGACGGGTCAGCTGATGCAGCAGGCGGATTGCGCCATGTACGCGGCCAAGCGCAACGGCAAGAATCGAATTGTTCACTTTGGCGATGAGCTGGGCAATGCGGCGCGGGAGCGGATCACGCTGGAGAACGAGCTGCGCCGCGCCGTGGCGGAGGGCGCGATCACGGTGCACTATCAGCCGGAGTTCGATATTGCCAGCAATGCGATCATCCGCTTCGAGGCGCTGGCGCGCTGGGTGCATCCGGAACTGGGCAATGTTCCACCTCTGATGTTTATTCCTATTGCGGAAGAGAACGGACTGATCCACCAACTGGGCGCGCACGTGCTGGAGCGGGCGTGCCGGGATGCGGTGGACTGGAACCGCAAAATGGGATGCGAGATCCAGGTGGCGGTGAATGTCTCGAACATGCAGATTGCCAAGGAAACGTTCGTGGAGGATGTGCAGGCGACGCTGGAACGGACGGGATTGAGGCCGGATTTGCTGCAGCTGGAGCTGACGGAGTCGGCGACCCTGGTGGGCATCGAGCGCGCGGCGGCGGTAATTACGCGGCTCCGCTCCATCGGTGTCAGCGTGGCGATTGACGATTTTGGCACCGGGTACTCCTGCCTGAGTTATCTGCCCAGCCTGCCGTTTGGGGCGGTGAAGATCGACCGCTCGTTTGTGAACGAGCTGATGACGCGTCCGGAGTCGAGCGCCTTTGTGCAGTCTGTGGTCACGATGGCGCACAACCTGAAGATGCGCGTGATTGTGGAAGGCATTGAGACCGAAGAGGAGCTGCAACATCTGGCGGCGCTGGGCGCGGACGAGGCGCAGGGCTACTGGCTGGGCCGCCCCTCGCCGGATCCAGTGGCATACATCCGCGGCATGAGCGGGTTCACGGAGAAGACGGTCGATCCGGCAGATAGCGGGGAAAGAGAAGAAGTGAAAAAGTGAAGGAGTGAAAAAGTGAAGAAGTGAAGGAGTGAAGAAGTGAAGGAGTGAAGAAGTGAAGAAGTGAACAAGTGAAGAAGAGGAAACAGGGAAGCAGTGAAAGAGTGAAATAGAGAAACAGATTACGTGGGTGTCTCGCCCTAGATTTGAGGGCCGCTGCAAACAGAGTGGGCTTGAGATACCAGAGAGATTCGCCGCAGAAGGTGGCCTGTCTTCTGTGCGCCACTTCGGCGAGTTACGCAGATATCAAATAGCGCTGGGTTGCCGCATGCAGTGCGAGTGCAGACAAATGCATTCCTGGGTGCGTTGACAGGAAGCGCGATCTTGGGTCGAATCGAAGAGTGGCTGCCGAGCCACCGAGGCGATTGCTGGGTTGTTGTGTCTGCGAATGTGCTGCAAGGCGGGGCCTTCTGGAGGTCGCGTGGGCTTGAGTGCAGCGGCTTCGGGATACACCTACTCAGGAACTGCTTTAGATCCCCAAGATGCAGTAGGAATTTCTCTTGACTTCCATTGGAATCGATTTTGGCACCACCAACAGCTCGGTTGCGCTGGTGGGCGAAGACGGCGAGACGCGTCTGGCTTCGTTCTCGTTTGCGGGGGCGGAGACGCCGTCGTTTCGTTCTGTGCTGTATGTGGAGCAGACCAGGACGGCAACCGGCGCGAAGCGGTCGCACTCGCTGACCGGGCCCGCAGCCATCGAGCACTATCTGACGGCGGAAGAGAAGGGGCGGCTGATCCAGTCGCTCAAATCGCATTTGACGAGCCGCACGCTGACGGGAACGGAGATCTTTGGACGGCGGGTCCGGCTGGAAGAGCTGATCTCGCGCATTGTGGGCGATCTGCGCCGGCACGTGGAGAAGGAGTTTGGAATTCACGTGCGCCATGCCACGGTGGGCCGGCCGGTGCGCTTTGTGGGCGCGGAGAACGAGGAGGATGACGACTTCGCGGTGGAGCGGCTGCGCGAGGCGTTCACGATTGCGGGCTTCGAGCAGGTGGAGTTCGAGATGGAGCCGGTGGCGGCAGCGTACGCATACGAGGCGCGGCTGGACCATGACGAGCTGATCTTGATTGGCGACTTCGGCGGCGGTACCAGCGATTTTTCTTTGTTGCGGGTGGGACCGGTGGCGCGGCAAAGCGGGCGGAACGGGAAAGATCTGCTGGGCAACAGCGGCGTGGGGCTGGCGGGCGATGCGTTCGACGCGCGGATTGTGCGGCGACTGGTGTCGCCGGCGCTGGGATCGAACGCGGAGGCGCGCTCGATGAACAAGATTCTGCCGGCGGTGCCGGCGTGGATCTACGCTAATTTGGAGCGCTGGCATTATCTCTCTTTTCTGCGGACCAATAATGTGCGCGAGATCTTGAAGAGCGCGCGGGCAAGAGCGTTGGAGCCGGAGAAGATTGAAGCGCTGATGGCGATTGTGAACGAGGACCTGGGCTATCAGCTGCATCAGGCGGTGCAGGCGGTGAAGTTTGCATTGTCGCGCCAGGAGCAGGCGGAGTTCCGGTTTCGCGAGGGCGGGCTGGACCTGCGCATTCCGGTGAAGCGGGCGGAGTTCGAGGCGTGGATTGCGGAGGATCTGGCGACTATCGAAGGAGCCGTGGATGCGCTGGTGCGGCAGACGGGCATCGATGCGCGGGATGTGGATAGGGTGTTCTTGACGGGCGGGTCGTCATTTGTGCCGGCGGTGCGGCGGATCTTCGAGACGCGGTTTGGAGCGGACCGGGTGCGCGGCGGAAACGAGTTCACTTCCGTAGCGCAGGGGCTGGCGCTGCGGGCGCGCAGGCCGTAGGACGGAGTTCGCAGTTCAGAGTTCACAGTTGTTGGTGCGCGGTGTTCGCGGACCAGCGGGTCCGTGCGGGCAAGCGCCAGCCAGACGGGAACGATAGGATGAGGTTGGAGAAGATCATGGCACGGATTCTGGATGGAGCGGCGATTGCCGCGGCGATCAAGCAGGAAGTTGCGGAAGAGGTGAAGCGACTGGCAGAGCAGGGCGTGCGTCCCGGGCTGGCGGCGGTGCTGGTGGGGCATGTGCCGGCTTCAGAGATCTATGTGCGCAACAAGGTGCAGAGCTGCGCCGATTTGGGGTTGTACAGCGACCTGATTACGCCGCCGGATACTGTGACCACCGAGGAGATGCTGGATCTGATTCGGGCGCTGAACGATCGCGAGGATATCGACGGCATTCTGGTGCAGTTGCCGCTGCCTAAGCAGGTGGATGCCAAGGTGCTGTTGGACGCGATTGCGCCGGAGAAGGATGTGGACGGGTTTCATCCCGTAAATGCGGGACGGTTGCAGGCGGGGCGGCCGGCGCTGGCTCCCTGCACGCCGGCGGGCGTGATCGAGATTTTGAAGCGCAGCGGGATTCCGATGGCGGGGCAGAACGCGGTGGTGGTGGGGCGCAGCGACATTGTGGGCAAGCCGGCGGCGATGCTGCTGTTGCACGAGAATGCGACGGTGACGATTTGCCACTCGAAGACGCGGGATCTGGGCGCGGTGACGCGGCAGGCGGACATTCTGGTGGCGGCGATCGGGCGTCCGGGGTTCATTACGGCGGAGATGGTGAAGCCGGGCGCGACGGTGATCGATGTGGGCATCAACCGCATCGAGAAGCGCGAGGAGTTCGACCGGTTCTTCAAGGGCAACGAGAAGCGGGAGGCGGCGTTTGCCAAGCGCGGATCGGTGATTGTGGGCGACGTGCATCCGGCGGCGTTTGAGGTGTCGGGTGCGTATACGCCGGTGCCGGGGGGCGTGGGACTGCTGACCATTGCCATGCTGATGGCCAATACGGTGCGGGCGGCCAAGATGCGGAGAGGGTTGTAGGGAGTCGGAGGATCCGAGGTCTCCAAAACCGGGAGACCTCCCATCTCACGAACCAGGACCCGTTCGTGGGGACCCCGGACCTGGGGCATCCGGTTTAGCTGAGAGGAC
>CBJOJD010000426.1:0-4453 GCA_966443485.1 uncultured bacterium | reverse complement strand
GCCGGGCTGTCAGGGTTTGCGACCGAGGGCGACTTCGTGGAGGTACCCTCGCAGATGCTGGAGGAGTTCTTCCGCGACGAGAAGCTGCTACAGGCCTTTGCCAGGCATTACCAGACGGGCGAGGTGCTGCCTGCGGAGATCATTCGCAAGATGAAGGGCGCGAGCTCGTTCGGGCGCGCCGATGGCATGCGCACGCAGATCTTCTACACCACGCTGTCGCTCGATGTGCACGACCAGGATCCGGCGGGCATCGATCTGGACGAGACGATCAAGAGGCTTTACACCAAATTCCAGCCGTGGACCTGGCTGGAGGGCAATCGCATGTACTCCAGCTTCGGGCACCTGACCGGCTACTCGTCGAACTACTACACGTACGCCTTCGACAAGGTGATCGCGCTGGACTTCTTTGAGCAGTTCGATCCCGAGGACTTGTTGGGCTGCGACGCCGGAGCGCGTTACCGAACCACGGTGCTGGAGCAGGGCGGCTCAAAGCCGGGGCGGCAGATGGTGCGGGACTTCCTGGGTCGAGACGAGGAGTTTGCCGCCTTCAGCAAATGGCTCAACGAGGAGTTCGAAGGGGAGCTGGCCGGAGCCAGGACCTAAAAGGCCGGCATGCGGGGCAGGCAGGCGTACGGAGCCCCGCATTTTCCTCTCTAGATGGAGTTCAGCAGGCGCCCGGTGTGAACCCTGGGCTGCAGCTGGACCGGGCTATCGCAAACAGCTGTTTACACTCTCCCCGCCGCTGATTCCGGCATTTACCACCAATCAAAGCACTTAAGGGTTTGGCGCGTTTGGCACCCGCTTTGCTCTATAGGGGGTAACCCGGCGTGTCGCCGGAAACCAGATCTACGGGGAGAACACAATGAAGGACTTAATGTTGAAGCTGTACATTCGTGTGCAGAATGCAAAGGATTGGCTGGCACAAGATGAGGGGCAGGACCTGGTGGAGTATGCACTGGTGGTAGCGCTCATCGCTCTGGCGGCAACGGCGGGAATGGGCAAGCTGGCCACCGCTCTGAGCAGCGCGTTCTCGAACATTGGTTCCACGCTGACGAGCGACGTATAGTCATTGAACTGAACCGGGCACGTGTATCCGGCAGGCCGCGAGTGATCGTACTGGCCGCAATCGGGTAAAGCCGAGGCGCACCGGCTGGAGTGAGCTCGCGGGCTCGCCAAGACGCATCGACGGAGTTCGATCCCCGTCGCTTTGGGGGGAAGCAGGCGGAGGCATCCGTTGTGTGTTCCCCCTATTGCGCTTTATCGAGGAATTGAGCGGGCAAGCACGCGGCATGTTGAGGGCGGCATGCTCTTCGTATGCTGGTATGGCAGTGGCTGGCTCGGACGACGGCTGAGTATCTGTTATCGAAAGCGGCGCAATCGAGCTGCGCCAGAGCTCTTTGTCGTTCCTCGAAATCCAAGCACAATCTGTGCTGAAGCAGGACCTCGGCTTCTGAAGCTGACCGGACCGCTGCGCGTGATTAGTGCGGCTGCTGAGCCGATTGGAAGCTGGAGGCGGAATCTGCCGCCACCAGGTCGGCCAATTCACTGAAGCTGAGAACACTGCCGTCAGGGTAGTGAATGGAGAGGGTGGACTGGATGCCGGATTCGAGCGAAGCCTGAGCGGCGCCACCGTCGGGTCCCGACAACCAGAAGGTGCTGTTGGCGAGCTGCACGAGACGATCGGTGCCGCCTTCGGCCGAGGGGTCGAAGAGCCGCATCAAGAGCGATTCGGGCTTGAGGGTGGTGATGAGGCCGAAGGCAACTCCGGTTCTGCCGCGCACTTGGCCGATGCATTCCAGGATCGTTGCGTTGGAGCGATAGGTCTCAAGCAGCGAGAGGGCGTCGTGATTCGTGATTTGAACCATGGATCGCGTGTCCTTTATCGACGTGGCGTTGGCCCGTATGGAAGATCGAAAATTCGATCGCGCGATCATTCCTCGAACATCAGGCGAGCTTCGGAACAGCGAACTGAAGCTATTTCGAGAGTAAGCGAGGCGCGATGGTTGTACCGTGATTCAAATCACTCGACGTTTTGTCGTCCAGTGAACCAACCGAGGCGCCGGGTACCGGATTGCGAGAACCGCGAAGTGGCATCGCAAGCGCCCTGGAATCATATATTTGTGGCTGGATTCAGGGGTATTCGGAAGGAAAATATCCGTTCGCACAAACGTTTTCCGGCGTGATCGCCTAATCCGCTTCCTCCTCCTGTCGATTAGTTCAATACCTAAACAAATTAATCGCCTGCAATCAGGGTAGGGCCTTGCATTCCTAGCAAGGTGCAGTTACGCACTCGGGGTAGTAAAGATCGCTTCCGCTGTCGTTTCCGTCCTTGGCGATGCACAAAAACAAAGGACAAATCCATGAAGCGACTTTTACTGTTCGCCGTTTTTACCCTTGCTGCGAGTGTGCCTTCGTGTGGTCAGAGCCTGGAGGATCTGAATATTCAGATTCACGGCTATGCGACGCAGGGCCTTCTATACACGACCCAAAACAACGTGCTGACCACCGAGTCCAGCAATGGCAGTCCGGCATGGACAGAGGCGGTGGTGAACCTGACGGCGCAACCGGAACCGAAGCTGCGCGTGGGAGTACAGGCGCGCTATTTCGTGCTTGGGAACTTTGGCAATCAGATCACGCTTGACTGGGCCAGTGCGGACTACAAGGTGAATGAAAAGCTGGGGGTGCGCTTTGGCAAGGTGAAGACCCCGGCCGGCCTGTTCAATGAGATTCAGGACATCGATCCATCTTACCTTTGGTCGTTGCTGCCGCAGAGCGTGTATCCCATCACCAGCCGCAACTCATTGCTGTCGCACTTGGGCGGCGTGGGCTACGGAGCAGTGAAGATGGGCGCGGCTGGAAAGTTGGAGTATCGGGGCTGGGCCGGACAGCGCACCATTGCCGCCGACGATGGCTACACGCTGGAGCAGCGCGAGGCGGGCGTGAATGAGCCGAACGGAATTTCGTTCGTCACATACGGAGGTACGGTACGTTGGTTGACGTCGGTGCGGGGTCTGCTTTTTGGGATGTCGGAGGCAAAGAACCCCACGGCTTCTGCCTTGATCACGGCGGGTGGCGGTGCGTTGAGCGGCACGGAGACGATTCACACCATCAAGCAGCCTTTCTACTTTGGCAAGTTTGAGCGCGACAAGGTGATGATTGCTGGCGAGTATAGCCGGCTGCCGGTGACTGGAAGCATCGCGTTCAATTTGCTTCCTACGGCGCCGATCAGCGTGGACCAGCGCCAGTGGTACGGCATGGCGAGCTACAAGTTCACCGACAAGCTGAATGTGGGTCTCTACCAGAGCGAAGTTGTCGACCGCAAGGCGCCCCTGGGTCCAGCTCGCTATTCCAAGGACTGGGCGGTTTCGGGCCGGTACGACTTTAGCGGATTTATCTACGCCAAGGCTGAACAGCATTTCATCGACGGAACAGCATTGGGCTATGACACGCAGATGAACCCGAACGGCTTGAAGCCGGACACCCGCCTGACTGTTCTCAAAGTCGGCGTGAATTTCTAAAGAGGACGAGAGGAGAAGAGTGCGATGAAAAAGCTGATCTACGTCTTCTTAGTGGCAATGACTGCGGTGGTCTTCGGTTCGCATGCACAGGCGCAGGTGGTGGTGATTGCCAACCCGAGCGTGAAGGCTGCGGACGTTTCGAAGGGAGATCTCCGCGACGTGTTCACTGGTGCTGCATCGAGCCTGAAAGATGGGTCGAAGGTGGTGCCGGTTCTGCAGAAGCAGGGCACGGTGCATGAGGAGTTCCTGAGCGCTTATGTAGGGAAGAACGACACGGCATTCCGCGCGAGCTGGCGGAGCCTGGTGTTTTCCGGACAGGCGTCCATGCCCAAGTCGGTCGATTCCGATGCGGCCATGGTGGAGTACGTTGCGCATAACCCCGGGGCGATCGGGTATATCGGCAAGTCTACGCCCCACGAAAACGTAAAAGTACTTACGGTGAGGTAAGTCGATGTTGGGACGAGTGAAGATCAAGGCCAGAATTCTAGGAATTCTGGGTGTTCTGGCCAGCGGCTATCTGGTGCTGCTGGCCGTCGTCCACCTTACGGCGAGCTCGACGCACACCCGCATGGTGAAGGTGTCGACCTCGCTGTTTCCCGCGGCTCTGCGCATGCAAGAGGCAGCGGCTTCGTTCGAGCGCATGAAGAAGCATTATGGCGATGCCGTGGTGCTGCAAGACCAGAATGCATTGGCTGGTGGAGCAAAGGATGCAGAGGGCGTAGAGGCTGCGCTAGAGGGCGTGAAGGGATCTCTGACGACCTCTCCGGAGCTGACGAAGCAGGCCGATGATCTGCTGGCCCAGTTTTCCTCGATCCGATTACGCAGCCAGAACACCTACGCAGCGATGCTGACGGCGAAAGATGGTCCTAGTGATGAGCTGATGGGCCAGGTAGGCACGCTGGGCAAGGACGATAAGGCGTTTACCGCCGCCATGG
>CBJOJD010000425.1:0-4465 GCA_966443485.1 uncultured bacterium | reverse complement strand
GAGCTGAATGACGGGACGGTGCTGGAGGAGACGGTCGAATACCCAATTGGGCATCGGGGCCGGCGTGAGGAGGGCTTGCCGCTGCTGATCGAGAAGTTCAAGACGAACCTGGCGCGACGATTCCAGCACGCGCAGCAGGAACGCATTCTGGAGGTTTCGCTTGATCCGGCAAAGCTGGACGCCATGCCGGTGCACGAATACGTCGATCTGTACGTCCCGGATTCGGTGCCGCGATGATGGAGCGAACCGTGCCGGAGCAGGCAAATGCGGTATACTCCAGCACGCAATCCGCATTTTCCTCAGGAGGAGTTCTGTGATGAGTTTGGCGGGAGTACGGAAGTTGGCGGCAGCTGCTGGATTGGCCATTGGCGTTCTGCTGGCGCCGGCGTTGGGCACGGCCCAGACCGGGGACACCATCCTTAAGCCGGTGGATACGCAAAAGCTGCTGGCCGACAAGGTGTACTACAAGGGGCAGTCGGCCCCGTCACAGCTGCGCAACTCGGGCGGCGTCAAGTTTAGCGATGGCTATTACGTACTCTCCACGCTGGTGGACACCAGTGGCTACTCCAGCGATGTCGCGGCCAAATATCAGGCCTACTTCATCACGGAAGTGCCTTTGAAGATCGGCGGACACACCCTGCCCGCGGGTATCTACGGTGTCGGCTTTATTGGAGGCAACAAGTTCGTGGTGACCGACGTGGGCGCGCATGACGTCTTCACTACCTCCTATAAGGACGATTCAGAGATCAAGCGCCCTACTCCGCTGCAGGTAACAACCAATCCCGGAGGAGGGTTCCGGCTCTACACGGGACGCCACTTCGTGGTCTTTAGTCGCTAATCACTTTTTAATCAAGGGCCTACCTCGGGATTCAGCGGGGTAGGCCAGGTCTTTTTCAGTACTTGGGAGCACAGGCTCAGCGGCGCTCCGCAACTTCCCCCCGCTCCGATGCGTCTCCAAGAACAGAGATTATCCGGGACCCCAACTTCCGCCCGGTATTCGGGTAGGAAGCCGCAATTATGCCTGATCTACACAATGTAACCGTCGACGATGATGCCCGCCTGATTCCAGTGTGGTCCATTATCGCCGCCGTCGCAGCCTTCTTAGCCGTCGAGTACTACTTCTGGTTCATCCTGCCGGATCAGCGCCATCACCCCGTGCCGCTGGGCTTCCGCATCTACTTCAATCTGTCCTGGGGAGTGCTGGCGGCGCTCTATTTCCTGATGGTGGGCTACGTGAGCAAGGACGCTCCGCGGCGCGCCATGAGCTCCCGATTCTGGATGATGATCTGCTTCGTGATGCCCGGAGGAATCGGGGCGGTGCTCTACTTCCTGCTGCGGCAGCCGCAGGTTTCGCGCTGCCCGGCGTGCAGCACGTTTGTCCAGAGCGACTTCCACTTTTGCCCGCAGTGCAACTACCAGCTCACGGCCAGCTGTGGCAACTGCTTCCGCTCGGTGCGGGCAACGGATCGCTACTGCACGCGCTGCGGCCACGAGCTCTCCGCGGATCACATGCCCAAACGACTGCATCTCATGGGTGACTGAAGGCTCCCTCTCCCCGATTCCTTGCTCTCTTGGCTCCCTCTGCAGAGCGATCGAGGATGACAGAGCCCTGCCCGGATTCCTACAATCAAGGTTTGCATGCCCCTCTCCGCGCTCATCATCGACGACGAACAACTGGCACGCGACGAGCTGAAGTATCTGCTGGACTCGGTCGGCGGAGTGGACGTGCTTGCCCAGGGAGCGAACGGGATCGAGGCCGTCGATCTGATTGAGGAGCATCATCCTGACCTGGTGTTTCTCGACGTGCAGATGCCCGGCCTGGATGGTTTTGCCGTGATCCAGAAACTCAAAGAGCGGCAGGACAAGGCCAGGGAAGCACGCAACGGTGAAGAGGAGCCACTGCCGCAGATCGTGTTTGCCACGGCCTACGATCAGTACGCCGTGCGAGCCTTCGACGTGAACGCTGTCGATTACCTGCTCAAGCCGTTCGATCGCAGCCGCGTGGAGCAGGCCATCGAGCGGGTGAAGGGGCGCATGGCGGGCGGCCCGGCCGTTACTCCGCCGGAGCAGCAGATCGATGCGCTTTTGAAGCTGTTGAATCGGCCCCAGGGAGCGCAGCAACCGGCAAAGCTGATCGTCCAGGCGCAGGGGCGGCTCTTGCTGGTGGATCAGGGCGAGATTTGCTATGCCGCGATCGATGAAGGCATCATCCGCGTGGTGACACAGAACTTCGAAGGGCACTCCAAGTGTCGAACCTTGGAAGAGCTGCTGGAGCTGCTGGAGCCGGCGGTGTTCTGGCGGGCGCATCGCGGCTTTGTGGTCAATATCAACCACATTCGCGAAGTAGTGCCGTGGTTCAAATCGAGTTACCAGCTGCGCATGAACGACAAGAAGCAGACGGAGATTCCGGTCAGCCGCAATCAGACCAAGCGTCTACGTGAGCTGTTCAAGCTCTAGTTTCCACCGCTTTTTGCGACCCGCCGCGGATGAAACCGTAGCGCCGGCTTCCTAGCCGGTTGTAGCGCGAGTCTCCAGACCCGCGCATGGGGGATCTTTCCGAAGTTTGTTTCTTGTTAGTCGTAGCGCTCAAAGACGATCTGCTTGCGGTGCCAGCCATATCCAGCCAGCTTGTCGCGCACTCCGGCCACCATATTGTTCAGGCCGCAGATGTAGGCGTGGATATCGAAGTGCAAATCGCCCGCGGGGGTCGCGGGATCGATGGCGGGCAGAGGCAAGGTCTGGCCCAGCCTCGCAGCGCGTTCTTCCACGATGCGGCCCACGTGGTCCTGCACATATCCCCGTAATCCCGTCCAGCTATCGCCGGCCCGGCTCAAGGTGGCGAGATAGTGGAAATTGGGCTTGCGCAGGGCCAGTTCCTCGAACTCTTCCTGGTAGTAGAGTTCGCTCTCATAGCGCGTGCCGTAGACCAGCCAGATATCTCTGCCTTCACTGCGGTCGGGCCCATCTTCGGGAAATAGCCATTGAGTGAAGCCGCGCATCGGCGCGATGCCGGTTCCAGTGGCGATGAGGATGGAGTCGGTGACGGGCGTGCGCAAGATGAAGTGCCCGTGCGGCCCGTGCACCTTCACCATCCCGCCGGGAGGAAGATCGGTGAGATCGGCCAGGTGGTTGGAAAAAAATCCGCCTTCCACCCGGTTGACGCAGAGGTCGAAGCGATTGCCATTTTCTGCCGAGGCGATGGAGTAGGCGCGTGTCTGCTGCTTGCCGCGCGGATCGTCGGCTACGGCCGAGACGAACTGACCGGCAGTGAAGGGAAAGCTTTCCAGC
The DNA here is from genome assembly GCA_966443485.1 of uncultured bacterium. Lineage (GTDB taxonomy): Bacteria > Acidobacteriota > Terriglobia > Terriglobales > Acidobacteriaceae > Telmatobacter. The sequence goes on along the minus strand of CBJOJD010000425.1, from coordinate 1,177 downwards.
TCGTCGATTACGAATTCAAAGTGGAAGCATTGGGCCGATTCAGAGAGACACAGCTTTCGTTCCAGCCGTGCCGTATACAGCTTGCGTTCCAAGGCGTCCCCCACGGAGAAGGAGTTTTGCCCCCAGCCGCAGGGCTGAAGGCAGTATCCACGGCGCTGTACTGCTCTGGCAAGGGGCGCACTCGCACAACACCAAGCCGTTTTGAGATGACGATCGGGTTGCCGATAAAATAGAGGTTGAGATACTTCCCCGTGGGGTGGATTAGCCTTGCCTCTTTATGAATATCGCTGCACCCAGTGCGGCAATCGGTACGAGAAGATCCAGAAGGTCAGTGAAGCAGCGGACACGGCTTGTCCCAAGTGCGGCGGCAAAGTGGAACGGCCGCTGACGGCACCAGCTCTGCAGTTTAAGGGATCGGGCTGGTATATCAACGACTACGCTTCCAAGCCAGCCTCGAGCGGATCGAGCGACAAGCCGAGCAGTGGTGGATCCACAGGTGAGAGCAAGAGCACATCGGCGGAATCCAAGCCGGCCTCCAGCGATTCAGGATCGGCTTCGAAGTCGAACTCGAGTTCCAGCACTACCTAAGGTGTTAGCGCCGGAGCCAGCCGGCCATCAAGGCCGCCGCCAGCAGAGCGGGGCAGAGGATGCAGACCCAAAGCGCCAACTGGCTGGCGGGGTCCCCGAGGTGCTCTCCGGTGACCAGCGTGTCAACCGCCCACCAGATCAGCGGTCCTACGATCACCAGGATAAAGAGGGTGGCAGCCAGGGCGACGGCGCGGTTTCTTCTGCGGCCTGCCTTTTGATCTTCCATTACCCCCAACGAGGCCAAGACCACGCGGCGGGTGTTGCGGGCTACCTCCCGGTCGCGGTCGGCGAAGGCCAACGCGTGCAGCCGGTTGCCGGCTGGGGTCTTGCCCATACCGCCAGTCATCCGCCGACCTCTGCGAGGCGCTCGGGCAGGTCCAGCTTGGGCTTGAGAGCAGCCAGGCCGCGATAGAGGCGCGACTTGACGGTGGAGAGCGGCGCCCGGGTGACGTCGGCAATCTCCTGCAGCGACAGATCTTCATGAAAACGCAGCACCAGGACCTCTCGATAGAGAGTATCAACCTCCAGGAGCGCAGCGGCAACCCGTTCGCGGTCTTCGCCGGTGGCCAGATGATCGAACGGTGTCGGC
>CBJOJD010000424.1:0-4474 GCA_966443485.1 uncultured bacterium | reverse complement strand
ACCCGTGGAGTCTTGGACAAAAAGCAGTGGGGAGGTGAGGATGACCACTCCACGAATCGTGGCACGGACAGGGTGAGCGAACGATGCCAGTCGCAGACTTCCAACGCTCTGTACGTTTGTGGATGTTCTCTGTTGTTCAAGCTGCGGAGAGGGCACTGTGAATGCAGGGTCTTCGATGGGCGCATTCTGCAGACTCTGCTTCTCCTCGGTTCCGCTGTTCTGCAGCATCTCTGCCAAGTCCTCGCGGGTTACGGTTCGCACGGCAACGTTGCGCCACGCTCCGCCAGAGGAGTACGAGCGCAGGCCGAACCTGCCGGAGGGTAGGCAGTTTGCATCCTTGATCGTGAGCACCGTCGGCGTAACCTGAGAGGGTGTGGTGACAGAGGCAGCCACCTGGCAGCCATAGGCCAGCAGTTTCAAATGAAACCACTCCAGCGGTCGTATCTTGCTAAGCATCAGGCTCTGCTTGGTGGCCTCAAGCCAGCCATTACGCACCCAGCCCTGCTGCGCGCCCTCGGCCCGGCCCAACACAAGTGAATTGTCTTTGGTCCGTATACCTGCATAGTACCCGTTGTAGGAATCGACGCCCTCCTCCTCGTTGGAGGATCGAATGACCAGACCGGCGTCCCCGTCGATTCCCAGCAGACTTACGTCGGCCTCAATCAGGTAGTTACGCCAATAGGGAGAACCTGTCAGCAGCTTGGCGCCCAGTTCGTCGGAGTCGTTCCGCATTACTCCGTTGGAGATGTCCCAGGTGCCTCCCAGCGCCTTCCATTCATCTGCCCTTCCTTTCGCAAAAGAATCATGGTAGGGGAGATTCTGTCCGGAGCTACGGCGATAGGCGCGGATACCCCAAACCGTTAATCCTGCAACCAGGCATATCAGAAATGCTGCGAGGGAGCTGCGTCCGATGAGGTGGGAGCGATTCATTGTTCTAAATTCCACTCCCGGCTACGAGCTTTCCAGTCCTGGGAGAGCATCTGGTGCACCTCTGGACTATCGATGTTCTCTCGCGTGATCAGAGTGGGGTGAATCCGAACCAAGGCGGGGACCGGCTTTCCGAGAGCGCGTGCGTGCAGCAATTCAACCGCATCATAGCCCATGGATCGTGTATCCGCCTGCACAATACTGTCGAGACTCTGCTGCTCATCGAAAGGCGGCAGGTCAGCGATGTCGAAGCCGATGACATGGACAAGACTCTTTGGACGGGTGCTATCGAGCGCCGACAGGCTGCCATTGATTGTGGTCCACATAAGGGCAACAATGGCATCCAACGATGGGTTGGCTCGCAGCACTTCTTCTGCAACCTGCTGCTCATGCGACACGTTGAACGACCCCATTCGTTTCTCAACGATGTGGATGCCTGGAGCAATCTGCGAAAGCACACGTTCGAAGGCGCGTGCGCGCACCATGATTCCCGTGATGTCCGGATTGATGCCGAGCACCGCCACTGTTCCGTGTCCGTGCAGGATGCGAGCCGCACGCTCGGCAGCCAGTCTGCCGCCCTCCTCATCGTCGTTGATGACATAGGAGAGCCTGTTGCCTCCGGGGACGGGAAGGGGCGAGCCGATGACCACCGTCGCGATGTCGTGATTGAGAGCCCGCTGCACCGGACTGATGAGCGCAAGGGCCTGATCTGGAGCAAGTACAAGCCCTTGATACTGCCGGCTCGCAACGATGCGATCCACCAGGGCAACCTGTGCTTCCACATCGTCTTCGCGTGGTGGCGCGCTCCAGTGGACAGAGACTCCGGTGGAAGCCGCAGCGGCCTCTACGCCTGCGTGGGCAACCTCCCATGGCATCACACTCTCAGTCTGGGGCACAACGGCGATCGCCTGTTGCCGATGTGAATTACAGGCACTGCAAAGCAGAGCAATGCTGGCGAAGCACGTTCCAATAGACAGTCTCGTCATTGAAGCAATCACGCGGCAGCATTCGTTGTGTGATTTCATCCCAGGTGGGCAGAAGTTTACGCGCTGCGCAGCGGAATGGGCAAGGCTCCGAGATAGTTCATATGGACTATGCGCACATGGTCGGTTCAGCTTATGCATGTCTTGTTCCCGGGGCGTAAGGTTGGTGGCACTCCTGAAGTAGACGTGATTGATAACGTTTTCAGCTTGTATACGCGTGGCGCACAGACCTAGCACAAGACCAGAGCGACCAAGCAAAGTGATCAGGCACGCCAATCCATTCTCCAGAGAGGCCATCAAGATGACCACAAAAGTACGTAGTCTGCTCGCATTCCTGTTCGTAGTGTTTGGAACAGCCGGATGCTGGGCACAGTTTTCCGGCGGAGTTCAAGGCACGGTTCAGGACTCGAATGGCTCTGTGATTCCGCAAGTGAGCGTGACGCTGACGGACGAAAACACCGGAGTCACAAAAACCTCCAAGAGCGATTTGAACGGCGTATACCGGTTTGTTAGCTTGGCGCCGGGGAACTATAAGGCCTCGGCCACCATGAACGGCTTCAACGCCGCGTCGGTCGCGTTCACGTTGACGACAGATCAGACACGAGACGTGCCGCTGGTACTGAGCGTGGCGTCCGTCTCATCCAGCGTAACCGTCACGTCAGAAGCGCCGCTGCTCGATACCTCAGACAGCCGCAACGAGCAGACGCTCAGCAGGGAGCAGCTGCTAAGCCTGCCGCTGGCGAACCGAAATCCCACAACCATGATCGTCTTGACGCCGGGTGTAACAGGGCTCGGCTCGGCATGTTGCATGACGTTCGCTCCTGAGAACTCCGTGGATGCGAGCGCCAACGGGCGTGGCTCGAATGGCAACCAGTTCGTCGTTGACGGGATGGATGTGACGAGCAGTATTCGACCGGGAGTTCTCAATCTCACGCCCAATGCTGACGCGATCCAAGAGGAAAGCGTCCAGGTGAATACCTACACGGTTGACTACGGTCGAGCAAGCTCCATCCAGATGGTGATGACCACCAAGTCCGGTACGAACAACTTTCATGGATATGCGAGCGACTTCTTCACTTATCAGGGGCTGACGGCGCGGGGCGAATTCGGGGTACCGCAACCGACTCCGCTCAATCCATATCACTCGAATAATATGTCCTTCGGTGTGGGCGGTCCCATTGTTCCGCACAAGCAGTTCTTCTTCTTCGTCGACTACGAGCCCTATCTGTCGTTGACCTCCAACGGCGGTTCTCGCGCCTGGTATGAAGCTCCGGAATTTCTGGCATTTGCACAGCAGGCACAGCCAAATAGTCCTGAGGTGCAGCTCATGGCGAAGTATAAGCCAAGCGGAGCGACGACACTGCCGGGCAGCCAGTACGTAGAGACGGCCGGCCAGTTGTGGCCGGGACAGTGCGAAACTCCGGCCTACGACAACATTCCCTGCAGCACTCCGGTCTTGAATCAAGGATTCTTCAATTCTTCGAGCTACAACAACGCGAAGCAGTACAACGTGCGCGTGGACAAATACTTCAGCAAAGACCGTATCTATGGTCAGTTCTTCCGTAACACAATCAACCAGGGTGGCCCAAGCATTCGTCCAGCATTCGCGACAAGCAACAACTACTACACATTCTCCTTGCAGGCCAACGAGACGCACACCTTCTCAGACTCCACGCTGAACGAGGCCATCTTCGGCTACAACCGAATTGAGGGTATCGTGTCCAAGACGGGGCTGTTCACAGTGCCAATCGTCAATGTGAATCAGCTTGGTGTCGGCTGGGGTGATGGATTCGCCGATGGCGATTACATCCAGCACAGCTATCACTGGCGCGATGTACTTACGCACATCGCTGGATCGCACAGTTACAAGGCCGGTTTTGAGGCATGGCGGGGCGACGACATTGCACTCTTCGCCGGAGCCTATGGCATCCCGAACCTCTATTACAGCAACATGATCAACCTGATCAACGATGATCCGTATAGCGAGAGCGGCCTTTCGTACAATCCTGTCACCGGTAAACCCATGCCAGGAAACTATGGCTACAAGGAGACCACGTTCGGGCTGTTTGCCGAGGATACCTGGAAGGCCAATCGTAAATTGACCGTGAACTACGGTATCCGCTACGACAACTATGGCAATCCTTATACGGCGCTGTCAGGAACCGTGCTGGCCAACTTTCATCTGGCAAGTGGATCGACGCTTGCTCAGCAGGTGACCAGCGGCTACATGAAGCAACAGTCGCACGTCTTCAACCAGGATCTGAACTGGGTCTTTAGTCCCCGCGTGGGCTTTGCGTATGACCCCTTCGGGGACGGTAAGTGGGTTGTCCGTGGCGGCGTCGGGCTTTATCACGACTATTTCACGCTGGGCAATGCGGAAAATGGTCTCAAGGGCAATCCGCCTGGCTTCATTGTTCCAACCTTCTTCAACAACGGATCAACCGCCGCACCGGTCTTCGGCTACGGTACGCAGAACGCCTATCCCTTTGGTTTCCAATATCCAGCTTTTGTGGGATCTCCTCTCGACAGCAAAGTTGGCATTGTTGGATCGCAGGCGAGTGTTG
>CBJOJD010000423.1:0-4478 GCA_966443485.1 uncultured bacterium | reverse complement strand
GTCTTCACGGTGAGCTGGCGCAGGCTTTCGATGTCGTGGGCCTGCGATCCCACCAGGGCGAGCACGAGTTGATGATCCTGGTTATAGAGCCCAGGCGAATCGATGGTGTTGGCGGCGCCGATAGCATTGGCAAGGTCGAGGATGGTCACGCCGGAGGCCTGCAGGCGCGCGAGGTTGGGGACGACGTGGTACTCCGGGATCTGGCCGCCTTGCACCGTCACCATGGCCACGCCTCGGACACGATTCAGAGGCGGCTTGAGGGTGTAGGTGGCGAGTTCCCACAGATCGCTCTGCGAAACCGTGTGCGACGGAGAGGTCAGGCTGTATCCCACGATCGGGAAGGTGGCGAAGGTAAGCCGATTGACGGTGATCCTGGCGGTGGAAGGCAGTTCCTGCTGCACGCGCGCGACCGCGGAGTTGACGTACTCCAGCGTACGGAACATGTCCACCGACCAATCGAAGAACAGGCTGACCTCGGCCGAGCCACGGCTGGTATTGGAACGCACGGTGAGCAGCCCAGGCACGGCGTTGACCGCATCTTCAATGGGTTTGGTGATGGTGACCTGCATCTGCTCGACGGGCATCACGCCGTTGTCGACGCCGATCACAACACGCGGGAAGTTGGTCTCAGGAAAGACGGAGATGGGTGTCTGGAAGAACGCGAAGATACCAGCGAAGGTAAGCGCCACCGCCACGAAGAAGATGGTGCGCACCCAACGCGGGAGCCAGAAGCTGTCCGAGGGCGAATGCAGTGTCGGGGCCGGGGAGGTCTGGGGAGCAGCCATTAGTCCTTGTCCTCATCCGTGCTGCGCTTGCCGCTCTTCGTCTCAGGGTTATCGTCGGTCTTGCCGCCCACGTCGACCTTAGCGCCATCGTCCAGGCCGTATCCACCTTCAGTGACGACATTGTCGGCGGTGCCAACCCCGTTGAGGATCTGCACGCTTTGCCTGGTGCGCAAGCCGACCGTCACCGGACGCTTGTGCGCCACGCTGTCAGCGCCGACTACCAGCACGTTGGTGGATCCATCGTCGGCGGGCAAGATAGCGCCCGGAGGCAACTGCACTGCATTTTGGATGGTGGTGCCGTGGATGATGGCGTGCGCGGGGGTTCCCACCTTGAAACGGCCGTCCGGGTTCGGCAGCTTCAGCCAGATCTCCACGGTCGTGGAGCCCGGATCGAGTGCGGGACTGATGAGAAAGATGGACGCGGTTTGCGGCTCGGGGACGCCGGGAATGCTGAGCTCGGCCTGTCCACCCACCTTCAGCTTTTGCGCGGCGGCCTGGGCGATATGCAACTTAGCGACGAGCGATGAGGTGTCCATCACCGTGATCACAGGAGTGCCGGCCGCGGCCATCTCTCCCGGGAAGAGGGGGCGATCGGTGACCACGCCATCGATGGGGCTGTAGAGGCTCGCGTAGCTTACCTGGGCCTCCGCGTTTTGCAGCTTGCCTTGCGCGGAAGAGAGCTGCCCTTGGGCGGATTCGACGTTGGCCTTCTGGGTCGTGTTCTGAAGATTGGCGAGGTGTTTGACGGCCTGGTCGTATGCTGCCTGTGCCTGCACGGCGGCAGCGACGGCGAGGTCCACGTCGCGGCCGGCGATAGCTCCATCCTTCAACAAGCGCTTGCGCTCTTCGGCAGTGCGCTGCGCGACCTCAAGGTTGGCCTTGGCTTGATCGACATCGAGCTGCGCCTTCTGCGCGTCTTCGGGGATGGTGGCCAGGGTGGCGGAGGTATATGCTGCCTGGGCCTGGGTGAAGCTGCCCTTGGAGTCGAGTGCGGCACCGCGCAGATCGCGGTCCTCCAAGGTGATGAGAAGCTGTCCCTTGTGCACGCGCGCGCCACGCTGGACCAGCTCTTTGGTGATGGTGGAGCTGATGCGGGGGGCGATGGCTGCCTGGGCCAGCGGCGCGAGCACCGCATCCGCGGCTATCTCTTCAGAGATGGGCCCCACGGTGGGGTGCTGAGCCTGAACTGCCACCGCGGTCTCACCGCCTTCCTCCGCCTTCTTTTTGCAGCCCAGTGCTACAAGGCTCACCAGCAGCAACGCACAGCAGGGCGCAGCTAGAGCTCTGGTCGCGTGGGATCGATGGAGTTGGTTCATGCGTTATAGCCTTCCTGTGAGCGTCTGCAGCTGAGCGAGAGCAACGTGATAGCGAACCATTCCATCCACCTGCGCATTCTCCGCGGTAACCAGGGTGTTCTGTGCATCCACAACGTCGAGCACGGTGCCCTCTCCGTTGACGTAGCGAAGGTTGGTGAGGCGCAGGCTTTCGCGAGCGTCGGCCACGCTCTGATCTAAGGAGGCGAGTTCCTGGCGAGCGACCTCGGCCTCGTGGTAGAACTCGGTCAAGTCGGCCAGCAGACGCCGTTGCGCTGCGGTGAGAGCAACCTGGGTGGCTTGCGCGCGAATATGCGCCTCTTTCACTTTGCGTTCTGCAGTGAGCCAATCCCAGATAGGAATGTCCAAGGTGGCGGTTGCCGAGTAGCCAAGATTGCGCGTGCCATCGGGAGAGCGCTTGGCAAACTGCGGCGCGTCGATGCCGTAGGAGTAGTTGAGGCTGAGATCGGGAGCAAGCCCGGCCCAGGCACTCGCGGTCGCAGCCTTGCTCATGGCCAGCGATGCGAGGGCGCTGCGCAGCTCAGGATTGTTCGCGTTGGCGGCGGTCTCGACGGTCTGCTGATCGGGGAGCAGGGGCGGCGCCTGCTCATCCGCAACCGTGAAGGGAGTAGCGGGGTCGGGATAGAGGAGCACGCCGAGTTCGAGGCGGGCCTTCTCACCGTCCAGTTTGGCTTCGGCCATATCGCGCGCGCGCTGCTGCTGCCCGAGACGCGCCTTGATGACGTCGGCATGCGCGGATTCCCGGGCGCTCTCGCGTTTCTGGGTTACGTCGACGAAGTGGTTGGCCTCATCCAACGCACGCTGGGCGACGGCCAGCTTCTCCTGTCCCGAACGCAGGCTGTAGTACAAGCCGACCACGGTGGCGACCAGCCCGCGGCGGGCGACTTCCGCTTCAGCTTGTGCGCGCGCGGCATTGGCATCCGCCAGGCGCACCGCAGCCACACCCGCCAGGCCAATGTTCTCGGTGACTGATCCCTGGCTGATGTACTCGTGCACCGCATTGTTGGCGATGAAGATGGGCAGGGATTCGCTGGTGCCACCGCTGGAGGCGGCTGGGGCGGACTTAGCGTGATTGGACTGAGTGTAGAGGTACTGGTTGTGGTAGACGACCGAGGGCAGGAGCGCGGCTTTGGCATCGCGCCGCTCCAGGGCCGTAGCCCGGCTCTCTGCGGCGGCGGCGGCGAAGGCGGGTTCATTGGCCTCGGCCAGCCGGATTGCGTCGTCCAAGGAGAGCGCGGCCGGCTGCGCGGGAGCGGAGGGCGCGGGCGCCTGAGCCATTCCGGAACCCGTCAACAAAAGCAGGGAAACTGGGATCCACAAGAACCGTGCACGCAAGAAGGACATCGTTCCGTACTATACGAAAACCGCCTTAAGGTTTGCTGAAGGAGCGGCTTAAGGCGGGATTGGGTCCGCCAGCCCGAACAGCTCGGCATCTTGGCTGCCGGGACGCACTGATCCTTCCCGCTGCTGCGTCCGATCTATAAGGAGATGCCGTTTGAAACCTCGACCCGCGAGATCCCCCTGGTTCTCGGCGCCCCCGCCGCGCCCGGATCTTGGTTGAGCCGTGCCTTCCGCACCATCTTTAGCCGCCACCTTTTCCAGGCCACCATGCTGGTGCTGCTGCCGGCGGTGCTGGCCCAGCCTCTCTCGCATGGCGGGGACTTCTTGCGCGACTCGGATCTGTGGTGGCACCTGGCCGATGCACGGCTCTTGTTCGCTAAGCTTCACTTTCTGCACGCCGATCCCTATTCGTTTTCCGTGGCAGCCAAGCCCTGGGTCAACCCGGAGTGGCTCTCCGAGATTCCATTCTGGCTGGGCTACCGGGCACTGGGACTGCGCGGACTGTACCTGGTGACGTGGATGGCGCTCTCCGCCAATGTGCTGTTGGCCTATGCCCGCGCCTACCGGCGCTCGGGACACATCTCTGCCGCGTTCTGGACGGCGGCTTTGGCATTCGTGCTGATGACGGTGAACAGTGGACCGCGGACCATCTTGTTTGCATACCCTGCGATGGCCGCAGAACTCGCCATCTTTGAGGAGATGGAGCGAGGACACTTCCGTTGGGCATGGGCGCTCCCCCCCTTGTTTTGTCTCTGGATCAATTTGCACGGGAGCTGGTTCATTGGCCTGGGACTGCTCGCGCTGTATGTGGCCAATGGCTTGTTCTCGTGCAACATCGGCATCTTCACTCAGCGCGCCTGGGAAAAGGCTGAGCGGAAGAAGGTGCTGACAGCCTGCGCAGTCACTGTGGGCGCTCTGCTGGTGAACCCCTACGGCTGGCGGTTGATCTGGAATCCACTGGATATGATGCTCAACCAGAAGCTGAACATCGCCAATGTCGAGGAGTGGCAGAGCCTGA
>CBJOJD010000422.1:0-4480 GCA_966443485.1 uncultured bacterium | reverse complement strand
GCAGGGATCCAAAGCCATCCATGCAGCAGAACAGGCCGAGGCAATGAGTCTATCCATTTGAAGCCACTTACTGATCCAGTCAGGTTACCCGAGACGCACGCGACGACAGGGCCGAAGTCGGAGCCATGTATAGACCTCCATCTGTTTACGCGCTACGCCGGGAATCCAATTCTCAGCCTGCAGGAATGGCCGTATGCCATCAACAGCGTCTTCAATGCAGGAGCCGTGCGACTACCAGACGGGGACACTCTTTTGCTTTGTCGGGTGGAAGACCGGAGTGGCCTATCGCACCTGTGCGCGGCTCGCTCGGAGAATGGTATTGATGGATGGCGCATCGATGCCCAGCCGACGCTCGTGGCGAGTCCGGACGAATACCCCGAGGAGATCTGGGGCATCGAAGATCCTCGCATTACTTACGTCCCGGAACTCGAGCAATACGCGGTGGCATACACTTCCTTCGCGCGAGGTGGTCCGGGCGTCTCTTTGGCACTGACCAAAGACTTTCGGAGCTTTGAACGATTTGGTGTAATCATGCCGCCTGAAGATAAGGATGCCGCTCTACTGCCGAGGAGGATCAATGGCTACTGGGCTTTGATTCATCGGCCAATGACGACCACCGGCGCTCACATGTGGATCTCTTACTCACCCGATTTGCGACATTGGGGCAGCCATAAGGTGATTCTGGAGGCACGACGCGGGGGATGGTGGGATGCAAACAAAATTGGCCTGTGCTCTCCTCCCATTCGAACCCCCAAAGGTTGGCTGATGATCTACCACGGAGTGCGGCAGACAGCCTCGGGAAGCATCTACCGTCTCGGCCTGGCGCTCTTCGATCTCGAACATCCAGAGATCTGCCTGAAGCGCGGAGGCTCGTGGGTGTTCGGGCCGGAAGCTCCTTACGAGCGCGTCGGAGACGTGAACGACGTTGTATTTCCTTGCGGACAAACCATCGACGCAGACGGCGACACGATGCACCTCTATTATGGGGCGGCCGACTCGACCGTTGCCGTGGCCACAGGAAGCATACGTTGCCTCCTCGCATGGCTGGATGCGAATTCTCACTCAGGAAACGGATCTGACCTGTGATTCATGCCTGCGTTAAGTTGAAAGGAAGTTCGGTATGAGCGCTGAAACAATTACGTGGCCAGGTTGGTTGCCGCGGGTGCTGTGGATTCGGCGAATGTGCCCTCGCTGCAACTCAACGCAATTCAAGCCTGCAGAGTTGCGTTCTCTCGATGGCCTCTTCGGAATGTTTGCTCTCCGACCGGTTCGTTGCATGTTTTGCTGGCGGCGGTACTACTGGTTTTCCTTGCGGGCCGCGCAATGATTGATCCGCAACATGACTCCGGCACTACGTCCAATGATCTTCTAGAGAGCCTCATCGCGAACCACGTTCCGGCTGAACAGAATTATCAAATTGTTGCCCAGAGTGCGGAAGACTTGCAAAGCATTGAGAATTCACCTGCCGTTAGCATGGGGCCATATCTGCTACGGTCTGGCCAGACTCGACTCTTGACGACGATCAGCATCTATAGCCTCCGGGGTGCGACTCGCGAACAGGTGCGGCTGCTTTATATGAACGCACCTGCAATTCAGGTCTGGGAAGAGATGGGAAGAGCGCCCAAGATTATTGGTACACAACATCGCCCTCCTCGCGTAGCTCTTCTAACGTTTGGTGTCCCATTCAGTGAATAGTCACCCAGCGCATATCCCCTCTTCGCCTGGCGAGCATCAATCTGCCATTGCTCAGAGCCGAGCAGGCTTGATCTGTATGCGCTGACCAGCGCGACATCCTGTACTTTTCGCACACTCGAGCGAGTGAGCTGTTTGGATCAGCATTCTCTGCCCCCAAAGTTGAAGATCAAGGTGACAAGCGCGTCCTTCTTCTCGGCTGATTCTCGCGTTCCGGAGTTAAGCACTCTAACTGCAGTGCCTCATCGAACGGCCGGCAGGGGAACGAACAACGCAATGCTCTCACCACCGAGGTGCCTCATGCCGCATAGCCTTACCGCGATCCCAGAGACGAACATCAGCAATCACCCACAGTCCACTGACTGCAAAAGACTAATCGACCTCGGTTACATTGCAGGTAAACGCGTGACTCTATACGGCGAACATTTCGAGATAGCGTCAGATCCATTCATCGATGGAAGTTGGGTAGCGATTCGTGTTATCAGTGACAATGATCCAACCATACAGACCATTCGACTTCCAATATCGGTTCTGGTGGGGCTGACCGATTTGTTGCCAAAACACGCAAATTAACCAGGCTCGATACTCATCCTGCTGGAGCGAGGATCTGATGAAAGTCATCGCACGAATTACTCTCTGCTTCTTGCTGGTCTTTTTCGGATGTTGGAATGGCTCTCTGTTTGCGCAAGTGTCAGAACACGAAGATAACTTGTCGGCCTGCAAAAAGGGGCTGGAATCCTGCAACCGTGCCGATCTCAACGATGCGGAATCCCACAGTGTCGCGGTCAGCTTGCACCAGCGCAACGTCGTTGATTGCAGGGCTGGCGAGAACACGTGTGATCGCACCCAACTCACAGACCTAGAAATCGTCGCGTTGAATGTCGCCCATCACCAGAGTAACGTTTCCAATTGCATGGATGGAATCGGAGTGTGCGAGCGCCATGAACTCTCGATCCGGGAGTTGCGTGCAGTTGCACTCGCTGAGCATCAGCAGAATATTTCCCGCTGTAAAGACGGCAGACAACCCTGTGACACCTCGAAGCTGACCAAGCAGGAAATGAGCGATTTAGCTCTCGCTGTTCACCAGCGCAATGTCTCCAATTGCAGTGATCTAATAGGGCCCTGCGATGGCTCCATGCTCACTCAATCTGAAGCAAAGGGAATTTCTGCCGCAAATCGCATGCGCAATCTCTCATACTGCTCAGAGGGATGGGGCCCATGCGACCGATCCAAGCTGAGCTCATCGGAAGCGCGCACCGTGGAATTTGCAAACCGCCAACGTAACAGTTCCGCATGCATGGATGGCAAGGAATCCTGCGATTACTCCCTACTGACCGCATCTGAAGTTATTGCCTTGAGGGGCAAGGAGCAGCGCCGGAACCTAAAAGCCTGCCAAACCGGTTACGGCTACTGCGATCTATCCCGACTGACGAGGGAGGAAGCGCGCACGATTGCCACAATACCGCCGCCGGATCGTCGGTAGTACATTCGAGCAGTACCAATCGTGTCGGAGTAACTTGCGCGGGACCGAAGATAGGGATTTGCGGCACTAGTCATCGCGCTGGTGCCTTCAAGCAGTCCGCCTCATCGATCGCAAATGCCGCCCCTAATGTTCCGCCTGCGCAGAAGTGAGGCAAAGGCCGAAGAAGTACGACGCGCCAGCCCGCCACCGTCCTTTCCTGGTGAAGCAGAGGTCCTGGCAGCGCAAGTTGACGATGAGACGATTGGACAGCACCAGCGTATCTTCAATGCCGGGGCGGCCGGTTACGAACAGAATGGCAAAGCGAGTGTGCATTTGTGCACAGGATTGTGGCTCTGCGAGTCATACGCTGGTCGTGAGACCGGCATGCATGTGCCTGCTCAACGAGGAAGCCAATGTCTGAATTCTCGATTCCGATGCTTGTCATTGCAGCGATCGTCGTCCTCTACCTGCTCAACTCGATCAAGATCCTACGAGAATACGAGCGCGCGGTAATCTTCCGCCTGGGCCGCTCCCTGCCGGCGCCCAAGGGGCCGGGAATCATTCTAGTCTTCAGGCCCATAGACCAGATGGTGCGCATTTCACTACGTCAACAAGTATTCGTGGTTCCGCCCCAGGACGTGATTACTCGCGACAACGTTACGATCAAGGTGGATGCCGTGATTACCCTCTACGTTGTCAACCCGAACAACGCCGCCATCAAGGTGGTCGACTACGTCAACCAGACCTCGCAGTTCGCCCAGACGACGCTGCGTTCGGTGCTGGGCGAGGTCGAACTGGACGAGTTGCTGAGTCATCGGGACAAGCTCAACTTGCGCATACAATCCATCATCGACCAGCGCACTGAGCCGTTTGGCGTGAAGGTCGTTTCAGTGGAAGTGAAGCAAGTGGATCTGCCCGAACAGATGCAGCGTGCCATGGCTAAGCAGGCGGAGGCAGAACGCGAAAAGCGCGCGAAGATTATTCATGCCGAAGGCGAGTTCAATGCCGCCCAAAAGCTGGTCGACGCTGCTGCATTGTTATCCACGCAGCCCATCACAATTCAGTTGCGCTACCTGCAAACGCTCACTGAAATTGGAGTGGAAAAGAACACCACCATCGTCTTTCCGCTCCCGGTGGAGATGCTCACGCTTTTCAAAAAGCTACTGCCGGCGACAAGGGTGGAATCTGACAAGTAGTAGGCCGAAGTGAATCTCACATTCTCGGTTTCATCCGAGAGGTCCGCGACCGACACAGTGTGTCAACCTGCGATCGGGTAGGAGTGTGGAGGGTTCCCGTCTTGAGCCGCCTGATCGAATCATCGGTCAA
>CBJOJD010000421.1:0-4487 GCA_966443485.1 uncultured bacterium | reverse complement strand
TACACGGCCCCTGTGCCGCGCACGCAGATTCCTGCGCCCGGCATAGCCGCATTGGCCGCGATGGAGACCGGAGTCTTCCTCATGGGCGAGGCCGGCTTCGCCTCCGAACACGACCAGAAGGTGGCGCGATGGGCTGCCTACATCCTGGCCGGTGGGCGCGTGACGGCGGGCTCTCTCATGAGTGAGCAGTACCTGCTCGATCTCGAACGCGAAGCCTTTCTCTCGCTCTGTGGCGAACGCAAGACACAGGAGCGGATCGCCTTCACCCTCAAGACCGGTAAGCCGCTGCGCAACTAGAGCATCGGCCTGCTGTGATTCGCAAACTTGCAATGCCCCGGGCTGCGGCATAGAGTGCTGTTTGACCCCAGCATGTCCTCATTGCTTCAAACTGCGCGAGTCCTCCTGATCCTGCTGGTTGCGCCCGCTCTCGTGGCGCAGCAGGCCGATCCCTTGATCTCCGCTGGATGGATCGACCGGCCTTCCGGAGCAGTTCGCTATCAGATTCGACACCTGCCCATCATCTCCTATCCCAGTCTGCCGGCTGCAGTCTCCACCACCTTGGAGGACTTGCGTTGCACCATTCCGCAGACCTACCAGGCTCATGGTCCTGAAAACGTAATCCACGCCAGCTTTGAAAACCCAGGCTCCTCTGATTGGGCTGTGTTGTGTTCCCGCCAGGGCACCGTCTCCCTGCTGGTGTTCTTCGGCAGCGCGCAGGGCAGGTACGCGGAGTTGGCCAGTTCTCCCGAGACCGACCGCCTCCAGCCACACATCGGAACGGTGACCTGGGGCTTCAACTGGGGCATCGACCCCGCCTCACCGGAGACCGTGCACCAGGCGCAGATTGGCATGAAGCCCCGCCCTGCTTATCTGAAGCACGATGCCATCGCCGACTCCGTCCTCGACCAGCGCACCGTGTACCGCTACTACTCCGCTGGAAGCTGGAGCCTCGTTGATCTGCCTTAAGCCTCGCGTTTGACCGCCCCTGGGTGCGCGGTCTATGAATGGCCAAGGGAACACCCGGTCCACCGCTGTTCTGCTGACCGTGTTCACCGCCGGGAGGGTCTATGCCTGAAGCTGTTCTGGTCTCCGCCGTCCGTACCCCCGTAGGCCGCGCTCCCAAAGGAACTCTGGCCACTACCCGTCCCGACGATCTAGCGGCCGTTGCGCTGCGCGGTGCTTTGGACAGGGTCCCGGCCCTCGATACCGCCGAAGTCGATGACGTCATCCTGGGGTGCGCGCAGCCCGAAGGCGAGGCCGGCTTCAACCTGGCGCGCTTTGCCGCACTGCGCGCGGGCCTTCCCGTCGAGGTGCCCGGCGTCACCGTGAACCGTCTCTGCTCCTCGGGGCTGGAGGCGATTGCCCTGGCCGACATGCGCATCCGCGCCGGCGGCGACCGCGTCGTGCTGGCTGGCGGGGCAGAATCCATGAGCATGATCCCCATGGGCGGCAACAAGCCTAGCCCCAATCCCTGGCTCGCCGAGCACTATCCCGCCTCCCTGCTGACCATGGGCCTCACGGCGGAGCGCGTGGCCCGGCACTACAACATCTCTCGCGACGATCAGGACGCATTTGCTCTGGCCAGCCACAAGAAGGCCGTCAGTGCGCAAGGTGCTGGCGCCTTCGCAGACGAGATTGTGCCCGTCGATGTCAGGACCGCTTCGCCCTCGGCGAAGGCCGGCCAGCCGCGCATTGAAGACAAGATCTTTGCTGCGGATGAGGGACCGCGCGCCGACACCTCTGCGGAAGCTCTCGCCAAGCTCAAGCCCGCCTTTCACGCGCAGGGCACCGTCACGGCAGGGAACTCATCGCAGACCTCCGATGGGGCCGCGGCCACTGTGTTGATGGAGGCCGGGCGTGCCAGTGCACTCGGCATCCGCCCCCTGGCCCGGCTGGTCGCGTATACCGCCGCCGGCTGTTTGCCAGAGGAGATGGGTGTCGGACCGATCTACGCCATCCCCAAGGCATTGAAACTCGCCGGGCTCAAGCTGGAGGACATCGATCTGATCGAGTTGAACGAAGCCTTCGCCGCGCAGTCGCTGGCGGTTATCCGCACCCTCGGACTTGATCCCGACAAGGTCAACGTGAACGGCGGGGCTATCGCCCTTGGCCACCCGCTGGGCTGCACCGGGGCCAAGCTGACGGCGACGTTGCTCAGCGAGATGCACCGTCGCAAGGCGCGCTACGGCATGGTCACAATGTGCGTGGGCGGCGGCATGGGAGCTGCGGGAATCTTCGAACGGCTTTGATCGTGCTCGCTGCTCAGGTCCGGGAGATGGCGAGCAGGCCCTTGCGCAGCGTGTCCAGATCTTCCGTGAGCAGTTGATCCACTTCGTCGTGCGTTCGTTCCCACACTGGAAGCGCCTGGGCCATCAGATTCCGCCCCTCATCGGTCAGGATGAGGATTCGGCTTCTCCGGTCTGAAGGATCCTGCTCCACCTTCACCAGCCCCCGCCGCTCCAGCGGCTTCAACGCCGCGGTCAGCGTGGTCCGGTCCATTGCCAGGAACGACGCCACCGGCCCCATCGGCGGTGGTTCCGGGCGATTGAGCGACATCAACAGCGAGAACTGTCCGTTGGTCAGCCCAAACGGGCGAAAAGCCTCGTCGAATCGCCGCGCCAGGGCCCGCGCCGCTCGCTGCACATGCAGGCAGAGACACCGATCCTTGACCAGAAGAGTGGTGGAGTACGGGAGCGCTTTTTCCCTTGACACAACCCGAGAATAGTTGATATCAACGTATTCGTCAACTGACCTTCCCCTCGGAGGCCCGCATGTCTTTCCTTCGCGATCTGAAAATCGCCATCCGCTCTCTCTCCCGCGTGCCCGCGCTGTGGGTCACCGTGGCACTTACCCTGGCACTGGGCATCGGAGCGAATGCTGCCATCTTCAGCGTGGTGCGGGCAGTGCTGCTGCGCCCCCTGGCCAATCGCGACGAAGACCGGCTCCTCTACCTCCGCCAGAGTGCGCCTGGCCTGGGCGACACCAACACCACCTTCTCGGTCCCGGAGATTCAGGACATCGGTTCCAGCCTGAAGACCATTCAGGAGCTTGGCACCTTCTCCAGCATCGACTTCACCATCGTGGGCTTAGGAACGCCGCGCGAGATCCCTGCCGGCGTGGTGGACGGCCATTACTTCGAGGTGATGGGTCTGCACCCGGTGCTGGGCCGCCTGCTCGGCCCGGCAGACGACGGTCCCAACGCCGCTGGTGCGGTGGTGCTGACCTACGGCTTCTGGCGAGACTCCTTGCACTCGGATCCCAGCGTTCTGGGAAAGATCGTCCGCCTTGAAAGCGCGATGGGCGCCCGCTCCGCCACGGTTGTCGGCGTCTTGGAACCCTCCGTGCCCTATCCAGTGGCCACCGAGATCATTGCCAACGTGGTTACCAGTCCCCATCATCTTTCGGCCACCATGGTGCAGGGACGCGAGCATCGCATGACGGAAGTCTTCGGGCGGCTGGCCCCAGGCGCGACCCTCGATGCTGCTCGCGCCGAGCTACGCACGGTCTACAGTTCGATGACCTCGCAACACCCTGACATCTACAAGCCAGACGACCACTATTCGATCAGCATCACCCGTATGCACGAGCAGATCAACGCGCGTGCCAACTCGGTATTGTGGATTCTCTTTGCTGCTGCGGGATTGCTCTTTGTCATCGCCAGCTCCAACGTCGCCAATCTGGTGTTGGCGCGCAGTGTGCGCCGCGAGTCGGAGCTGACGGTGCGTTCGGCGCTGGGCGCCAGCACGGCGGTGCTACGCCGCTCCTTGCTGGCGGAAAGCCTGGTTCTCTGCACCAGCGGTGCCGTCGCGGCCGTCCTGCTGGCCATCCCCATGGTGGCCATCCTGGGCCGCTACGCGCAGCGCTTCAGCGTGCGGGCGCACGATCTCAAGCTGGATTTCAGCATGGTCTGGTTCGGCATCCTGCTGGCCTTCGCGGCTGCCATCTTTCTTGCCTTCATCCCCCGGCTGCCTTCGTCCAAGGGAGCTCAGGGCGGTCTCACCGGCCGTGGAGCGCGGGTCACCGGAAGCAGCAACCGCCGCCTGCGCATCTTCGCCATCACCCAGATCGCTGCCTCGTTCTTGTTGCTTGCCGGCGCCTGCGTGTTGATGAGAACGCTCTTCGAACTGGAGCAGACGCGTCCTCCCTTCGGCTCCGCCAACGTGCTTGCAGTGAATCTGCCCGTGATGTCCTATGGAAAGACGCCCCAGCAGGTACAGAGCTTCTATCGGGATATGAAGGAGCGAATCGCATCCATCCCCGGCGTGGAGCACGTCGCAGAAGGCTACAGCGTGCCTTGGCGGGATGAGCGTGGGTTGAACATCAGCTTTGCCTTCGCCGCCCAGGGCTCCAGACCCCAATCCTCGTCATTGAGGAAGATGCCGCGGTACTTGACCGACGGCGGTTTCGACGCGACCTCGGCGTCGTCGATCGCCAGCCGGTCGTGATGGCGCGGCGTGACGTCGGCCCACCATTCCCACGGCGAAACA
>CBJOJD010000420.1:0-4496 GCA_966443485.1 uncultured bacterium | reverse complement strand
CGGGTCCGTTAAGCCGGTTCCCGCTGTCTGCGCAATCCCCAGTAGATGGCACCAAAAGCTACAGCAATCCCCGCGCCCGCCAGGAGCGTCGTTGTCAGCAAACGTCGAGGCTGATTGCGGCCGGCCCCACGAATGTGCTCGGGCCGCGCGCCCATCCCCACGGCACGGCCGAGAACCCCATGAATCCCCGGGATCCGAACTATGGCCTTCATCTGCCACGGAACGCGAATCTCTCCTGGGTTCTGGAAGAGGCGAGCAAACCCGCGGTGCGCCAGCATCTGTACCGCCTGCGTGATGCGAGTTGGAAGCTCGCGCCGCCGTTGCACCAGGGCGAGATGCCGCTCGGATACGTGGTCCTCCCGCAGTGGATCCGCCAATAAATTCGCCGTAGCCACCGCGTCCTGAATGGCAAGGTTGATGCCCACTCCGCCCGCCGGGGACATCGCGTGCGCCGCATCCCCAATACACAACAAGCCGCCCCGGTACCAGCGCTTCAGACGATTGATCTGCACCGTCAGGATCTTGATCTGCTCCCAATCGTGAAGTTCGTTTACTCGCTCGCCGAGATACGGAGCAATCTTGCGGACGCTACCCCGCAGTGCCGCCAGCCCCTCCGACTTGATCTGGTCATAAGAGCCCTTCGCGATGATCAGGCCAGCCTGAAAATAATTGCCCCGGTTGATCAGGATGAGCGCTTTCCCGTAGTTCACGTTGCCCAGCACCTGCGTCGGATCGTCCGCTCGGCGGCTGATTCGGAACCAGAGGACATCGATCGGTACCCCGTAATCCTTGACCGGGAGCTGCCCCGCCTTTCTCGTCATGGAATGGCGGCCGTCACAGCCAATCACCAGGTCGGCTTCTATGGCTACCGATCTGCCGGCGTTGTTCGCCACCACTCCGCCGATTCTGTCGCCCTCGCGCAGCAGATCGACCGCCTCATGCTCCATGAGCAATTCAAAGCTAGAGAACCCGCGAGCGTGTTCGGATAGAAAATTGAGGAAGTCCCATTGCGGCATGAGCGCGACGAACGGGCAGCTAACCGGCAGCCCGCGAAAATCGGCCACGTCGAAGACCGTGTTCCCAACAATGACGCCTGCCGAGCTGATCTTCTGATGGGGCAACCTGAGGAACTCATCCAACAGCCCCAGTTCCCGCAAAACCTCGAGCGTGGAGGGATGGACCGTATCGCCGCGAAAATCACGAAAGAAATCGGCGTGCTTTTCGAGTACCGTGACGTGGACCCCTTGCCGCGCCAGAAGATACCCGAGCATCACGCCCGCCGGGCCGCCGCCTACGATGCAGCATGTCGTGGTTCGAGTGCCGGAATCGTCACGCATCTTCAGTGGTCCCGCGCGATCCAGAAGCTGCATGGCCACACGTTCTTGCTGTCCAGGCTGGGAACGAATACCTTCAGCTCCGTAGGCATGCGCGCAAAGCTGCCCTCCCATTGCGGAAAGGCCTCGCGCAGCAGCTCCGGCTGGAACCTCTGCATCGCCGAACTCGCCCAAATCACCTTGAAGGCGCAGTTGAACGACAGAAACGCCTCCAGCAGATACTGCTCCCCCCAGAAGCACAAATTGGTCATCACGAACTTCTTGGGGTAGTCCAACGGGGTAAAGACATCGTGAAAGTGGACGAGCACCCCGGGCGCCACCTCCGGCACGATGCGTAACACTTCGTACAGCACATCGCTGTCCATCGAAACTACGTGGCTCGAATCGATGAAAAGAATGTCGTCCTTCTCCAGCGTGCGGAACAGCTCCAACGGAATCTGCTGCACCGGCCGCTCGATCAGCTGCGCCAGGTGCTTGACCCCGTTCTTGAGATAAGCAGCAGGGTAGGGCTCGATGCAGATCAGCTCACCCGGCGATCCCTCTAGGGCATTACGCTCCAGCGCCGCCGACATCACCAGGGTCGTGTTCCCGCTGCCGATCTCGATAATGCGTCGCGGCTTGTGCGAACGCACCAGCGCATACGCGATCTCCGCATCAACGCGCTCGAAAAAGCCATTGTTGAAATGGAAGGAGCTCTTTTCCTCTGGCCGCTCCTCTGAGAAATCGCACTCGGCCACGTAGGGCAGCAACTCCGTACACAGGCGATCGACCTGCTCGTCCACGCGGAAGTTCACCCCGCTGCATGGACGGCAAGCGCTCCAGTCCTTGCTCTGGAACTCCTTGAGCTTAGGAACAGGAAAATAGAAGTGCGAAGGCGTGACGCTGACGCCCAGCCCCCCCTGTACCGCCTGGAATAGAGAAGAGAGGGTCATGCGGACCCTGGTGCTGCGCAGAATGCTGCTCAAAAAGTACACCTCGCCCTGTCAGTACCCAGATGGGCCTGTCCTGTTCGTTTGGGTAGATGCCTCCGAGCGGGGGGGGAGTTGCGCCCAAATCATGCATTTAGGGAGTTTTGAACCACCGTCAAAGCGGGAGCTCATCCTCAACCGGTGACCTCCACGACTGAGGACAAGCGACTTACGGCACGTTGAAGGGCCTGAAACCGTCATTGGGGAACAGGCCCGTGGGCCCCGCCGCCGTCGAGGGCTGCGTCCGGAACAGGTAGTGAATCGAAAACCCGATGGAGACCGCGTTGTAGTTCCGCGTATTGTTGGCGCTCAAGAATCCGCCCGCGAACCAGTGATCCCCGATCTGGTACGAACCCGTGCTGCGCAGATTGTAGTTCGCTCCCACGCTGGTCACCGCCGGAAGCGCGGCGTTGTTCAGCGCGATCTCGCTGGCCTTCTGCCCCGCCAGCGGGAACAGCGGAGTGCTGTCCTCCTGGAAGGCCTGCACACCCACCCCGCCGAGAACCTCATAGTGCCACTTCGTCAGGTAATGGCCTTCCCACGTGAACGGGACATTGGCCAGGAAGTACGCCTGCGGGCTGAAGTATCCGCCCATGCCGAAGGTGAAAGCGTTCTCGTTGTGCTGGTAGTGCATCCCGAAGAAGTTCGCGCCGATGCTCAGCGTGCCGTACTCCGGCGCGGTATATGCACGCCAGTAAGCGCCTCCCGTGCCTTCGATGCGATTGTTGGTCTGCACTTGGAAGCCCGTGATGTACTGCCCGCCCGCTCCCACGTAGAAGCCCGACTGCGCATCGCCGTGCGCGATCTGCACGTTGCCCTGATTGGCCACAACGCCTCCCCACACGCTCCCTGGGTAGGCGAGAGACATCGTGCCGGGATCGCGCAATCCGCCATAGGAGAGCTGCGAGTCCTTCACCGAGTCGCGGACCAGGTTGATCGTCACTGGACCATTGCCCGGACGCCATTGAAAGCGCCCCATCCAATTGGCGACCAGGAATCCGTACGGTGTATATCCGCCCGCCAGGGACAAAGTTGGAAACGCGAGCTGCACCTCTCCGCCGATGCCCGTCGCGTTCTGCTGCGGCGGAGGCGTCGCTGCAGTCGTTGTGGTGGTGCCCGGAGTCGTCGCTCCGGTATTCACGTCCGTGCCGATGGGCTCCGGAATCGTGACCAGCGCGCGCCCCGCCGTTGTGGCCTCCTGGACCTGCATCACCGCTGTGCCATCTGCCTGTCCCGAATCGAGGAAGACCGGCTTGGCCACGATGGTGATCCGTCCCTGATACCCCAGTGGCGCCGACGCTTCAAAAGGCGCTTCCAGCGCGGCGAGGCGATCGTACCCGAGATTTCCGCTGCGGTAGTTGGCCGCTCCCGCTCCGCTCAGCCATCCGCTATAGCTGCTCTCCAGCGAGGTAAGCTGCTGCTGCACCTCTTCGCGTGGACTCACTGCGCGAGGCTGGCGCTGCACCCGCACCCAAGGACCGCGCAACGGAGGAAGATTGCGCTCCTGCAGCTGCTCATCGCTCACGCCCGAAGGGCTCGTTGCCTGCGGAGCCTCGGGCAGGCTCTGCTGCGCCTCTATCGGCACAGGCTGCTGGTTCGCCTCGCCCGGAGCGGTAGCCAGAGTGGGCACCGTCTTCGTCTTCGCCGCAGCTTTGGCCTTGCGCCGCTTTGCCTCCCGGCGAGTCGTTCGTGGCGCATCTGCCGCCGGTTGCGCTGTCTGCGGCTGTGGCTCCGTCGCCGCGGGCTTCTGTGCCGAATAGGCCCCCGTCGCCGCCTCCTGCGCGGAAGGCGTGTACTGCGCCGCTCGGTACTGCACCACCGTCCCGTCCGCCGTGGATGCGGTGCTCGGCCCGTTCACCGCGGCGTTGCTCAGTGGGCGGACCTGCGCCTGTCCGCCCGTCAACTGCGCATCCGTTTGTTCTGCAAACCACGCCTGCGCCTGAGCGGCCCGGCTGTCCATGCCTGATTCCGTCCGTGCCGGCTGTCCTTGAACCGGTTCGTTGCTCGAGACCTGAGGCACCGGCACAAACATCGGCCGCTGCGGCTTTGCGGGCGCGGCGGGAACCGGCATCGCGCTCGCCGGCCTGCTCGTCTTCGTCGGCTCGGACTCGGTACTGGTCACGTCCTCCTCCGACGCCGATATATGCATCACGCCCGTATAGCCGCCCGGTCCTCCCGTGGACGACTTGTGCGT
>CBJOJD010000419.1:0-4506 GCA_966443485.1 uncultured bacterium | reverse complement strand
TCCACTTCTGGTGGCCCAAGATGACCGGCCGCATGTACCCCGAGAAGATCTCGCAGCTGGCCGCGCTGGTCACCTTCATCGGCTTCAACTTCACCTTCTTCCCGCAGTTCATCCTCGGTACCCTGGGCATGCCCCGCCGCTACGCTTCCTATCCGGCTGAGTTCCAGGTGCTGAACGTCTTCTCCACCGCGGGTGCCACCATCCTGGGTGTGGGCTATCTGTTGCCCATCCTCTATCTCACCTGGTCGCTCAAGTACGGTGAGATTGCGGGCAACAATCCGTGGCAGGCTACTGGCCTCGAGTGGCAGATCCAATCGCCGCCGCTCACCGAGAACTTCCCGGAGATTCCCATCGTGGAGCAGGATGCCTACGATTATGAATGGCTGGAACGCCAGAACGAGAAAGTCAAAGAGGTGACGAGTGTCGGATAGTCAGGTGATCGTTCACGACACCCATGCGGCGGCCGGGCACGCCCACCCGCCCTACCAGCGGCATCATTTCGAAAGCATGGAGCAGCAGGTGGACGCCACCAGCTTCGCCATGTGGCTGTTTCTGCTGACGGAAGTCATGTTCTTCGGCGGCTTGTTTACCGCCTATCTGATCTACCGGAACTGGTACTATCCAGCGTTCGTCGCCGGATCGCACCAGCTCAGCATTCTGTGGGGCACGCTCAATACCGGCGTCCTCATCACCTCCAGCTTCACCATGGCCATGGGCGTATGGTGCGCGGAGATGCGCCGCAAGAGCGCGCTGGTGCTGTGCCTGGTACTCACGTTCGTGCTGGGTCTGGTCTTCTTGGGAATCAAGAGCATCGAGTATTCCGAGAAGATTGAAAAGCACCACGTGCCCGGATTCCACTTCAGCCTGCAGTCGTTCACCAATCCGGACACCGACGAGGCCGCCAAAGCCTACGGCGATAAGCCCCTGCCGGTGGACATGGCCCGTCATACCGAAGTCTACTTCTCGCTCTACTTCGTGATGACCGGCATGCACGCGCTGCACATGATCATCGGTATCGGCATCCTGGGCTACATGATCTTCCGGGCCAGAGCCGGCGCCTATACGACAGGCCACGTCACCTTCGTTGAGAATTTCGGCCTGTACTGGCACTTCGTCGACATCATTTGGATCTTCCTGTTCCCGCTGCTCTACCTGATCAGCAGGCACGGATAAGGGATACGCATATGAGCTCACACGACAAGCATCTCGACACGCAGCACGGCACCGGGCACGACCACGATCCAGGTGAGCAGGACGTCCACGATTCCCAGAATCACGTGGTCAGCCCCGTGGTCTACATGACCGTGGGCGCTATTCTGCTGGTGATGACCGGCCTCACGGTCTGGGCCTCCTACCTTGAATTGGGAGTCTTCAACCCCATCGTGGCGCTGCTCATCGCATGCTTCAAAGCCACAATTGTGGTCCTGTTCTTCATGCACGTGAAGTACAGCTCGAAGTTAACCAAGCTCACCGTAGGTGCCGGGCTCTTCACCTTCCTCACCTTGGTCGCCATGACTCTATCGGACTACTTCAGCCGCGCATGGGGCCGCTGGTAGAGATCTTCGCCAGCATTTAGCTTCAGCCTAAGGGCCGCCACGTGCGGCCCTTTGCTTTCGTGCGGAGCTTTCCGGCGCTCCCGTCTCTACTCCCCTGCGGCGGCAGCCAGCTTGGCAGCGCCTGCAAGATTAGCTACCAGTTCCGCGGAAAATCCGTGGCGGTGACGAAGATACTCCGGATCGTTCCAGGAGATCCAAACCCGGCCATCGCTGCCCTGGGCAACCAGCATTTTCAGCGGCAGATCAATTGCTGCCGATGGCGATGTTTGCATGATCGGAGTCCCTGCTCGCGGATTCCCGAAGATCAGCAGCTTTGTCGGTGGCATCTCCATCCCGACCTTCGCAGCTTCACCGCTATGGTCGATCACCGCGAAGAGCGTGATGTCTCGATCCCACAAAATCTCCTTCAGGCGTTTTACCGTCTCATCCACAGAGTGTTGGCTGAGCTGATTAAGCAGGCCTTTGTTGTCCTCTCCAGACATCTCTCCTCCTCTAACCTTTCATCAAGGCATTCATCTGAACGGTCGTGCCGACGTGAAATCTAACGAGGAATTGCATGCTAGACGCCCCGGCGTTTCCAACCGAGCTGAACGAGATCGCAAAGAGCCCTCGCATCCATGTTCGCCGCTCCGGCCCACTCCGCCCCGATGCACGCTGCGTTGTCTACTGGATGCAGCGGGCGATGCGCGTGCAGGACAATCCCGCCCTGGACACCGCCGTTCACGTCGCCAATCTTCTCGGCCTGCCCGTCATTATCTTCTTCTCCGTGATCCCGAACTATCCTAACGCGAACCTGCGTCATTACCACTTTATGGCTCAAGGGCTGCGAGACGTCGCAGAAGACGCGGCTGCTCGCGGCGTCGGCTTCGTCGTGCGCCGGCCTCCTGATAACACCCTGCAGGACTTCCTCGAAGAAGTTCAGGCAGCCATGCTGATCGGCGACGAGAACCCTTGCCGCGAACCGGAACGCTGGCGGCACGTTCTGGCCCAGAAGCTGAGGATCCCCTACTGGACGGTGGATGCTGATGTGGTGGTCCCCTCTCGCGTCTTCGGTAAAGCCTTCTTCCTGCTGCATCACTTCCGTCCTCACCTGAAACGCGAGCTGCCCAACTATCTCGTTGCTCCAGAGAACCTGAAGCCGCACCGGCCTTGGGCTCCGAAGCGTACCCTCGCCTCTTACCCGCTCGACCAGGACATCACCAAGGGCTTCGACAAGCTCGACAGGACCGTGCAGCCGGTCGACACCTTCAAGGGCGGAACTCATGCTGCTCTCAAAGAACTCAACGATTTTGTGAATCACCGCCTGGCGCGCTATGAGGAACTGCGCAATCACCCGGAGGTGAAGGGCACCAGCCACATGTCGCCCTACCTGCACTTTGGCAACATCTCACCCATCACCATCGCTCTCGCTGCGGAGCGCGCCGTAAAGAACGGCAAAGCGCCGGCGCAGGCGAAAGACAAGTTTCTGGATGAACTGATCGGCTGGCGCGAACTGTCCGCCCTCTTCGTGCGCTACAACCCCAACTACGACAACTGGGAGTGCGCCGAGCCATGGGCACGCAAGACCCTTCTGGAGCACGCCGGAGATCCTCGGCCCTTTCGGTACACGTTCAAACAGCTGGAGCATGCCCAAACCCACGACGACCTGTGGAACGCCGGCCAACGCCAGATGGTCGATACCGGCTGGATGCACAATGTCCTGCGCATGTACTGGGCCAAGAAGATCCTGGAGTGGGCTCCCGATCCTGCCACCGCGTTCGACTGGGCGGTCATCCTCAACGACAAATATGAGCTCGACGGCCGCGATCCCAACGGCTATGCGGGCATCGCGTGGGCCATCGTCGGTAAACATGATCGTCCCTGGTTCGACCGTCCCGTCTTTGGTGTCGTCCGCACCATGACGGGCGCGTCCACAGCCAAGAAATTTGATGCCCAAGCTTACATCCGCACGCATCTCGGTGAGGCACCGCAAACTCGCCTCTTCTAGAATCGCCTAACTCGATCCAACGGAACAGCCACAACCTTGGACGAACGTCGACCACCTCCCCCTGTAATCGCCGTCACAATCCGTGCCGCGCGACGCGGGTAGAATTAGCGCGATTTTCCCGTTCTCATCAACCGCATTCTCATCATGGGACGTCCGTCTGCCAGCGCCCGTCCCGGGCTCTGGGCCCCTGGCTGAAAGGGGAGGGCCGGAACTAGCTCCGGATGCGCGATGTCACACCTTCACAACACATGTCATCCTGTGTCTATTCTCCGTTCGTGCTCGGCCTTGGTGCGCTTGCCCCGAACGCATGGCCTGATGCAGCGGATTCGAAGATCCTTCCCAGCGGCGCTGGTCGCGGCTGCGGCCGTAACTTTTCTACAACTCGCTGCCTTTGCACAATCTGCATCCACACCGCCGGTCTGGCAGTCTCTTGGCCCCACCGCCGTGCAATCGCAAAACTACGGACTTGTCACGGGCCGCGTCACCGCGCTCGCCCTCGACCCTAGTGATGGCACCGGAGATCATCTTTATGTCGGAACGACTGGCGGCGGGGTCTGGGCCTCGCAAAACGCATCCACCTCCGACCCTGCGAACGTGACCTTCACTCCCCTCACAGACAACGTGAGCGCCATGACCTACAAGGTCGATGCTTCCATCAGCATTGGCGCGCTCAGCGTGCAGCCGGGCGGTACGGGAGTCATTCTGGCCGGCACTGGCGACTCTAACGGCGCGCTCGACTCCTACTACGGCGCAGGCATATTGCGCTCCACGGACAACGGAGTCACTTGGTCACTGATCCAGGAGACCTCCGACCTGGTGGGCGGTGAAGCCGCCACTGACTACTCGTTCGTGGGCGAGGCCATTGCCGGCTTTGCTTGGAGCACGACCAACCCTGCGGTGGTCGTAGCAGCCGTATCTCAGGCCTACGAGGGACTCCTCGTCGGGGCTCGGTGGCCGAACCTC
>CBJOJD010000418.1:0-4509 GCA_966443485.1 uncultured bacterium | reverse complement strand
AGAGCGGAGGCCGGACGGTTCGGATCCATTGCCTCTTTCGGTGGTCTCGGAACGTGAATGACGGTCATCGAAGTTGCTCCTTATCACGCTACGTGTCGAACTCTGGACAATCGTTGCGCATGACATTGAGAGAGAGCAGATTGCGCTCGGGGTCGACGGGTGCCGTCCGTGGCTCCAGAAACGTGTCTGCACTTTTCTCGCGTGGCGAGCGAGGTTCGTAATCGCCCAGAAACATCTTGGTGACCGTTCCTGGTATGGATGCGTGATCGAATACTCGATCGCTCACGACCGTCCCTTTCGGAATCCACGGGGAGATAAGGATCGCCGGTACCCGAACTCCAAGCCGATCGAACTTGAATTCGCTGCCCGTTCCTGTGTCATTCGGGGAAGCGACAAATTGGTCTGGCGCACAAGACGGCGGAACAACGTGATCGTAGATGCCGCCATGCTCGTCGTAGACGATCAGGATCGCGGTGCTGGCCCATAAGGCAGGATTCCGCTTGATGGCCATGTAGATCTGCGCGATAAAGAGCTCCCCCGCCTGCACGTTGTGATCGGGATGCTGGTCGTTGGCGATCTCTTCTCCGGAATCCGAGTCATGGTCGGTATAGTTCGGCTCAATGAACGCATAGTCCGGCAGCGAACCACTCTGACAGTCGCTCATGAACTGGCTGAATGTGCCGAAGAGCTCAGGCTGCTTTTGCAGCAGATTCACGATCTCCATCGTGGAACTGGTGACGTCGTAGTAATAGAGCTTCGCGGTGTGTTGCGGCGAGGCGTTCACCAGGCGGCTGTAGATGCTCTTGAACGGCTCCGTGACATAGAGCATGTTCATATCGACTCGCCCGAACGACGTGCCGTAATGCGCGAAGGCGCGGTTGCAGATAGTGGGTCCGGGAATGGAGGCAAACCAGCGGTTGAAAACAGCAAACTCAAGAGCCAATGTCGTCAGGACAGGGAGCTTGTCCTGGGGGAAGTAGTACATGATCTTTTGAGAATGGGTGGCGTCCCTTCTTTGGTTGAAGTAGCTCTTCACAAACCCCTGCATGTTGGCGGTGCGGTCGGCGCTTGAATTGCCTCCAAAGATCTGCAGGTCCACCGCGGCAAAATGATGATCGGGATCGGGATCCAGCTGCCCTTGAAATTCCGCAAGGGGCAGCGGCTTCACCGGATTCCCGGCCGTGTCAGGATTGCTCAAATCATCGCGGACGCCGTCAATTCTGGGGTCCACGGCAGAAAGTGAGCCAAGCATGTGGTCGAAAGAACGGTTCTCCATCATCACTACGACGATGTGCCGCAGAGCATCGAGTCCGGGTGCTATTCCGTCGGCCATGTAATCGCTCCATGAACGCGGTCATCTGAAGTGGAACCGGGTCCCTTCAGGAGTAGTGATGCGGACCGCGATCGCGTTTCTAAAATCCGGCAATTTTCTGTTCAGGTCGCTGGGGATGAAGTGGCAGATGGATCGGAATTGTACGTCGCTTTACCAAGCTAGACAATGACTTTTTTAGAAAGAGAGGCGCGCCCTCCCGGCCGAGCGTGACCGAGCTGCAGATTCTGACTGGCGACCGGATTATGTCGGCGTCAAGCAGTATTTGAGCTATCGCGACGAAGAGAATCTATTTAAGCTGCACGGACTCAAACGACGGCACAAGCAGTTCCCGCAGGCTGCAAGCTTAGCGGGGGATTTCTGCCGTGAGTCGAACGTATTTGGAATCTGGACTCACCGAAAAGCCGGTTAGCACTCAGTCGTGCTCGCATGCCGATCCAAAGCTTGATCCGGAGATCGCTTGGAACTCCCTTTTCAGGCTTCCGTCCGCTCGATTCACTTCATAGAGCACGTAGTTCTTAGTTTCCGGGCGGCGATCGATTGCGCCATGATCGGGAGGGTTCTCTCTCCGGAATCGCACGATCCAGCGATCGTTGGCTGGGATGAAACCATCCAAAATGTAGCCCTCGGGCGCCTGAATAGGGACTTCGCGGATAGCGCCTCCGGGGCTCAGTTCGAGAACTGGGGCTTTTGAGTGAGCGATGTAAAGCAGCACCTTTCCGGCGGACGGCGTAAACAACCACCAGGAAAGACTACTTTCCGCACGCGCCCTGTTCAAGTCACTGCCCGTCCGACCCTGCGTTAATGCCGGATCATCTTCCATGGCCTGGGGAATTTGGAGTGTTCGAATCACCTGTCCATCTTCGTCGAGCAGCAAGAGCCTAGCTACGGCATTGATCCGGTCATATGCGATCGCTAACAGGTTGTGATCACCAAGTTCTGCTATGCGATGAAAGGAATATCCATCGGGCAAGGCGATCATCCGCTTGAACGTTCCGTTCAGTTCGAATTGAAGTACATAGTCCGCGCGCTGCCCACGAAAACCTGTTGCGCTCTTGGAGACGGTTCCACTCGGGGAGGTAACCACGTATTGAGACTGCTTGGAATCTGTGGTGCCATTGACGAGAATATGCGAATTTGGATGTTCTTCGGACGTGGAAGAGTTGTCAGGCAAGCAACCAAATCAGAGGGGCGAAGTTCGGCAGAAATTTCTGCACCGCTGCTATTTCCGCTGCGAGGATGCCCTTACAATCAACTGCGGCTCCAGCACGATATTGCGGCTACGGCTGAACGTTCCCTTCTCCAGCAGATGCACAATCATACGCGCGGTGCGCTCGCCGATTTGTTCGGCACGCTGATCCACGCTGCTGAGAGGCACCCGCAGTTTGCTGCTGTAGTGGAAGTTCCCGCAGCCGATGATCGCCATATCTTTGGGAATCGCCACGCCAGCCTCGAAAGCCTTGTCCATAGCGCCCACCGCGAGCGTGTCATTGAAGCAAAACAGGCCATCTGGCCGCGGATTGAGCGCGAGGATTGTTTCCATGGCTCGACGCCCACGGGTTTCCCCGTCCGACTCGGAGGCATCCCCGGCGTGAACTATATATTCATCGGATACCGCAATACCGTGGCGTTCCATGGTGTCACGATAACCCGCCGCGCGATTGTTTCCGACGCTGTTGGCCGGTCCGCGAATGTGCATAACCCGCCGGCATCCCTGAGCAATGAGATGTTCTGTTGCGAGTTCACCAACGTGGTAATCGTTGGTCCCCACAAAATTGGAATCGAACCCGCGGAACTTGCGATCGATTAGCACCAGGGGCACGCCGGCACTCCCAATTCTTCGAAGCCAGTCGCTGCCTTCCTGACAAGATGCCAACACAAGACAGTCGAGATGATGGGCAAGCATGTGCTCGATCTCGTCCTGTTCGAGCCTGGGATCACTCTCCGATAAGGCCACAATCACGTAATACCCCTTCTCGCGAAGAGACGAGGAGAGCGTTTTGGCGATCTCACCGAAGAATGGATGAATCAAGTCTGGGACGACAAAGCCGATGAGCGAACTTCGGCCCGTAACCAGACTGCGAGCAGTCAAGTTTGGCCGATAGTTCAGCTGTTTCACTCGGTCAAGAATGCGGGTCTTTGTCTCACTGGCAATGTCAGGCCGATCACGCAACGCGCGAGAAACCGTAACCGCGGACACCCCGAGTTCCTTCGCAATATCCTTCAGCCTAATGTTCATTTTTTAATAGTCTACTCGCGAGGATACAGCCGTGGAGTTGCGGATTCACGAGCCTGCCTTCGGCGCGACTTGTGGCGTTAGTCCATCACAAAGGTGGTTGGCTCAATCTGAAGTCAACAATCAGCTCTTCCGGATGAATGTGCCGACGAAGAGCAAAGCGCAATCGATACGGCTACTGCACCTTCGCGGTCGACGAATCGAAGTGCTGGCTTCGCGCCCGGCCGATCAACTCGAGGGCGGCCTGCGTCACGGGATCATTCGGCTTAAGTGCCCGCGCCGCCTGCAGTTCCTTCTCGCCATTATCGAGATCACCTGACTGACAATCGACGATGCCCAATTTTCTATGAAGGTCGGCCTTCGCGGCGCAGTCACCGCACGCGAGCATCGCATCTTTGAGCTGCCGGATCGCTTCCTGCCAATCGTGGGCGGCTGCTGCTTCAATACCGTTGTTTGCCAACATGTCTGT
Organism: uncultured bacterium; assembly: GCA_966443485.1. Taxonomy (GTDB): domain Bacteria; phylum Acidobacteriota; class Terriglobia; order Terriglobales; family Acidobacteriaceae; genus Telmatobacter. The sequence continues at coordinate 474 of CBJOJD010000418.1, read as the reverse complement.
GCGATCAAGAATACTCCGTTCTTTCTGAACGGCGAGGTAGCGCGCCATCAGCTGCTCCGATTCAGCCTGATCAGTGGATCGCAACGTGTGTGCCAAGCTAAACAGCGCCTGGCTAAACTTCGGATCGATCGCGATCGCCTGTCGCCAGGCATCCAGTGCTTTGGCCGTATCCGATTGCCGCTCACGAACCTGCCCAAGCAGATACCAAGCCATTACATTGCGGGGCTGCAGTTTGACCGTCTCTTCAAGCAGACCGGCTGCAGGTCCGTAGTTGCCCTCCTGTTTGTTGATGAGTGCGAGAAAATATCGTGGCTCGGGCATTCGCGGATTCAGACGACAGGCGGTTTCAAACTCAGACTTTGCTTCGGACGTGTGGCCTTGGTCAAACAGAACTCGCCCACGATAGAAATGAGCGACACCTGACTGAGGAGCGAGTCGGACTGCCTCGCCGGTCTGTACCAACGCTGCTGGCAA
>CBJOJD010000417.1:0-4529 GCA_966443485.1 uncultured bacterium | reverse complement strand
GTTGCTGGTGCTTGCTGCAACCTGCCGTGTGCCTTGGTAATTGCCAAAGAAGAACAGCTTGTTCTTGAGCACTGGGCCGCCTACGAAAGCCCCAAACTGATTTCGCTTCAGCGGATCCACCTTTTGACTGAACCAGTCTGAGGCGTTCAGGTCGTTGTTTCGCACAAACCAGAAAGCTCCACCGTGATACTGATTAGTGCCTGCTTTGGTCGCAATGCTGACCACTGCTCCGGGCGAGAAGCCATACTGCGCGCTGAAGTTGTTCGAGATGACCCGGAACTCCTGGGTTGCGTCGGAGTTCGGGAAGGGAGCTGTCAGCAGATTGTAATTGTCCATGTTCGAGACGCCATCGAGCATGTAGTAAGTACTTCCTTGCCGACCACCTCCAGAGGAGGCCCCTGTCTCTGTCGAGAATGAAAAGCCGGACTGAATGCCCTCGCCACCGTGCTGCAACACATTTACCGTGCCGGGCGCCAGTAGCACCAGGGAGGAAGGATCCCTGCCATTCAGGGGAAGCTCAGAAATCGCCGCCTCACCGACGGTTGTGCCCAGTTCCGCCGAACTGGTGTTAATCAATTCGGCATCCGCCGTTACCGTCACACTCTCCGCTCTACCACTTGAAACCGAAAGCGAAACGTTCTGCGTAGCGGACAGACTCGCTGTCAGCACAATACCTTTTTGCACATAGCGTTGAAATCCCGGGGCATCGATGGCCAGGGTGTAGTTGCCGATCGGCAGGGGCTTCAGCAGGTAATTGCCTATGGCATCGGTCTTAACCGATTGGGACAGGTTGGTGTCTACATTAGTCAACGTCACCACAGCCCCTGCCACCGCGGCGCCGGTCGGGTCTGTCACACTTCCCGTTAAGCTGGCGCTGGTCCCTTGTCCGTGGGCAAGTAGGCCGAGAATCAATCCAGCCGTGACAATCAAAGCCGGCAGTTGCATCAGTCTAGTTCGCACAATCATCCTCCTCAAATCAAGCTCGCGCAGCATGAATGAATTCGCTTTGGGGAAGTACTTCACTTCTGGAAGCGTTTTCAATACACACCGCAGCCGAGCGAAATGCAGCATGGGTTTGCACTGCAACTCTCCTCTTCGTGCAGAAGAAAAAAGCTTCTATTGATCGAGTGGAACTGTACGCTCTCGAGGAAACGATATGTATCCGTCGAAAGTACGATTGGCTGGGGAATTCAGCGATGTCGTCTTCGGACGGCGAACGATCGGATGGGACGACGAACTATCTCGTTCGGCCGGCTCCGTCTCCTTTCGCCACACCCGCGAAACGGCTCCCCGAAAGCGAGTGTGGATCAGACTTGCTGCTCGCTCCCTAACGAAACAGGGCCCGCAATTTTGCGAGCCCTGTTTCCAGACCGATTTGTGATGGCCGCATCTCCGGCCCCTGCTCATCAGTTCGTGAAGTCGATGACCGCCGCCGTGGTGCTTGGCAGATTCGGCAGTGTGAAGACTCCGTTCTCGGGGAAGAGCACGGTGGATTGGGCTTGCCCCAGCGGATTGCCATCGGTGCTTCCATCGAAGGTCTGTCCTCCGAAGGTCACCCCTGACGTCGAACTGAAGCTCGGCGCGGTCAAGTAGCGGACCGAGGCGGATGAGTAGCCTGGCAGAACGATCTGTAAAGCGCCGCTAGCCTGTTCGTCCTTGTTAATCGCGACTACGTGCGCAGTAGACGTATTGTCTACCGTGGCCCATACCGACACGTTGGCATCGCTCATCGTTTGCACCGGTAAGAGCTGTGCACCGCGTCCGGCCACCTGCGCAAACGCCCACAGACCGTAGTACAGGGGGTTTACTTGAACCAGGTTGAACACGGTTTTACCGCTCTTGCTCGGCTGCGGCTTGAACTGGAACAAAGCGTAGTTGGTGTACTGTCCAGAGTGCCAGTTCACACCATCCACGCCATTCGCCAGATAGTTGAACATAATATCGATGGACCAGAGTGTTGACTGGAATGTGTTGCTGATCCCTAATGCGCCTCCTCCTCCCACCGAATTGATCTCGCCCATGCGGAATTTGGTTCCGACTTGGTGGGCTGCTGCGGCAAACGGAGCATATCCCTGCGGCAACTTGGTCACCGCGCTGGGCTGTAACAGGTAATCGGCCGGCAAAGTCTGTCCTGGCGCCGCTCCCGTGAGATAGGCATGCTGGCTCACTAGTCCTGCGGAGATTCCACCCGACGCCAGAGCGTTCTCCACCGCCAAATTCCAGGAGGAGCCGCTGGTGGATGGCCCCATCACTGGGAATTGCTTGCCGGTTACCGAGAGCACTGCCTGTTGCCATTGCTGAAATTCTGAGAGGTATTGGTTGGAGTCGTAGGTGATGGGCCGAACACCTTGCCAGGGATAGTTATCCGGCTCATTGCCAATTTCAAGTGCAGCAATTAGATTGTTTGGCATTGAACTGGCCCACAACGCTGCTTCTGCTTGCGTGGTTGCAATATTGTCGGTCATCAGGTCGACACCGAGCGTATAGCGAACATTAATATCTTGGGCCAGCTCGATAAGTGGCTGTACGTCTGCCTGCAGCGCGCTTACCGTCGAGTTGTCGCCCTCTATGCGAAATAGCAGTGGTGCAGAGTAGTATTGGGTCAAATTCTTCAACAGCCGCCGGTAGGCAGTATTCACGCCCGTTGAGCTCTTGCCCATCATGGCCGCTGGTTGGGTCCAGTCTGAAGAAAGCCCCATAAAGTCGGGGGGAATGGTCATTTGCGGCGTGGGGCTTACGATGGCATGAGCCAGCACTTGGTCGGGCAGTGTTACAGTGACCGCGCCCGACGTCACGCTGCTCTGTATATATCCGTTTGCGATCGCAATCGCCTTGAATTGAGTTGTTGTGGTCCGCTGCGGCGATAGAACGATCGGGCCGCTGTACACGGGCGAAGAACTGCTCGGAATTGACCCATCCGTCGTGTAGTGAATCACCGCACCCGGCGCAGCGTCGACCATATTGACGGACGTCTTGTAGTTGAACGTTCCCGCACCGGGAGAGATCACCGGGGGAGGGGCAACAATGGAGTACTGCGCAATTGCTTCAGCGCTCGGCGTCGAGCCCGGCGCAACCGCGATCGCCTGAATCAATGTGTTGGTAGTAGCCGTGATCGGAGCGCTATACACCGGCGCGGAGGTGTTCGGATACCTTCCATTGATCGTGTAGTAGATCACGGCTCCTGGAGTGGCATCGCTGATCGTCACCGTCTGAATCGAGTTGTACGTGCCCGAGGCCACTGAGATCACTGGCGCCGATGTCGGCAGACTGTAAACTGCCTTGACCGTCCCGCTCGCCAACCCGCCTTTCACCATGGCAATGGCTTGCACTGTCTGGCTATAGGGAACCGTGATCGGTCCCGTGTAGAGCTGCGAAGCTGCCGTTGGCACGGTGCCATCGGTCGTGTAGTAGATCGATGCACCCGGTGTGCTATCACTCAGCGTGACCGTCTGCGCCGACGTGTACTTTCCGCCAGCGGGGGAAATGCTGGGAGCGGCTGCCGGAGTCACAACCGTGTACTGAGCCTGCGCTGCATTGCTGGCCCAGTACGTCGGCGCAACTGCGATCGCTTGAATCGTAACATTGCCGGATACCGGAATCGGTCCTGAGTACACGGAGGAAGAGCTATTCGGATATCTTCCGTTCACCGTGTAGTAGACCACCGCTCCTGGAGTGCTATCCGTAATCTTGATGGATTGCGCAGTGGAGTAAGTTCCCGGCGCGGGCGAGATGACCGGTGTTGCCGCGGTGAGCTGAATGACGTACCACGACTTGGCTGCCTTGCTCACCGTCCCAGCGCTCGTCATCGCGATCGCCTGGATGTTCTGTGAGGTCGAGATGGAGAAAGGACCAGAATAGCGTTTTGAGGAAGTTGTAGGAGCGCTGCCGTCCGTCGTGTAATAAATGGTCGCACCGGGGGTGCTATCCGACATCGAGATGATCTGCGCCGCGTAATACTTGGAACTCACAGGCGAGATAACAGGCGCAGTGGGGGCGACGGAGGCACACACCGCCGTCAAAGGCAGAACGAAGGCAAGGAGCGCGAACGAGACAAACTTCTTCGTATCGCCGAGGCGCTTGCGGCGCGAGATCGCAGGTGAACAAGAGTGTCGCATAGTCCTCTTCCGGCCTGGTTCGGGGTGCCAGACCATTGGAATTTTTTTATTGACTACGCTGCGACTATCGGCCAGAAGGTAATAGGGCTTATATGACCTAGGTCATTTCTATGTAGATTTAAGGATTACTTAAGTCTAAATTTCGGCATTTGACCAAATTCGAAACACTTTAGAACGAAAAACTTAACGAAAAATCCGGATGTGAGTGATTTGCTGCGACTCGGATCGAATGTCACCCCGTGGAGAGAGTCTGCCGGTGGAGACCTTTTCTCGCCCGTACCCTCTCCTGAGGGGAGTCACCCTTATCGCGTGCTCAAGGCCGACCCGGCCGTCAGAGCATGCTGGCGCTCCAGCACCCGGCGATTGAACTCCCGAATCACTCGAGCTACGTAGACTCGGGTCTACCGGTAAGGG
>CBJOJD010000416.1:0-4529 GCA_966443485.1 uncultured bacterium | reverse complement strand
GAAGGGCCATACTCGCAGCGAAGACAGAAGTTGTTTTGCGGGTTCCCTCCTGCGACATTGTTGTCGTTGATGGCAACGATGCCCGATGTATCACCCAGAGACTTCGAATAGGTGTAATTCACTTGGAATTCGAGACCATAGGAGGGGCGAACGCGATATGTGGCCTCTCCCGCATTGAAGTTGGAATAGGCTTCAGACTCGTACAACTCCACCGCGCTTGTACCGATTGTGACTGGCCCCGTCGGAGTGTTGATGAGGGTCGAATTGAAGGCCGCGCTCGACGGTGTACCTACGAGTGTTTCCTGGTTGATGTTGCGCATATCCGCCAGGTGTTGGGCAATATTGCCCGCGTAGGCGACACTCACACTCTGCTTGTTGTTGATCGCGTATTCCGTGACCAGCGTGAACTGCGGTTCCCACATGGGTTTGAGTTTGCCCCAGGCATTAAAGGACACACCCGCTGCCTTTGCGCCGGTAGTCCCAAACCCGTTTTCTACTGCAAAGGGGGATCCGGACGACGCCGATGTGGGAGTGTTTGCGGTAGATGAAACGCCGATGTGAAATGGCGCGTTGCCGACATGATTGTGCAGCAGGTTGTAATCCATGTAGCTGGTAACCCCAAATCCTCCACGGAGCACGAATTTCTTGTTCAAGAAATCGGGATTCCATGCAAAGCCAATCCGCGGGTCAATGTCCGCATAACTCGGATCGTAGATGGATCGGCTTACACCATTCACACCTGCTAGCTGAAGCTGGCCTGTGTTCGGATTGATGTTCGAGAGCTTGTTGTTCACCTCGTACAGAGGCTGATCGAATTCCCAGCGAACGCCATAATTCACTGTGAGGTTTGGCAGCACCTTGTAGTCGTCCTGGGCGAAGACTGCGAAACGATATTGCCTTAGACCGACATCCCCGGTTTGCAGTGAAACTGAATAGCTGCTGACGTAATCAAGAAGGAAGTCGGCAAAATCGTAGCCCACGGTTTGGCCTAGTCCCGGATTTCCAGTAAAAGCACCCGTGTAGCTGAAGCTACCCAGAAGTCCGCCGGAATTGTTCTGATAGAAGTTGTTCTGGACTCGAAACAACTGCGCACCAAACTTGCTGATGTGCTTCTGATGTTGCCACGTGAGATTGTCGCCGTATGTGAATTGATTATCGAGAGCGAGATTCGCGTTACCTGCGGTTCCGAAATCCGACACACCGGTGCTGTTCGTGCTCTGTCCAAAGTGCTGCAGGCTGAAGCCCGCCACGGGATTTGTCCATGGAATGCCGACGAGGGCATCTCCATTGCTGAACTTGTGCGTAAGGTCCAGGGCAAACGAGTCATAGTGCATGCGCGTGAAGCCGACGCGCGCTTCGTTGACAATGCTGGTTGAAATCACGCGCGTGTAGAAGAGGGCCAGTTGTTTGAAAGGGAAACTGTTCGAGGTTGGAAATGCAATGGGTGTCACGGTTTGAGTTGTGGAATCTCCAGCTTCTCCCTGCGACCACCTTCCCGAAATCCGGTCGTTTGTAGTCGGCGTCCAATCGATTTTGATATCACCCTGATCATTGCGCTGAAGAGATTTTCCCTGTCCTCTATAGTTCGCTTGGATTGGACCGGCAGCTGGGGTGCTGTTGGGAAGTGGCAAAAGACCTGAATTGGCGAAAAGGTATTTCGCCACCGGATTCCGGATAGGTACAAGATTGCGGTAAAACACTCCGTTGATGGTCTGGTTAAACGGAGCGTAGCCATTCTGCGAATCATAGAGTTGTGGAACCGCCGATCCGAAATACGCATAGCCGGCGAGCGGTGAGACGCTGGTATCCACGCTGGAGGCGCTGTTCGTGTTGCCGCGCCACGCATTCAGAGGCACATTCGTTTGGCCAACTCCGGCCGAAGGTTTCCGATAAGCCTCGTAATCTCCAAAGAAGAAGAGTTTGCGCTTCAGAACCGGCACAGGACCGCCAAGGGTCACGTTGTAGTTTGTCTGCGTATATTTCGTCCGGGGTGAAAATGCTGTTCCAGGAAAGACGCGCTTGTTCTGAAACAGGTTGGCATCGAGAAGGTAGTTTTGCAGGTAGGCTCCGGCGCTCCCGTGGTAAGCAAGAGTTCCGCTTTTTGTGACCGCTGCGATCTGCGTAGCTCCATCGCCATATTCAGCCGGAGGCACAAGCGATAGAATCGTGATTTCCTGAACGGCTTCCGGGGCCAGGTTGTACGCGGGGGCGCCAAAACCATTGCTGAGGTTGGCGCCAGTGTCCACAATGCTGATGCCATCGATAGTGAAATTCGAAGTGTAGGTACGATTGCCATTGATGTTCGGGAGGGTCGCAAAGCTCTGTACACGTTCCCCCGAATTATTCGGGCTGCTCTGCCCCGCGCCATTCCATTGATTGCCATCCGCAACACTGCTGCCGGGCATAATCTGAGTCAACTCTGTAAAGTTGTGCCCGTTGATGGGGAGATCGTTCACCAGAGTCTCTGAAATGGTGGTGCTGACCGTTCCGTTGGTGGTGTTCAAGATGGGTGCGGCGCCCGCATCGACGGTCACCGTTGCAGTGTCGGAGCCCACCTTCAGGGTTGCGTCCACCTTTGCTTCCTGCGCAACTTCCAGCGCAATCGGCTGGGTCACCTGTTGGCTGAAGCCTGCAGCTTCAAACTTGACCGTATATTGGCCGACCGGAAGGAACCGGATGCTGTAAATACCGGCGCTATTTGTCTTCGTCGCAGTTGATATACGGGTGGCGGTGTTCGTCGCGGTTACCTGAGCATTTCCGATGACTGCTCCACTTGAGTCATTCACAACGCCGCTGATGGTTCCGGTAATCGTCTGGCCTGTCACAACGCCGCAACACCCAGCGATCGCGAGGCCTAAGGCAAGAACGTGCTTAAGTTGCATTGAAGAACCTCCGAAGGGATCGGGATCTCACGAGCCGGTGCGTGTCGCGGACTCGCCCGGCTGGGGAGCTTCCGGCGGCATTCGACTACGCGCTGGCGGCGGATGATATTCCCGCCTCCCGAAGAATGGCCTCATATTATAAGTAGAAAAATGAAAATGCAACTGCTTTTAGAAACTATTTGCAAATAATGAAACACCGCTGATTTTAGGTAAATAAATACGCCCTTTAGCTGCTGCTCTTCCGAGCCCAACTCTGATCTGGATGTCGCGAGGAGGCGCGTCGTTGCAGGATCAGCGCCGCCGTGGCCAGGAAAACAGCGGCAAAAATATAGACGACGGACACCATCGACATGGCAGCACCGAGGCCGAATTTGCCGGCGGCCACCCCTACCGCAACGGGCGCCAGGCCTCCCCCGCCAATCCAACCCAGCGTATTCATCCACCCTGCAGCCACTCCGCGACTTTCTGCAGGAACGGCATCGAACAGCGATGCAAATAGATTTGCATCGTAAAGCCCCTTGAAGAAGCCCCAGGCCGTGAGCATGGCGAAGACAAGGCCCATCGAATGACTCTCGCAGCAAAGGAAAACGAAGGGCGCGCCAAAAAAGACTCCCACTATCTGCACCAAGATGCGCCCACTTTTGATCCTCCGCGCCCAACGGTCTGCGATCCATCCGCCCAGAATAGAGCCGGCGATGGAACCGGCCTGCGCAAACAGCGTTGCGGAAAGCCCGCTCATGGCCAAGTTGAGGTGGAAGGCGCGATAAAGATAGGTGGGCATCCAGACCAACAGCACCACCGCTACAAAGTTTGCGCAGACAAAGGCCAGCATCATCAGCCACACGAGAGGCTCCCCCATCGCGAATGCAATGAATTTGGAGAACGTCATCGGTTTGGATTCGCGGCCTGACGGGATCCCGGAGTGTTCCCCTGCTCCGCGCGCGGGCTCAACCAAAAACCGCATCAGCATTAGACTGAATGCAACACCGGCGGCGCCAAAGCACACAAATGGCCAGCGCCAATCGAATCGATCCGCAATCCAGCCGGCGCAAAAACCGCCGGCGATCGTTCCTGCGTAGACACTTGTTTGATGAAGAGACAATGCGCGAGAACGCGTCTCGCCACCGTGATAGTCGCTCAACATCGACAGAGATGCAGGAAAGTAGAGACTCTCACCAAGTCCCATCGCGCAACGAACCGCAATCAGGCTCCAAACATTTCCAGCCAGTGCCGTTGCCGCGCAAATCCAGCTCCAACTCTGGAGTCCTGCAATAATCGCAGTCTTCCGCCGGATGCGATCCACTACATAGCCAGCAATGGGACCAATCGCACCATATACCCAGGCGAAAGCCGAACCGATGAGCCCCAACTGAGCCAAATTCAGGTGGAGGCGCAACTGCAGGAGTGGAAATACAGAAAAGATGGCCTGCCGGTCTGCGTAATTCAGGAGGCCCACGACCCACAGAATCGCAACCAGTTGCCAACGGTATGCTCCGAAGCGCCTGGATAAATCGCGGTGATGTTCCATTGCGGGCCGAGCCGTACTCATCCGTCCCTATTCTCCATTTGGAGAGTGGCCAAACAATTGATCCATCTTACATTAGCCTTCGCTTAATAAAATCTATGTTTCAATTTTCTTGTTACGTT
>CBJOJD010000415.1:0-4551 GCA_966443485.1 uncultured bacterium | reverse complement strand
ATCAAAGGCACGGCCCGTTCCATGGGCATCGACGTGGTCGCCTAGGCCTTTGTTCCAGTCATGCAAACGCCCTCCCCGCGGGGAGGGCGTTGCTGTCTATGCAAAAGATTGGGCTATTGTCCGCCGGGGAGTGAGGTCGACGGATACTTCGGCGGAGACGAGGTGAACAGCTCGCGCCGATGGCTTGCTTCCGTTTTCGGCTTCGGCTTCGGCGCCTTCTTGGTTTCTTTCCGGCCTTTGTCTTTGTTTCCCATGCCGGGATTATGCCACCATTCCACCCTGGCGGAAAGCCAAACTGCGTAGCCCCTGCTCCGCCCAAGCCCCCTCCCGCGCCGCCCTCTCTCTGCTCCTACTTTTCTCGTTTTACCGGAATCTCTTGCCCCCTCAGCAACATCTGAGAATATGAATGAGAGTGAGCCTATCGTTCAAGTCTGCCGCGCGGCGGTTGGGACTGCCCGTGTTTCTGGCGCTGGGGAGCGTAACCCTGGCCTCTTCTCCTGCGTCTGCCCAACTCTCCAATCCCAGCTCGGCCAGCAATCCCTTTTACGGCAGTGTGACAGCTCATCCGGCTACCGATCAGGTGATCCAGCTCTCCCTCGACGACGCCATTCGCCGCGGCTTCGACACGAACCTCGGGCTCAAGCAGGCGGAAGACAACGAGCGGGCTCTCCAGGGCGAGAAGTTGCAGGCCCTGCAGCAGTTTCTGCCCACCATCACCCTCAAGGGCGACACCGGCTTCTATCAGCATGATCTGGCCGCCCTGGGCTTTGGTCCGAGCGTCATCTCCAAGTTTGCCGGCCTGTTTCCCACGGGCATGCCGGGCAACATCTCGCTGATCACCAAAGACACCCTGACCGAGGGCCAAATTTCCTTCAAGGAAACACTCTTCTCCGGCCCCGTCATCGCCGGATGGCGTGCTGCCGGAGCTGGCACCCGCGCCGCCCACTTTGCCAAGATGTCCGCTCGCGGAGAAGTAGTGCAGCAGGTCGCCTCCGCCTATCTGCACGCCATCGCGGCTGCCAGTGAGGTGGACAACGCCCGCGCTCTGGAAGATGCCGATTTAGTCCAGCTGAACCATGCTCACGAAGAGCATGTGGCCGGAACTGCCTCCAATCTCGACGAACTGCGTGCCCGCGTTCAATACCAGGCCCAGCAGCAGGCCAGGATCGCCGCCGAAAACAGCGCAGAGAAGGATCTGATTCTGCTCAAGCGCGAGATCGGCCTCGACCCCGGGCAGAAGATTGCCCTCTCCGATCGTGCGCCGTACAGCGATCTGGCGTCCCAGGCACCCCAGGAAGTACTGACCGTCGCGTACCAGAGCCGCCAGGACTACCAGAACCTCCAGAACCAACTGGCGGAGCTGCGGGCCGTGAATAGCGCCTATCGCAGCCAGCGTCTGCCTACCTTGAGCTTTGCTGGCAACTACGGCGTGCAGGAGATCGCCGGCGTGGGATCTCACGGCACCTTCATGGCCGCCGGAACGCTGGATGTGCCGATCTTCCGCGAAGCCAGCCTGCGCGGCAACATCGATGCCAGCCGCGCCCAGGTGCGCGCTGCCACTGCGCAGCTCGAAGACCTGCGGAATCACATCGAGCAGCAGGTGCGTTCTGCGCTGCTGGATGTGGATGCCACCCACAAGCTGGTCGAGGTCGCTCGGTCCAACGTGGACCTGGCCGCCCGCGAGGTCAGTGACGAAACAGACCGAGTCCGGGCCGGCGTCGATGATAATCTGCCTCTGGTTACTGCGCAGGCGTCTCTCGCCAGCGCGCAGACAAACCTCGTGGAGAGTCTCTATCAGTACAATCTAGCCAAGATTCTTTTGGCACGTGCAGCAGGTATTCTAGAGACGCAGTACCGTGTTTATCTGGGGCAGTAACTCCTCCAGGCTATTTTCCGGTATTGGAGCCCTTCCTTAGTACCGCTTCATTCTTTACCAGGCCACGCAATTCATACCCAACCTGTCAGCACAGGAGCGCTCGATGTCTAGGAAATTGCGGATCAAGTACTACGTGGAACCGGATGGGGCCGCGCTGGCGGGCCGCGCCGCGCAGTACCTCACGGAGATGGTGGGCGAAGCGGTCGCTGCGCAAGGACGCGCGCGCATCGCCATCAGCGGCGGATCCACTCCGAAAGCCGCCTTTCATCTCCTCGCTGATCCTGCCCAACCGTGGCGGGGGCGCATGCCCTGGGATCAGCTGGATCTCTACTGGGTCGATGAGCGCACGGTTCCTCCCGACGATCCGGAGAGCAACTACCGCATGACCCGCGAGGCCCTGCTCGATCACGTTCCGCTGCGCCCTGCCCAGGTACATCGCATGGAAGGCGAGCTGGAGCCCGAGGTCGCTGCGTCGCGCTATGAGTCCGAGCTGCGCAACAGCCTCCGTTTGGAAGGCGCGGAGAGCCCGCGCTTCGATCTGGTCGCCCTGGGCATGGGCGACGACGGTCACACCGCCTCGCTGTTTCCCCACACTGCGGCCATCCACGAGATGAACCGCCTGGTGACCGCCAACCACGTTCCCCAGAAAGACACCTGGCGCATCACGCTTACCTGGCCGGTGATCAACCACGCCAGCTCCGTATTCTTCCTCATCGGAGGAGCCGACAAGGCGGAGCGCGTGCGTGAGGTTTTCATGGGTCCGCGCGACCCCGAACGCCTGCCCAGTCAACTGATCTGGCCCTCAAGCGGTATACTCACTCTGTTTCTGGATAAGGCTGCAGCCGCGCTACTTCCTGCACCAGATGGGGAAGGTTGCGGCGTTTTGGAGAGGGAACGATGATTCTGGCCGGCGACGTAGGCGGCACCAAGGTTCACTTGGCGCTGTATGACTTCAGCAATGGAAAACTGACTTTCACGCGTGAACAACGCTATCCCGCCAAGGAGTATGCGGGCCTGGAAGCGATTGTCGGCGAGTTTTTGGGCGGCGGAAAGGCCAGCGCTGCCTGCTTCGGTGTTCCCGGTCCCGTACGCAACGGGCGCCTGCGTCTCACCAACCTGCCCTGGACCTTGGACAGCCATGAGCTGACCATGACCTTGGGAATCCAGCACGTCTTTTTGATCAACGATCTCGAGGCCAACGGCTACGGCATCGCCGAGCTCTCCGCCGATCAGATCTACACGCTCAGCGAAGGCGATCCCAGCCAGATCGGCAACCGTGCTCTGATCGCCGCCGGCACCGGCCTGGGCGAAGGCTTGCTGACCTGGAATGGCCGCAGCCACGTCCCTTATCCCTCCGAAGGCGGACATGCCGACTACGCCCCGCGCAACGAGGACGAGATCGATCTGCTGCGCTTCCTCAAGCAGAAGTACAACGGCCGCATCAGCTGGGAACGCGTGGTCAGCGGCATGGGCATGACCAACATCTACGAGTTCCTGCGCGATGTGCGCGGCATGGAAGAGCCCTCGTGGCTGGCCGAGCAGATCGGCGCGGCTCACGATCCTAACTCCGTGATCACCGAGATGGGACTGGCCGCCAAGAGCGAGATCTGCGAGAAGACGCTGGACATGTTCGTCTCCGCCTATGGCGCCGAGGCGGGCAACCTTGCGCTTAAGATTCTCTCCGTGGGCGGGCTCTATGTAGGCGGCGGTATCGCGCCCCGCATCCTGGAGAAGCTGAAGGACGGCACCTTCATGAAGGCCTTCACCGACAAGGGGCGCCTCAGCCAGCTGCTCATCAACATGCCGGTTCGCGTGATCCTGGAGAGCCGTGCCGCGGTTCTGGGCGCCGCAGCGTATGCTGAAGCCCGCGCCGCTGAACTGAGTGGCGTCTCGCCGCGCGCAGCATCCGTGAAGTTCTAATTCTGTCGAAAGCAGAGCAACGGCCAGCCAGGCGGCTGGCCGTTGCTGTTTCATCGTGCGACGCGTTCTACCGCGGCAAGCTCGATCTTTCGCTGAATCGAGTGCGGTTTGATTGCGCCGCAGTCGGTCAGAGCCCGGTCCTTGCAGGTCCGCTCTTTGGTTTTGACCAGGTTGTCCATGGAGGCCCGCAGGATCTTCCCGCTGCTGGTGTCCACGGTGATCTCCACAACGAAGGTCTCCTGCCCCACCGAGCCCTGGAAGGTTCCATCGTTGTTGCGGCTCTCTGCCTCCCAGTTGTTCGGCCCGTCACCCACCGGGTTCTTCATCCAGTCGGCCACAACGTGCAACGGAGAGGTCTCCGGCGGCACGTGCCGCACCTCCAGCAGCGCGGTGCCGGCTTGAGAATCCACAGCCTTGAGGCTCATATCGAAATCGATGGCGCTCTCCCCCACCAGCGTGTGGCTCCCATCGGCCCACGACGACGGCGGCATGGGATTGCGAAAGTAGAAGTGGTCGCCCGGCTTCTTTAGCTGCCCCAGCTTATTGGCCAGCCACAGATCCGAGTAGAACGTCATCAGATCCGTGATTGGTCCAATCAGCTTGGGGTCCACTTTGGTGAGATCGGGAACGGCCGGTATCACATCCGGATCGAGTGTGAGCTTCTGCGTGAAGTCCGCCATGTCGGCGCGGAGCTCCACCGGTTTTCCCCCGGAGTGCATGCTCGTCCAGTGATACTCCTCAAAGCAGCGGCTACC
>CBJOJD010000414.1:0-4554 GCA_966443485.1 uncultured bacterium | reverse complement strand
CCGACGGTTCTCTTGACTCGGAAATTCACTCGAAAATGAGGCGAAACTGCTGTAGTTTGAATGAAATAACGTAAGAATAATCGGGTCCAGACTATAATGGACAGGAATACCAAATAGAGCTGTACGCCCCCCACCCCTACGCAGATAACTCAACTACGATACGCGCACTGCGGCGCAAAGGAGAGAGCACCAGCCATGTCTAAACCGGTATCGATCTGTGTCATTGGCTCCGGATATGTCGGCCTTGTAGCGGCCGTTTGCTTCGCCGAGATGGGCCACAAGGTCATCTGTGTGGACAACGATGAAGCCAAAGTGAAGATGCTGCGCGAAGGCGGAGTGCCCATCTATGAGGAGCATCTCCCGGAGATGCTGGGCAAGCACCTGGGCCGTGGCGTGGACTTCACGACCGAACTTACCAGCGCCGTCGAGCAGAGCGAGGCCATCTTTATCGCGGTCGGTACCCCTCAGGGCGACACCGGCGCCGCCGATCTCTCCTATGTAGAAGCCGTGGTTTCGGAGATTGCACGGGCTATCTCCAGCTATAAGGTCATCGTCGAGAAGAGCACCGTCCCGGTCTACACCAACGAGTGGGTGCGCCGCGTGCTGCACCGCCACGGCGTCGATCCCAGCCACTTCGACGTTGTCTCGAATCCTGAATTTTTGCGCGAAGGCACGGCTATCAGCGACTTCCTGCATCCCGACCGCATTGTTGTGGGCGCAGGAACCGAGCGTGCCGCCGATGTGCTGCGCCGCATCTACGCGCCGCTGACCGATGGCTCCTACTACAAGCAGGCGGGCGCCCTGCCGGGGATGTGCAACGCGCAGAATCCGGCAAAGCTGCTGGTGACCTCGGCGCAGAGCGCGGAGATCATCAAGCATGCCTCCAACGCCTTCCTGGCGCTCAAGATCTCGTTCATCAATGCCGTGGCCAATCTGGCCGAAAGCGTCGATGCGGATATCGAAGACATTGCCGCGGGCATCGGCACCGACAGCCGCATTGGACCTAAGTTCCTGCGCGCCGGGCTGGGCTACGGCGGCTCCTGCTTCCCAAAAGACGTGGCGGCCTTCCACTGGGTGGCGCAGCAGCAGGGTTTGGACTTCGGTTTGCTGGAAGAGGTCCGCAGGATCAACGATGCGCAGCGCGAGGTCTTCTTCAACAAGGTTCGGGCTGCCCTGTGGACGTTGCGTGGCAAGAAGCTGGCGGCTTTGGGACTGGCCTTCAAGAGCGATACCGACGACATCCGCGAGTCTCCGGCGCTGGATGTGATCAAGCGTCTGCTCGATGCCGGCGCGATCGTGACGGCGTACGATCCTGCCGCGACGGAGCGCACCAAGACGGTGCTGCCGCCTTCGGACAAGATGAAGTATGCCGATGATCTTTATGAAGCGGCGAAGGACGCCGATGCTGTGCTGATCCTGACCGAGTGGAAGGAGTTCGCGCAGATCGATCTGGCGCGTTTGAATCGCGCCTTGAAGTTCCCCATCGTGATCGACGGCCGTAATCTTTACACGCCGGAGGCCATGTCGGATGCGGGGTTCACCTACGTCAGCATTGGGCGTCCGGCCAGCTATAACGCCCAGCTTGGCAAGCCCAAGAAGGTGCTGTTGTAGAGAGTTTCCATTGGAAAGAAGAAGGGCAGCGGAGTTCGCTCTCCGCTGCCCTTTGTTTTTGCGTTGACTATTTGCCGGCTTCCGCCGCCTGCTTCTCAGCGCGGGCCATGGCGTTGAGGCGATGCTGCTTCTGCGATTCCATCTCCTCCGGCCGCCAGTTGCTGCTGCTCATCCGCTTGGCGTAGTCGTTCATACGCTGCGCGAAGTCTTTGCCGATGCCATCCAATGCAGCTTGAGTTTGCGGTAACAGCTCGTGAAGGTGCTCTATCTCCTGTTGCGCGCGCTCGGGATGGTAGCCCAGGCGATCGCCGGTCTGCATGGCTTCCACGAGGACGTCGGGCGGATAAGACACGGGCCAGGTTTGGTGCATGGAGTCGTAGGCTCCGCGCAGCCGGGTCATGGTCCCGGCGAATCCATCCAGTTCCGAGCGGCGGGCGGTCAACCCTGCTGCGCGATGAACCTCAATGACCACGCGGGACTCAACACTGCCCGCGGGCACGGGAATGATGGTGGTCAGAGTGTTGCCTTGGAAGCTCCACCCGTGTTTGCCCGTCGCCCCGGCCGGTTCGACGGCGACTCCGTTCACCGTCACGCGCTCGGGCGGCCAATCGGCGGGGAGGCGCAGCTCGTATCCGCGTGTCTTCAACATGCCGGGGTAGCTGCCTTCCGCAGGACCGATCTCCACACGCAGAGTGTCGCCATTCTGAGAGGCTTTGATAGGGGTGCGGGCGAAGACTCCTCGCTGATACTCGACGGCCTCACCCGAGTCCTCGTAGACCGCGTAGCTTGAGCTCGCGCCCGGCTGGACCGGCCATACGTTCACGATCAGGGGATCAACAGGTTTCTGGCCGGTGTACTCCATCTGTGGCTGCATGGGCAGGATAGCTCCTGCCTTCACGTACACCGGTGTCTCCTCAATGGAGAAGCTGCGCGTCACCTTCGTATTGCCAGAGATGTGTTTGCCGGTCGGCCATTCGATCCATTCGCCCGGCGGCAGCCAGACATCTTCTGTGGCCAGTCCGGTGACCTTATCGGCCGCGGTCACGACCGGTGCCACGAGCATCTGATCTCCGAACAGGTACTCGTCTCTGCTGGTGTAGGCCTCGGGGCTCTCCGGCCAGTCGTAGTAGAGTGGGCGATCGAAGGCTACGCCCGTGTCATAGGTGCGCCGCGCTTCCGTGTAGATGTACGGCTGCAGGGCATAGCGCAGTTGGAAGGTGGAGCGCAGGATGTCGGAGTAGGGCTCCGGGTAGGCCCAGATGCGCCGCTCTGAGTCAGGATTCTTGGTGGTGTGGGTGCGCAGGATGGGGCTGAAAGCGCCGAACTGTACCCAGCGGGTGAAGAGTTCGGGATCGACTGCTCCGGGCATGTGGCCGCCGATGTCGTGGCTCCAATAGGCGTAGCCGACATTGGCCGCGGTGGCTGTGAACCACGGCTGGAAGGCCAGCGAAGGCCACACCGACACCGTGTCGCCCGAGAAGCCGATCTGGTAGCGATGATTGCCCAGGCCGCCCCAGCGATGGAAGAGCAATGGACGCTTGCCTTCGCGTTGCTGATCAGTGAAGTGCACGTAATTCAGCCACCAGGTCGGCGTGACTCCCGGCATTTTGGTCGTGGGCTCTTGCTGCCAATCGAGCCACCAGAAATCGATGCCTTGCTTCTCCAGCGGATGATGAATGATGTTGAAGTAGTTCTCTGCGTACTTCTTGTCGGTGATGTCGAAGGGGACGTACTTCTTGGTTGCCGGATCGATGCCCATAGCCTTAGCCATCTCGGGATAGCGCTCTTCCCAGGGCTGGATTCCTGAGGCCGGGTGCAGGTTCAAGCTGGTCTTCAGGCCGTCGGCGTGGAGCTTGGCCAAGAACTGGTCGGGATCGGGAAAGAGCAGCTTGTTCCAGGTGTAGCCGGTCCAGCCCTTGGAGTGACCGCTCGCATCCATCTGGCTGAAGTTCATGCCGAAGGTGGGGTGCCAGTCCATGTCGATGACAAAGACATCGAGGGGCACATTGTTTTCGCGATAGCCGCGGATGATGTCCTCGATCTCCTGATCGGAGTACGCCCAGTAGCGCGACCACCATGCGCCGAAGGCGAAGCGGGGAGGCAGGGGGATGCGCCCTGCTACGCGCACATAATCGCCCAGAGCTTTCTTGTAATCGTGTCCGTAGCCGAAGAAGTACCAATCCTGGCGATCTCCGGCAGGCCGCTCGATGGCCCAGGGCCATGGGCTCTTCTCGCCTTCCTTGAAGGTGAAATCGGCTGAATCAAAGAGGGGGCGGCTCGAATCGTCCACCACTGCCCAGCCTGCGCGGTAGACGAGGCCCTGCTCGATGGGCTCTTTCGTTTTGTCACCAACCGCGCCATCGAGAGTGCGCGTAGTGCCCATCAGGTTCTGGTCATCGCTCATGCCCGGATGCCAAACCACCGGCTTGCCCTCAAGATCGAACCGGATGGTCAGGTTTTCCGGAGTGAAGCGGCCGTCTTGCGCGCCGCCCTTCGGCGCGTATTCCAATGTGATATCCGCGGTTTTGATGGTCAGCTTGGAGCCATCGGAAGAGACGGAGTGCTCGAACTCCGGGACAGGCAAGCGGCGGTTGAGGAAGACAAAGCTGGCGTGATCTTCAAAGTGGCTGTCTGCTGCCCATTCCATGCGAATCAACTGGGGAGTGAGCACGGTAAATCGAGCTTTTCCAAGCGTGACGACCGCTTTGGGGTCCGCGACCGGAGAGTCGGCGGTTGTTCTCTGCGCTGAGTGAGTAGGTGGTTCGGAGACGGCAGCGGAAGCGGCGGTAAGCATGCCGTCCGAAGGAGTTGAAAGAGCTTGTTGGATTTGAGATTGTGCTTGAGTCCCGAGGGTCCATCCCAGGACGATGGTGATTGCGGCAAAACGATGCAAGGAAAGTTGCAAGGTGTTCTCCCTTGTTTTTTTTGGTCCCGAAGGAAGGC
>CBJOJD010000413.1:0-4557 GCA_966443485.1 uncultured bacterium | reverse complement strand
GCCTGTTCCCCAATCTGATTCCCTGGGTCTGGCGCCATTCTCCGCTCCAGACCGGACCGGGCGGCATTCACGGAATCGTCAACGCTCCAGCCCTCGGCATCCTGCTGGTGATGACCCTGCTGCTGATCAAGGGCATCTCCGAATCAGCCACCGTAAACGCCGTCATCGTGGGCGTGAAAGTCGCCATCGTCCTGCTCATCATCTTCATCGGATGGCACTTCATCAATCCCGCTTTCCACACGCCCTTCGTTCTCGCTGACGATGCCATGCACCACGGAATCTTCAAGCACGGCTGGGGTGGAGTCCTCGGTGGCGCCGGCGTCGTGTTCTTCGCCTTCATCGGCTTCGATGCCGTCTCGACCGCCGCACAGGAGACCATCAATCCGGGCAAGAACATGCCCATTGGCATCCTCGGATCCCTGGCAGTGTGCACCATTCTCTATATCTTTTTCAGCTGGGTTCTCACCGGCATCGCCCCCAGCCTCGACTTCCTCGATCCCAACAAGGGCGCGGAAGCCTCCGTCTCCTACGCGATCCGAACCTATATGCCGGGCTATGGCTGGCTTTCGACTCTCGTCACCATCGCCATCCTCGCCGGATTCACCTCGGTGATGTTGGTCATGCTATTGGGCCAAAGCCGGGTCTTCTTCTCCATGGCCAAGGACGGACTGCTGCCTAAGCTGTTCGCGGAAGTCCATCCAAGGTTCTGCACGCCCTACAAATGCAACTGGATCCTCTATGTGTTTGTCGGACTGCTGGGCGGATTTCTTCCGGGCGACATCACCGGCAACATGACCAATCTCGGCACCCTGTTTGCTTTCGTCCTGGTCTGTATCGGCGTCTGGGTCATGCGGCGCAAGAACCCCCAGCAGCCTCGCCCCTTCCGCGCGCCCTTCGTCCCGCTCGTTCCAATCCTCGGGGCTATCTTCTGCCTGGCCATGATCATCTCCGTCGACCCGATCTCAAAGATCGCCGCGGGCAGCTGGATGATCGTGGGTCTGGGAGTGTACTTCCTGTTCGCCAGACGACACAGCAACCTGCTTGACCCGTCGCAAAACAGGTAGTCTGGCTTCTCAATCGATCAAGCCATACTCCGCCGCTCGCCCGCTCGACAGCGGCAACCTTCGCATTCCCCGCAGCCTCTTAGACACTGAACGCAAGAGCTTGGCAGTCAGGCCCCATTCTTGCTCTGCGCTCAGGAGAGTGAGCTGTTGATCGCCCTTTATACAGTGCTGCGTGCGGCATTCGGTTATCTGTTTCTGGTCCTGATGGTGCGCATCCTCGGCCGTCGCCCCGGGAAGCAGTTAACGCCCTTCGAGTTCGTACTGGTCTTCTACTTAGGCGGACTCACCCTGACCGGAATCGTCGGGCCCGAAGTGTCGCTCACCAACGCCGCGTGCCAAATCTTCACCATCGCGCTTTGCCACTATGCACTGACCTGGCTTCGCTTCCACTCCGGCACTGCTGCGCGCCTGGTCGACGGCACGCCGTTGCTGCTGCTCGCCAACGGAAAGTGGCGCAGCCGCACCCTCAGCAAGATGCGCCTCCAGGATGACGACGTCATGGATGTCGCCCGCGAACAGGGCATTCGCGACCTCTCCGGCATTCGCTTCGCCGTGCTGGAAACCTTTGGATCGATCAGCATCATCCCCTCCGGTCAGAACTCCGCCGGCAACGATGAATCGCAGCACGCTGCCTGAGGAGTTATGGCGGGAATCCCCTTTGAATCGCGCGTTGAAGACTCGGTGCCGAAGGTAAGCAACGAGGTCGCCGTAGGCGAGGACATCGAGTTTCAACGCCGCTGGTGGCGCTTCGAATCCATCGTCTGGCCAATTCTGCTACTCATCGTCATGGTGGACGTACTCGGCGGCTTCGGCCGTGGATGGCTGGCCAAGGCTCATCGCTGCACACCCGATCACGCTCTCGACTTCGACTACGAGCGCATCGAACGCGCCAGCACTCCGTCCATCATGACCATGCGCTTTGGTCCAAACGCGGCACACAACGGACGCATCGTCGTGTACATCAGCGACTCGCTTGTAAAGCCGCTGGGAGCTCAACGAATTGCACCCCAGCCGGCGAACTCCATCATTGGAAACGGTGGCATCACATACGTGTTCCCCGCCAGCGAAGGCGAGGCCAGCGCTCAAATTCAGCTCGAGCCCTCGTTCCCCGGCTGGCACAAATTCCGCGTGCAGGTGCAAGGTAGCCAGCCCATCGACGGCACCATCGCTGTGTTGCCCTGAGGACTCCCGATGGCCACCATCATCCATGCCGTGATCGGCTACTTCATCCTCCTCCTCGTCGTTCGCGTGCTCAAACGGCGGGCCGGCTCGCAGATGACCATGTTCGAGTTCGTGCTGATCTTCCTCATGGGAGGAACCATCATCCTCTCCACCGTCGGCAACGATCGCTCGGTGACCAACTGCACATGCGCCGTGATCGCGGTGGGCTTTATCCATCGATCACTCGCTTGGGCCAAAAGCAAGAGCAGTCGGATCGGCGCCCTGCTGGACGGCACACCCCTGGTCGTAATCCGCAAGGGTGAATGGCAGAAAGAAGCCCTGGATGAGACCAATCTACGCCGCGAAGACATCGAAGCCGCAGCCCGCGGACAAGGCGTCCTCAGCCTCAGAGAAGTGGATTACGCCGTGCTGGAGCGCAATGGACAGATCAGCATCTTGAAGAAAGCGAGCTAGCCTCATGGCTTCAGCCTCTCAGAATCAAACCATCGAGACCGATATCCCTGCGCGCCTTGATCGCTTGCCCTGGTCTCGGTGGCATCTGCGCATCATCTTCTCCCTCGGCACTTCCTGGCTGCTCGATGGCCTCGAGGTCACCATGGTGGGATCTCTTTCCGGGATCCTCGAGAGCAAGTCGGGCCTCCATCTCACTGATCCGCAAGTGACTGGAGCTGCCACTACCTATCTTGCCGGCGCCGTTGCTGGGGCGCTCTTGTTTGGCTATCTCACCGATCGCTTCGGCCGGCGCAAGCTCTTCCTGGTCACGCTGGCCACTTACTCCCTGGCTACCATTGCCAGCGCATTTTCTTGGGGCTTCTCCAGCTTCGCTCTCTTCCGCTTCTTCACTGGCGTGGGCATTGGCGGGGAGTATGCCGCCATCAACTCTGCGGTCGACGAACTCATCCCCGGCAAGGTGCGCGGAACCGTCGATCTTGTCGTGAACGGGACCTTTTGGCTGGGGGCAACGCTGGGCTCCCTGGCCGCAATGTTCTTGCTGGCCGGATATCTCCCGCAAAACACAGGCTGGCGCTACGCCTTCGGTGTAGGCGGATCACTAGGCGCTCTGGTTCTGATTCTGCGCCTGTTTGTTCCCGAAAGCCCCCGCTGGCTCATGCTGCGAGGTAAAGAAGATACCGCGGGCAGCGTCGTTCACGACATCGAATCGCGCGCCAGCCAGGGCAACATCGACAGCCTTCCCCAGCCCGATCGCGGACAGACATTGAAGATCACCGTCCGTGACCACACGCCGCTGCGTGAAATCTTCCAGAACATGGCGGGCGAGAATCGACAGCGATCTCTGCTCGCGCTCGTGCTCATGATCGCTCAATCCTTCTTCTTCAACGCCGTGTTCTTTTCTTATGCCTTGGTCGTCAAGAAGTTCTTTCACGTGCGCGACCGTGACTTGCCGATGCACTTATTGCCTTTCGCCATAGCCAGCTTCTTCGGGCCACTCATTCTGGGGAAGCTCTATGACACAATCGGCCGCAAGCCCATGATCACCGCCAGCTACGGCATCTCCGGACTCCTCCTCGCCGGGGCCTTGTTTACGTTCGCTGCAGGAATGCTGGGTGCCCATGGGCTCGGAATCTGGTTCAGCTGCATCTTCTTCATCGCCTCTTCCGCAGCCAGCGCAGCCTACCTTACGGTGAGCGAAATCTTTCCCCTTGAGATACGAGCCTTCGCCATCGCCATCTTCTATGCCATCGGAACACTGGTTGGCGGCGTGGGCGCACCCTTGCTATTCGGCCTTCTGATCTCTACCGGCTCGCGCCTCTACGTCGCCATGGGCTACGGACTGGGAGCCCTGCTCATGTTGATCGGCGCCGTCTGCGAGCACTACATTGGCGTGGAGGCAGCCGGCAAGAGCCTCGAATCCATTTCCAAGCCGCTGCAGAGCAGCTCCTGATCTTTCATCACTCCCAGGATGATCGCTCCGCGCCTGCTCTCGCAGTTGCACCTGTCTTCTACGGATGCGGCTTTCGGGTGTACCATCATCGCGTCACCCCGGGCGCAAAATCCCTGTTGTAGAGAACGCGCCCTTCCGACGAAAACAGGAGGTTAGCGCGCTCCTATGAAACACTTGCTTGCTCTTTTCGCTCTCTTGCTCGGCTCCACACTGCTCTCATCGCAGACCGTTGATCTCAACAACACCAACAATGGTGCCTGCAACGCTCCATGCTCGACGCTGACTCGCTACTTCACGTCTCTGGCACCGGGTGAGTTGATTCTGGTGGAGGCGGGCTGGGCTGGTCAGAAACTCACCGCTACCGTGAGCGACGGGGTCAACACGTATCGCCGTCTATCAGGGCCTACC
>CBJOJD010000412.1:0-4568 GCA_966443485.1 uncultured bacterium | reverse complement strand
TACGGTCACTTCCGTCGTGGCCGCGCCAATCTTCAGCGACACATCGATGCGGCGACCGATGTTTGGGTCGAGCCGGACAGCACTGAGGTTGGTCACCTCAAAGCCAGCCTTCTCCACGCGCACGTTGTAGTCGCCCGGCGCCAAGTTAGTGAGGGTGAAAAAGCCACTCTCGTTGCTGTTGATGGTGTGCTCGGCCAACGTGGCAGTGTTGCGTATCGTCACTTTTGCGTCTGGCACCACCGCGCCAGTGGCATCCGTGACTGTGCCTGATAACGCTGACGTATCAGACTGGGCAAATAATGGATTCTTGGAAGCGAACACGAAGATCGCTGTCAGGAGCAATACGGCGAGAGTTGACAACCTTTTGTTCTTCATCCGACCCCCCAAAGCCAATTTCAACCTCATTTATGGTTACGTTTCCACAACGGCTTAATTGATTACTCACTCACACACTAGGTTGTCAACCGCTATAAGTTGTAAATGTAGGATTAAACTTCATTTCCGCGCACAATAGCCAGCGCTGGCAGGCAAATTAGCTCGACGAAAAACACCCTTACGTCCCTTGGACCTGCTGTTTGCAGACATGCCCCTGCAATCCAACCCAACGGTATCCACCACCGAGGGAGCTAATCCCTTTCGCGGCCCTTCAGCTAACTTTCTTCGTGGCTTAGTGAGATTGAGACCCAGGACGGAGCCGGACGAAGATCGACACCCCCATAGGGTCCGATCCGTAGATCGGCCGGAGCGGCTTACCCACCCCATAAGCCGAAACTTGAGCGCCTATCGCTGATGAGAGACCGTGGATGAGGGGGATTTCGCGGTCGTAGCCGAAGGTGTAGGCCTGGACGTGGGTAAGGGGCTGTTCCTGGAATCCGGGCGGCAGCGGGTGTTCACCTACGAGTAGTTCGTTCGACCTTCCTGCGCTTTCCAGTCTCGTCCAGGCATAGTTCCTGGCTCGGAAGTTGACGGTGGTCTCGAACAGGTAGCTATTCTCTTTAGTTGAGTCTGCCAAAGACCTTGTCCTTCCCCAGACAACAGTACTGGCCGTGTTTCCATGCTGGAAGGGTCGGTTGTACATCAGCGAGGCAGTCGTCCGCGCCTGATCTTCAGATGGAAATAATGCTTCTGGGCTGGTGATGCGGCCATAGGACATCTGACCACTCCAGTTTTGTCCTGGCTGGATCGTGAGCCGCGTCGACCAGGAGTCCATCTTCCCCTGATCGATGTTCCACCGAAACTCGTCTGGTTCTCGACCGTGGAACCCACTCACCTCCACCCGCGCCATCCCGTGCGTGTAGCCGACTGTAACCACATCGTTGGCAATGTGCGTGGAATCTTGCTGGTGGTGACCGAGCGTGCCGACTGGATTCTCCGATGCTGATGCTCGATGCGGGTAGGCGGTAGGCCCAATCGCCGGGTCACCTTCAGGTGCTAGATAGAACGTCAGCAAATTGTTTTTGTGCCATTGCACGTCATAAAGAGCAGCGATTTCCATGAAGAAGTCGTGGGGATGCTGTCCATCTGCGATCGAAACTCCATATGCCGTTTCACCTTGCTGAAAGAGGAGAGGATAGCGCCGGTTCGTAATAGTTGCCGGCTCCAGGCTCAACATGGCACGCAAGGTTAGTTGACCCGGTCCAAGAGATCGCTGCGACATTGGCATAAACCAGTTCGTCGAAAAGAACTTGTCCCCGCCACGCGGGCTGGATTGCTGCGTATCCAACACGAAGGCGTTTCCATGGAACATGAGCATCCAGCTCCCCTTCATCTCCATCAGCATGGGAGCAGGGGTTGAGTTCGGCTCTGCACTCGTGCCTGATGCAGCATGACGTCTGATCTCTTGCAGAAACGTGGTGGGATGCATTTGGTCCATCATCTCGGCCATCCCGCCTTGCATCTCGCCCATCTGCCCCTTTGCCCCGCCCTGAGGAGCAGGCATGTGCATGTGGTCCATTGGTTGTTGCGTTGGCGCCTGTTGAGCCCTCACTGTCCAGCACGGAAACGCGAAAATCAATGAGATTGAGACCGACCAGCGAAGTAGCTTCATCATCCCCCTAAAATTCGACCGTAATTTCCAGTTTGCCAGCAGAGACGTCGACCGCAACCCCTTGAGCAATCCGCAATCGGTGAAGCAGAACTGAACGGATCGCAATACGGTTAATCAAAGTCATTTCAAACCTGCTGACGCTTGAGCTGACTCGAACCTACCCTTACTGCCGAAGTGAGATGCGCCGCGCCTCGCTCTGGTTCCGCGAATGTCTGCCGGTGCGGCGCCCCATTTACTCTCATCTGAAGGAAGGCCGCCTCCCAACTCTTCGAGCTGTCAGACGTGAGCGCATGTTTTCCGCAGATAGGCTCCACGCGCCTCCTTCCAGCATCACCCATCCGCCAACTCGGTCTACTTCTCCAACTCCACCACAAGCGCCAACGCCGGCAAGGCAAATTCATCTTCTAGCTCAGGCAAAACGCCATCGCTCCTTCATTGTTGGGGTAATCATGAGAACGCGGTCGATTTCCGCTGTGCCGTCTGCTCGCCCACGATCGAGCACGTCACAGATTGGTGGGATCGACGCCCCGGGGGACCGGCCACCCTCTGCGGGATGCGTTTCATCCCAAGATCTAAGACACTCACCCCAAATCCTTACCGACTCATCACAAAGAATTACTTTTGACTGATGGCTATCCGGTAATCAGGTCGTAAACTATCTAGAATCGCAAGGCACGACGCGCCGGGTTCATTCGATGTGCTTCGCGGACATCCGTTCTGCGCTCCGGCTCCCCACTGTTCGAAACAATACATGGGTAATCGCTATATCGTTCTGGGCTGCTCTCGACTGCCCAGACAGAAATAGATCGTTTCTCAAAGACGACTAAGTGTCTGATTTTTCGGAGGAATAGCCGTGAAAAGATCCCTATGGGGATGGGTACTCGTTTGTATCCTTTCCACACTCTCCCTCTCTTTTGGCCAAACCGCAACCACATCTCTCCGGGGCACGATCAAAGACCCATCTGAGGCTTTGGTTCCAGGCGCAAAAGTGACCCTGCTGGACAAAACAAACGGCACCACGTTCAGCGCCGTGACCGACAGCAGCGGCAGCTACACGTTTCCGCAAATCCCTCCCGCCAAATACGTCATCACTGTCACGGCAGCAGGGTTCGGAACGCAATCGAAGATCGCTGAGCTGCTCGTCAACCAACCTGCCACGGTCAACTTCACCATCAGTGTGCAGGCCACGACAGAGACAGTGGACGTCAGCGCTGATGCTCAGACCCTCAACACCACTGACGCCACCATCGGAAATGCCATCGGCAACGACACCATCCAGGCCATGCCGCTCGATGGCCGCGATCCAATCTCCCTTCTTAGCCTTCAGCCCGGTGTGCTCTTCTTGGGAGAAACAGTATCTCTGGCGAACAAGAACGACCCTCAGGATCAAGACAGCCGCCAGGGTGCAGTAGCAGGTGCCCGCTCTGACCAGGGCAACGTCACCCTGGACGGCATCGACGACAATGACGAGATCAGCGGTTATGCCTTCAATGGCGTGCTGCGTTCCACTCTGGACTCCACGGAAGAGTTTCGCGTAACAACTTCGAACGGCAATGCGGATGCTGGCCGGTCCTCTGGCGCGCAGATCTCGCTGGTCACAAAGAGCGGAACCAACAACTTCCACGGCTCGCTCTATGAATACAATCGTCCGTCCAACACCGTCGCTAACGAGTGGTTTGTTAAGAACCAGCAGATTGCCGATGGCCTGCCTAATCGACCCACGAAATACATCGTCAACACCTTTGGTGGAAGCGTTGGCGGGCCGATCGCCAAGGACAAACTGTTCTTCTTCTTCAACTACGAAGGACAGCGGTTGGCGACCAATGACGCCGTCTCGGCGACCACTCCGTCTGCCACGTTCATGAACGGGCAACTTGGCTACATCTCCGCGGTCGACCAATCGACTGTCCTGCTCACGCCCAATCAGGTCGCGCAGCTCGACGCCTCGTGCACACGTTGCTCTCAACCGGGTCCCGATCAGGCCATTCTGCAGTACCTGTCTAAGGAGCCGGTTGCCACCGTTCTCTCCGGCGGCGATGGCATCAATAATGGCACGTACAATTTCAGCTCCCCTGCTCCGCAGACGCTGAACACGAGCATCGCCAAGATCGACTACAACCTGAACTCCAAGAATCACTTCTTTGCTCGGGGTAACCTGCAGAAGGATACCGCTCTGGGAGCTCAGAACCTGCCCGGACAGCCGGCGTCGACCACCACTGAGGACAACACCAAGGGCATGGCCTTCGGCCACACGTGGACCCCCACCTCCAGCATCGTCAACGACCTTCGCTATGGCTATGTCCGCCAGGGCTTCGCCAGCGCCGGAGTGGGCACCGGCGATTACGTGGAAATCCGCTTCCTGACTCAGCCGGAGGCGCACACGCGCAGCTCCATCGTTCATGTCCCGGTAAACACTATTGTGGACACCCTCAGCTGGACCAAAGGGGAACACTCGTTCACCTTCGGCGGCACCTGGCGCATGGTGCAAAACCAGACCAACACCAACGCCAACTCCTTCCAG
>CBJOJD010000411.1:0-4586 GCA_966443485.1 uncultured bacterium | reverse complement strand
AGATCATCTCTGCCAGGATGGTGTTGGTCGGAGCGATATCCGGGCGAATGGCGCGGAATTCAATCTCCAGCGGACGTAGCTTCGGCTCGTACACCGCAGGCAGCGCCATCACCGGCACATGGCCGCGCCGCTTCAGCTCCAGCGCAATCGCAATCAGCGGATGAATGTCGCCGTATGTGCCAATATTCGATAGAACAATGCGCAAGCGCGGCTTCCTGAACTAAGATGGCTTTCGTTTCGAGGGTACTGCATCCGGCCCGCGCCGCGCGATCTTCGCGCCCAGTCTTCATCCAGATTTAAGGTGCCCGCGATAAGCTGTGCCCGTTGTCTCGGAGAGAACTATGCACCTGTCCCGCCTGTCTCGCCGTCTCGCTCCAATCGCCCTGGCCGCCGCTCTGGGAGTCCTGGCTGCCTCTTCCGCCCCCGCACAACAGCCCTACAAGATCCTCGATCACTGGAAGCTGGGTGGCGAAGGCGGATGGGATTACCTGCTCGCCGACTCCGGCGCCCATCGCCTCTACATCACCCACGGAGCACGCGTCGAAGTGCTCGACTCGCAATCCGGCAAGCCACTCGGCGCCATTACCGGCCTACACGGAACCCACGGCATCGCCCTCGATAGCGCTGGAAAGTTCGGCTACATCTCCGATGGCGGCGGCAACGCGGTCGTCGTCTTCGACCGCAGCACCCTGGCCACCGTCGCCACCATCCCTGCCGGAACCAATCCCGATGCCATTGTCTTCGAGCCCGC
Organism: uncultured bacterium; assembly: GCA_966443485.1. Classification (GTDB taxonomy): domain Bacteria; phylum Acidobacteriota; class Terriglobia; order Terriglobales; family Acidobacteriaceae; genus Telmatobacter. Next base: position 3,835 of record CBJOJD010000411.1, on the reverse strand, counting down.
CACCCAAACCGTGTGGGCCTTCAACGGCCGCAGCAAGAACGTCACCGTGATCGATGCCACCACGCGCAAGGTGGTCAACACCATTCCCCTGCCCGGCAAGCCGGAGTTCGCCGTAGTGGATGGCAGTGGGCTGCTCTTCAACAACATCGAAGACAAGAACGAGATCGTGCGTCTCGACGCCCACAGCGGCAAGCTGACCAACGAGTGGCCCATCGCCTGCGAATCCCCCTCCGGTCTGGCCTTCGACGTCACGGGACACCGCCTCTTTTCCGTCTGTGATGGCAAGAAGATGGTGATCACCGACTCCACATCCGGCAAGCAACTGGGCATCGCCGCCATCGGCGATGGTCCGGACGCGGCCAACTACTCGCCCAGCAAGAAGCTGGCCTTCGCCTCCTCCGGCGACGGCGTGTTGTCGATCGTCAACGCCGGTGCTGCGGGTTATCCCACTCTCGAATCGCTGCCCACCCAGCGCGGAGCCCGCACCATGACCTACGACGAGGCCACCGATCGCGCTTACGTGGTGACGGCGGAGTTCGGGCCGCGCCCCCAGCCCACAAATGACAATCCCCGCCCCAGTCCCGCCATCCTTCCCGGCAGCTTCACAGTAATTGTGATTGGGCGGTAAAGAAGGGAAAGAGTGAAAGAGTGAAGAAGGGAGAGAGTGAAACAGAAGGACAGAGAAGCAGAGAAACAGAGAAGAAGTGAACAACTGAAGAAGAGAAATAGAGAAGCGGTGAAGGAGTGAAACAGAGAAGCGAGAAGCAAGCGAAAGCGAGCGTGCGGCGAAACGTGGAATCTGAAGCCGTGAAGTCAACCGCCGCGCCTTCGGCTTAAGATGATCTCAGCACTATTTCTCTGTTTCACTTTTTCACTTCTTCACTTTTTCACTCTTTCACTGTTTCACTTCTTCACTTTTTCACTTCTCATGCCCTTCCTCCTCGCCATCGTCGCCGTCGTCCTCATCGTCGCCTCTCTCTTTGCCGACTACAAATGGCGGCGCTGGATGGAAGCCCGGCGCCAGGATCGCAACCAGGATCACGGGCACGACCCCAGTCGCCCTCCCCGCTGACCATCCGCGGCGGCCGCCCGTTACAATCTCCTATAGGGAGACGTCCAAACAACATGCGTTTTTCCGCTGCAACAACCTCTGCGGCCCGCCTTCAGCTGGGCCTGGCTCTGGCTGCTGTCCTCGCTCTGGTTCCCACGGCGCACGCCCAGTTCTCGCAATCTTCGCCCTCCACCCAGGTTCACGACCCCTCCGCCCTCAAGCCGCCCGCCGGCGCGCGCGTGGCTATCGTGGAGTTCGAAGACATGGAGTGTCCCGACTGCGCCCGCGCCAATCCCCTGCTCAAAGAAGCGGCTGAAAAGTATCACATTCCGTGGATTCGCCACGACTTCCCGCTGCCCTTCCATGCCTGGAGCTTCCAGGCCGCGGTCAACGCCCGCTGGTTTGACCTCAAGAGCAAGAAGCTCGGGGACGACTACCGCGACGCCGTCTTTGCCAACCAGCCTTCCATGGGCAACAACCCTGCCCTGCTCGATCAGTTCACCCAGAAGTTTTCGCAGGACCACGGCATCGCTTTCCCCTTCGCCGTCGATCCCCAAGGCAAGCTCACCGCCGAGGTTAAGGCCGACTACGCCCTCGGACAGCGGGTGGGCATCGAACACACCCCCACCATCTGGGTGGTGACCTCCAACTCCAAAGGAGCGCCCTTCATCGAGGTGGTGGATCGCAGCAAGCTCTTTCAGCTCATCGATCAGGCGCTTGAAGACACCAAAGGTGCCGCGCCTGCTCCCGCCAAGCACCCCGCCAGCAAGAACAAGAAGTAGCGGTCAGCTGGCACACCAGGCGGCGTAGCCCCAGCGGGCGCGCCGCTTTTCTTTTGCTGCGATATCGGAACTCTCAGCGACACTCCGCCCGCGTGATGCCGCTCGGCGCGAACCTTATCGCCGCTTAAACGCGAGCAACGCGATCACGGCCACGATGATGAGAAAGACAATCCCTCCGGCGACGATCATGCAGGTCCTTATCCCCTTTCCAACCACCCGCTTGGATGCATTGCCTTCTGCAAGGGCTGTCCCTCCGCTGCTCTGAGCGCCGTCCTTCCCGGCAAGACAAACCCGCTCGGCAACCAAGGCCGCATAGAAACACGAAGGGCGCATCTGGCTACCAGATACGCCCTGCAAAGTCCTTGTTTCGAAAGGGCACGAATTTTACTCGTGCCATGACGCCAACGGGAACGTGGCTTTGGCCGCCGAGCGACGCATTCTTCTCGGCACGCGTTTTTAGTCGCCGGCCTGAATCTGCACCAGTTCCTTCTGCCCGCCCGGCGACACCGTATCCGTCTGCGGCGCTCTCCAGTGGTCGATGTAGCTGATGCGGTGCACGCACCCGATCGTGCAGTTGGGCGCGCAGCTCTTCGCCGTCAGGAACTCCCGCTTCACATCTTCCTTGGTGTACTGGGCGATCGGCACCCCGGGGTATCCACGCTGCTGGCTGCAGTAGTGCACCAGCCCGTCCTCGCAGATATACAGGTACCGCGACCCCGCCCGGCAGCGCCAGTCGTTGGGACGTCCCTCGGCAATCGCCTTCTGGAACTTGTCGAACTGCGCGTAATTGCTCTTCTTGCGATTGTTCATCTCGAAGAAGATACGGGCCTCTTCGTCCTGCAGCGGCTTCAGCTGGCCGTCCCCATCGTGAATGATGCCGATGGTCGACTCGAAACCCAGCGCCAGCGCTCGCTTGCCAATCACCAGCGCGTCCTGCGGATTCTTGATGCCTCCGCCCACCACCGAGTTGATGTTCACGTGGAACTCGGCATAGTCGGCCAGCATCTGCAGCTTCTTATCCAGAACCTTGAGGCTCTTCTTGGAGATCTCGTCGGGCTCGACGTTGTCGATGGAGATCTGCATGTGATCCAGCCCCGCCCGGTTCAGCCGCTCGATGCGCTCCACATTCAGCAGATACCCGTTGGTGATCATGCCGGCAATGGCGCCCGTCTTGCGAATGCGGCGGATAATGTCGTCCAGCTCGGGATGGGTCAGCGGTTCGCCCCCCGAGATCCCGATCATGGCCGTGCCCAACCGCCCCAGGTGATCGATGCGGCGGTACATCTCCTCGAGATCGACCGGCTTCGAGACCTTGTCGTACTCGTTGCAGTAGGCGCAGCTCAGGTTACAAAAGCGCATGGGGACGATCTGCGCCAGCACCGGATGTCCGGTATCGGCCAGCGCCTTGGCCACCATGGAATACTCGCGAATTTTTCGTGACGCGGCCTTCATCCGCCCGCGCAGCGTCGCTCTCCGGGGAGTTCCCATCCTTTCTATTGAATCACAACCCGGGAACCTAGACGTCCGGCACCGCGCAGGCATCTCAGCGGAAGCAGAGGTCTCTTATGGATCGGAACGGCGTTTGCGACGCTCTTGTCCAGTTCAGCCGCGAACTGGTCCGCGTGTCACACGTCGCAGCAGAACGAGGCCGGCGCGATCGGGCGAAGATACAAACACAGCTGGCGGAGACGTGGGACCGGGTGAGGGAGACCCAGAGGCAGCTCGCCCTCTCCGATCAGCTGCTGTGGCAAATCCATAATTGCTACGGAGTGCCACCGATCCGGCCAGCCGAGGGTTCCGGCACGGCCCACCCCGGGTGCCGGCGAGTTGATCGGCAGTTGTGACCCGTTCCGGGGAACCGCCCCCCTGGGAACGCGATCTCCCCTCAACTGAGCCTGCTCGACTCCACCGCCTCAGATCCTGTCAAGAGCAAAATCTTATAACTATCCTTTTATCAGCAGCTTGCATTTGCCGATCAATTACCTGTTTTGTGTCATGATGG
>CBJOJD010000410.1:0-4600 GCA_966443485.1 uncultured bacterium | reverse complement strand
GACGCTCCTCAACACTCGGTTGATTCAGAGTAATGGAAGGAGTCGGACCATCGGATAACAGAGTCATCGGTATGGAAACAGTGTTTCCCAGTGTAGCCGCGAGATTGCACGACGGCAACACTTCAAACGAGTGACCTGGACAATGATTTCCGGTTTCCCACCCCCCGGTAAAGCCTCCAGCCTTAGATCAGCAGTCAAACTATTGACCTGGAATGGCTTATATAACTCTTTACCTGTTAGAAGAGCCGGCGCCTTCCGGTAAATTAACTTGCTCGTCCTTTCTCCCATTTCGAAGAATCCAACCCGGATCAAATTCAAATAGGAATTTGTTTCAGAGCGCATTCAGGCATGGGTTGTGGCGCTCGGAGGGTGGGCGGTGCCGGTTCCCCAACGGGCAGAGACGGCCCTTGATTGCTTGAATTTCGCCGCGCCTGCATGGGAGGACAGCGGAGCGTGGCGGCGACATCTTTGTCCTCCGAAGTTTGGGTCAATTCTGAACGCGCCGCGAGGTGCGTGGAGGCTATCTGATGCAACAAATTCGTAGAACACGCTTTGGATGGGCGACGATTCTGCTGTTGGGACTCGCCTGCCTGACGGCGCCGGTGCTGAAGGCGCAGCGCTATCTCGGCGAGATTCGCGGCCAGGTGAGCGACATGACCGGAGCCAAAGTTCCCGGCGCGAAGGTCACGGCGACCGAATCGCTGACCAACTTTGCCAGCACAGTGATGACCGGGCAGGATGGTACATTCGATTTTCCCGCTCTCCAGCCCGGCACGTACACCGTCACCGTGGAGTCCTCCGGGTTCAAAAAGGAAGTCAAGGTTGGCGTTGTGGTCACCGCTGCCCAGACGCAGCAGGTTGATTACAGCCTGGTCCCGGGAAGTGCCAGCGAGAGCGTGCAGGTGACGGCGGAGTCCACCACGCTGCTCGATACGGGGTCACCCAACGTCTCGACGACGTTGAGCACGCAGGAGGTCACTGACCTTCCCAATGAGGGCCGCAACCCCTATGTGATGGCCACCTTGGCGGCGGGCGTAGTGGACACCGCATCGGGCGGATACTTCCAGGGCAAATCGAGCCAGTTCACGAACCCGTTTAGCGGCGTGGCCGTGCAGGTCACAACCGATGGCAATGGCGGACACAACCGGCTGACGCTCGACGGAATTCCCAACGATCCGGCGGAGCGCTTCTCGGGGGCATCCTATACAGGGTTTGTCCCCTCGCCGGAAGCCGTGCAGGAAGTGAAGGTACAAACGTCGATCTTCGACGCGCAGGTGGGCCATGGCAATGGCACGGTCACCAATACGGTGGTGCGCACTGGCAACAACAGCTTGCATGGCGCGGCGTATTACGTCTTTCAGAACACTTACCTCAACGCCAACACCTATGAGAAGGCGGCGCTGAACCAGGCTCGCAATAACGACCAGGTGAGCCAGACGGGCCTGGTCCTCGATGGGCCGGTGGTTCTGCCCAAGCTCTACAACGGGCGCGACAAGACCTTCTTCATGTTTTCGTTTGAGCAGTATCAAACGCATACGGCCATCAATTACAGCAGCCGCGTACCGACCGCCGCCGAGCTGGGGGGCGACTTCTCCGGCTTGTGCAACACCTTCAATTCGAATGGGCTCTGCACGTCCGGTGTGCAGCTTTACGATCCGCTGTCGCCGGTCGACTCGCAAGGAAACCGCACTGCGTATTTCCCCAACAACAACATCGCCTCACGCCTGAACGGCACCGGCACGGCGATGGCGGCGTACTTGCCGAAGCCGAATGTGACAGCTGCCACCGCACTGACCAATCCCAATTACGTCTCGACCCAGACCTCGTACCGCAGTACCTATCCCTCTTTTATCGGGCGGTTCGATCACGCGATCGGCGCCAACAACAAGCTCAACATCATCGGCTTCCGCTCCGGCTTGACGCAGGCGTATCCGTTGGAGGGCTTCCCCAAGGGGATTGGGCCGACGACCAGCGGCACGGGATACGGATACAGCGTCTACCGCAACAACCGCGGCGGCAGCATCGATGATGTGCAGCAGTTTTCTTCGACGATGGTTCTCGATTCCCGCCTGGGCCTCGTGTACCATCCGTTCGGCCTGGTGTACCCAGGCAACTCGAAGTTCAACCTGTCCTCGCTCAATATGACGACCTCGGGGCTGCCCTACAACACCTTCCCGGGCGAGTACATGAGCAGCGATGGATATGCCGGTCTGGCACCCGGAGCCGGCGGCCAGATCAGCGCCAACACGGTGATCTCGCTCGACGAAATTCTCACCAAGGTGTGGACGAATCACACTGTTCGCTTTGGCTGGGATGGCAATCTCATCCGCTATAACGTGCAGAATCCGCAGAGCGGCTTTGGTACGAATGCCACGACGCATCCAGGCTTTGAATTCGACCGTCGCTTCACGCAGCAGAATGTAAACGTGCCGGTTGGCTCGCAGGCAGGATCGGGCGATCCAATGGCCTCAATGCTGCTCGGCTACTTTTCGGCTGCGAACTACTACATCAACATTGCGTATGCCATGCAGCAACTTTACATGGCTCCCTTTGTGCAGGATGACTGGCGGGTCAACAACAAGCTCACGCTCAACTTGGGCGTTCGCTGGGATTACGAGGCGCCGTTCACGGAGCGGTATAACCGCATGATCTCCAACTTCTGCACCAGCTGCAGCAATCCGCTGCAATCGTCCGTCAGCGGAATCACGTTGAATGGCGGACTGCAGTTTGTGGATTCAGGTCATCGCTTTCCCTATTCGCGCGATCTGAACAACTGGCAGCCGCGCCTGGGATTCGCCTATCAGGCGACTCCGCACACTGTGGTCCGCGGTGGCTATGGCATCATCTACTTCAACACGTTGGAGACGCCGTTCTCGTCCGGTTTCAGCCAGGCGACGAGCTACACCAACACCACCGATGGAGCGCATCCGATCAACTCCATGACCGATCCCTTCCCCAGTGGAGTGGTTACGCCGACGGGGAACTCATTGGGACTCGGTACTGCGCTTGGACAGAACCTGAACTTTCCTGATCCGCATCACACGCAGCCCAAAAGCTCCCAGTTCACGGTGAATGTGCAACAGGAGTTTCCGGGCAACCTGTCGTTCCAGCTGGCATACGTAGGCGCACGGCCTACGCAGCTGGAGGTGAATCACAACATCAACGTTCTGCCGCAACAGTACTATGACCAGGGCAGTGCAGAGGTCTCGTATCTGAATGCCAAGGTGACCAACCCGATGGCAGGCAAGATTCCCGGCAACGCGACACTGAACGGTTCGACGATCCAGAGATATCTGCTGCTGCTTCCGTATCCTGAATTCGGCTCGGTCACCGAGGCCTACTCGTCCAACGGCAGCGCACCGTACAACGCTCTGCAGGTCCAGGTGAGCCGTCCGATGACGAAGCATCTTTCCCTCCAGGGGAACTTCACCTGGGATAAGGTCATGCTCCACACTTCGTATCTGAATGGCTTCGACACGAGGCTCGCTTCTATCCAGGACTCGAATGCAACGCTGCTGGGCAATATCTGGGCAACCTACGAGTTGCCGAGCTTTGCCGGGCACGCCTATGCGGAACGCCTCGCGCTGGGCGGATGGAAGCTGAACACTGTCTTCCGCGCGGCCAATGGCAATCTGGTCAATGCTCCCAGCAATGTCGACATCATCGGCCCTGTGATTCAGCAGAATCCAACATACGCCCGGTATTTCAACACCTGTTATGAGGACGTGAACGGTAATCCCGTGGCGTCCACCGCATCGGCTCCGGCTTGCGATGCGTTGTCGCCTACCCCAGCCTACCGGCAGCGGCTCTCCTACACGACCCAGCACAACAGCCCGGTGATCGGCGTGCGTCAGCGGATTCATCCGCTGCTGGATGCTTCGTTGTTCAAGGTGTTCACGATCCACGAGCGCACCAGCTTCGAGATTCGCGGCGAGTTCTTCAATATCCTGAATACCGCGAACTTCGGTGGACCGGGGACGGGCATTGGCAGCTCAACCTTTGGAGTGGTCACCAAGACACAGGCCAATGATCCGCGTATCGGGCAGCTCACGGCGCGTATCAACTTCTAGTAGACAAAAACAGAAGGGCAGGCCATAAAAGAAAGTGGCCTGCCCTCAATTCTCTTGATTGCACGATTTCTTCTTTATGAGCCGAATCTTCGTTGTCTCTGCTGCGCTCTGGGCACTTGTTCTTTCGATCTACAGCTATCCTTGCTGCATTGCGCAATCAGCATCGCCCGATGCGCTGGATTCACTTCGCCACGGATTTGCAGATCCGCCCGCTGAAGCGCGCCTGCGCTGCTATTGGTGGTGGCTCAACGGCAACACCAATGAGCAGACGATTACCCGCGACCTGGAGCAGATGAAAGAGAAGGGCTACGGGGGAGCAATCCTCGTAGATGCGAACGGTTCCAATCAAGAGGGCAATGCGAGCGTGCCGTCTGGGCCGACCTTTGGCTCGCCCGCATGGACCAGGCTCTACGTGCATGCACTCAAGGAGGCCGCGCGCCTGCACCTCGAGATCAGCTTGAACATCATGAGCGGATGGAACCTCGGCGGCCCGGATGTGAGCCCAGAAGAGGCTTCGAAGATTCTCACTT
>CBJOJD010000409.1:0-4612 GCA_966443485.1 uncultured bacterium | reverse complement strand
GTAGATCGCCATGATCGGGCCAAGCCGCCGCACACGACTCCAAATCCCCGGCCCGCGAGCAACCGTCCAACCTCTTCCGCGGCCGCGAGTTCCTCGCTCGTCCCGGTCCCGCTACCGACAACGGAAACGAGCCGCTCCGTCACTTAAGCCCCACGGACTGCCGAAGCTGCTCACCTGCGGCGCCTTCTCGCTTGCAGACAAGCTCTCTCTCGTCCGCGCCTTCACCGCCATTTTGCTGGGCAGTGGAAACGACCCTCACGAGTCGCTGGGCGCATGGCTGCGCCGCCAACGGCAATCGCACGGCGCCATGGAGCGCTTTTGGAGGCTGGTCATCGCCAGCGCGCTGAACTCCAACATCGACCAGATTGGCGTCAACTACGCTTCCATGGTGATCCGCGGCCTCTTCATGGATTCTCCCGCCGCCGGAGCCATGGGAATGAGCACCGTGCCCCTCAGCGATCTCTATGCGCCGGTGCCGGCGTTTCTCGAGGCCCGCGGCGGCTCCGTCAAGCTCAACGCCAATGTGGAAGCAATCACTTGGGAAGAACATTCTGGACAATGGGCGCTCTCCATTCGCGGGGAAGACCAGCCCTTACAAGCTGAGTTCGTAGTGTTGGCGCTGTCCTTTGAAGCCTTCGCAAAGATCCTGCCCCTGCTGCCACTCGTCGAAGGAAAGACAGAGATCGCTCAACAGGTAAGCCGCCACGTGCATTGGCCCATCTCCAGCGTGCATCTCTGGTTCGATCGTGAAGTAACCGATCTGGACCACGCCGTCCTTCTCGATCGCGAACTGCATTGGATGTATAACCAGTCGAAGTTGCAGCGCCGTCCTGGCAACTACATCGAATTGGTGCAGTCAGCTTCCCACGCCTTTGCTGCACTGCCGCGGGAGCAAGCGCTCGCGCAGGCCGTCACCGAGATCGGTGAGTTCTTTCCCGAAGCTCGTAACGCCCGTATCGTCAAAGCCGCGCTGACCAAAGACGTGCGCGCCACATTCGGCGTGCCCCCCGGCATCGATGCATCCCGGCCTGCCGCGATCACGCCGTGGACGAATCTCTTTCTGGCCGGTGACTGGATTCAGACCGGCTGGCCCTCAACCATGGAGAGCGCCGCTCGTTCCGGACACATCGCCGCCGAGTCCCTGACCGCCCAGGCCGGAACAGCTGCCAAGTTCCTCGTGCCCGATCTGGAGCCCCGCGGTCTGATGCGCCTCAGAAAGCAGTGAGCGACAAAGCAATCGAACGCATCAGGCGATCTAGCCTAACTCCGCTAGCCCCGCTAACTGACTCCTCCAACCCCGCCAGCTCCGCTAACTCCGCTGCTCCTAATGCGCCAGCAGATACACGCCCACGCACACCAGCAGCGCCGAGGCCCAGCGCCGGTGATCCACCCGCTCATGCAGAAAGAACTTTGCTGCCACGGTGTTCGTGACCAGGGTCAACGATGCCGCCGCCGGACCCACCAGGCTGAGGTTCATGTGATTCAGCGCGAAGAGGAGTGAGAAGAACGCCACCGCCATAAAGAAGATGCCCAGTACAAACGGCGGGCAGGTCACCACGGCGCGGACGGCACCCGCCAATCCGCTCTTGGCGCGGATCACATCCAGATCGCCCAGCGACTTCATCGCCGCTGCCGTCAACACCTCACCGGTCGATGACGTCACCACAATCGTGGCCATCATCCCGGCTTGTCTCCAGAACTCGTGATTCAGAACAAAGTGCGCGGCCATCATCATCGCTCTTTCTCCCCCGCTGCCACCGCAACCACGCTGCGCTCGACGAGCTCATCCTTTGTGCGAGTCTCTACTGTTGGAGTGGTGTTTGCCGGACCATTGGCCACAAAGCCAACGCCAATCGTGATCAGCACGACTCCCAGCCAACGCAGCAACGAGATCTTCTCGTGCAGCCAGAAATGCGCCAGCACTTCGACAAACACATTGCCCAGCGCTGTCGCCGGCATCACGTAGGTCAAGTCCGCCCAGGAGAGGGCGGTGAGATAGCTCGCAAAGTAGCCAATCAGCAGTGCAATGCCCAGCGCTACCCAGGGCGTGAACACTGCTCCAATCAAGCTCAGCGGGTGTGCCAGTGAGATGGCCGGCAAGCTCGTCATCCCTCGAGAAAGGGAAGCATCGCCCAGCGGCACGCTAACCGAGACGAAGACCAGGATCAGGTACTGCCGAAATGTAAGCCGAGGATGAGACATATCTAGGAATGATTCAGCAGCCGAGAAAGAAAGAAGGGCGGACGCCGTGCGCCGCCCTTCCCGAGGTCTTGCTTAGTTCTTAGGCTCCCGCGCTCACCGGGGCCTGGGGCTCTGACCGGCGATTGCGGGCTTCCTTCACCATCTTGTTCCGTTGCGCGCGTAGCTTCAAAAAGGCCTTCGCCTCAACGTATAGACGGGGAACATCGCGATTCACAATCGCCTTCCAAATCACACGGAAGGCAGCCTTGGGCCGGAAATAGTACTCATCGTAGAAGCGGTGCACCATCTCCATCACGTAGTCGGTCGGCAGGCCGGGGTACTCAATGTGCGCCATCTGATGGCCGCCACCGTCTTCCATGCGCTCGTTGGTGATAAAGCCATTCGACTTCGCGTACTCGTAGAACTCCGTGCCCGGATACGCGTGAGCGATCGACACCTGGATCGTCTCGCAGTCCAGCGTCTTGGCGAACTTGATGGTGTTGGCGATCGACTCCTTCGTCTCGCCCGGCAGGCCCAGAATGAAGTCGCCGTGAATCACCAGGCCCAAGTCGTTGCAGTCCTTGGCAAAGGCGCGCGCGCGTTCCACCGTGGCGCCCTTCTTGATGTTCTTCAAGATCTGCGGATCGCCTGACTCGAAGCCCACAATCAGCAAACGGCAGCCCGCATCCTTCATCGCCTTCAAGGTCTCGCGGTCCGTGGTGACGCGCGACGTGCAGCTCCAGGTGATGCCCAAGGGCTTCAACTTGGCGCACAGCTCGATGGTGCGCTGCTTCTGGATATTGAACGTGTCGTCGTCGAAGAAGAACTCCTTCACATGCGGGAAGTTCTCCTTGGCCCACTTCAGCTCGGCCGCTACATCGTCGGTAGAGCGCTTGCGCCATGCATGCCCGCTGAGCGTCTGAGGCCACAGGCAGAAGGTGCACTGCGCCGGGCATCCGCGCGTCGAGTACAGCGAGATGTAGGGGTGCAGCAGGAACGGCACGTTGTACTTCGTAACGTCCATATCCCGCTTGTAAATCTTCGTTGCCCAGGGCATCGCATCCAGATCTTCCACCTGAGGACGATCGGGATTGTGGATGATCTTGCCATCCTTCTTGTAGCTGATCCCCAGAATCTCGTCGAGCGGCTTGCCCTGCGCAAACTCCACCACGGAGTAGTCGAACTCGCGGCGGCAGATGAAGTCCAGTACCGAGCACTCGTTCAGTGCGCGATCCGGATCGGTGGTCACCGGAGGTCCGACAAACGCAATGCGAATCGACGGGTTCACCGCCTTGATCGCCTCTGCCAGGCGCTGATCGCCCTCCCAGCCCACGGTCGAGGTGAAGAGCACCAGAAACTCATAGTCCTTGCAGATCTGGATCGTCTCTTCCGCCGAGACGTGGTGCGGCGGCGCGTCCAGCAGCCGCGAGCCCTCCAGCATGCCGGCTGGATAAGCCAGCCAAACCGGGTACCAGTAGGACTCAATCTCGCGCGTGGCCGGCCAGCGCGAACTCGCTCCGCCGTCAAAGTTCTCAAACGAAGGCGGGTTCAGAAACAGCGTCTTCAAAGGCATAGGCATCCTGCTTATTTTAACATTCGGGGAATTCCGCCATCTTGCGGCGGGCGTTCATTTCGCGTGCAGCTCGTCCAACCAGTCCTGCATGTGCCCTAAAGCGCGCAAAAGCCCCAGCCGCGCCTTAGACAGATCAAAGTCAGCTTCCACCGCATCCACGTATTTTTGCCGTACGTCGATGCGCGCCAGTTGCTCGGCTTTTGGAGACAGTTGCGCGGGCGCTCCCGGAGCCGCTCCCGCCCCGTTGCCCGTCTCCAACTGCGTCTGAACCGTTTTCAGGTCTTCGCTGGCAATCTGCTGCTTCAGACTTGCTACCTCGGCCTGCGCGTCGAGCTCTCGCAGGCTTGCATTCAGCTCTGTAACAGCCAAATCGTTCTGGTGCTGGGCCTCATCGGCCTCCACCCGTGCGCGCAGTGCGTCGGCCGCGGATTCCCGCCCCTTGGCCCGGTGCCCCATGTCGAACAGGGGAATCTGAATCGCAATCCCTGAGGCGAAGTTGTTGGCGGGAAGCGCTTTGGCAAAGTACTGGTTGACGCTGTTCAAGATCGTCGTATTGCGGTTGTATTGCGCAAAGAAGCTTAGCTGCGGGAAATAGTTCGTCTCCTGATCGCCCCGCGCCAGCTGTTCCTTCGAATTCGCCTGGAACATCGCTGATTGCACGCCCAGCAGGGGACGTGGCTTCTCATCTCCGCGGAGCTGCGGAATCTCAGGAATACTTGCGTGATCCGCGGTGATCGCGCCTTCCGGCATGCCGGTCAAAACGGCCAGTTGTTTGGTCAGCTTCGCCGCCCGTGCTTGCAGGTGCATTCGCGCCAGCTTCAAATTAGCCGTCGTCAGCTTGGCTTGAAGCAGCTCTCG
>CBJOJD010000408.1:0-4643 GCA_966443485.1 uncultured bacterium | reverse complement strand
GGATGCGGGGTGCCCCGTCCAAGCTCTGCTTGGGCGGGAGACCAGATCGCTCCTCGGAACAATCCATCCTCATACTGAAGGACCGGAGAATCTCCGCTGCGCGTTCAAGGCCCTTTCATATACTTTTGCGCCCTCGGGTAGTATCGTTCCCCCATCCAGTTTTTCGCGTTGCAATCGACCCGTCTCCGCCACTCCCAGGGCCAAAATCCTAGGCGTAAGAAAGGAAAGTCTATGTCGCTCGGACATCGCGCACTTGCAGAGTTCTTTGGCACCTTCTGGCTGGTCTTCGGAGGATGCGGCAGCGCTGTGCTCGCCGCCGCCTTCCCGCAGTTCGGCATCGGATTCGTCGGCGTCGCCCTGGCCTTTGGCCTTACCCTGCTGACCATGGCCTACACCATCGGCAACATCTCCGGCTGCCACATCAACCCCGCGGTCAGCATCGGACTCGCCGCCGGAGGCCGCTTCAAGTGGGCCGAGATCCCCGCCTATGCCGTCGCCCAGGTGCTGGGAGCCGTGGCCGCCAGCGGCGTGCTTCTCGTCATCGCCGGCGGCAAGCCCGGCTTCGACGTCCACGCCGGCTTCGCTTCCAATGGCTACGACCTCCACTCCCCCGGTGGATACTCCCTGCTCGCCTGCTTCGTCTGCGAGGTGGTGTTGACCTTCTTCTTCCTGATCGTCATCCTCGGGTCCACCCACGACCGGGCCCCCAAGGGATTCGCGCCCATCGCCATCGGCCTGGCGCTGACCCTGATTCACCTCATCAGCATTCCCGTCACCAACACCTCGGTCAACCCCGCCCGCAGCACCGGCCCGGCCCTCTTCGTAGGTGGATGGGCTGTGTCGCAGCTCTGGCTATTTTGGATTGCGCCCCTGCTGGGCGGACTGCTGGGCGGAATCGTCTATCGCGCCCTCTTCGAACGCGAGCCCGAGCCGCACATCGCCGGCGAACCCACCCCAACCCGCTCCGCCGCCGCGAGACAAGCGGTATAACCGCAGTCGCCACCAATCGACCCGCAATTCGACGGGGTGGCGCTCCGTCGCGGGCTCGTTATCCCAGGTCTCCAAAATCGGGAGACCTGGGGCGCCCCGAGATCTGCCGGGCCAAGCGCCCAGCCGCAGCTGTGCGGCCGGGCGCTTTCCGCGAACCCCGGCGCACACCTGCACGCACTCTGCTTAAGGATGGACGCCCTTACAGCAGGGCCTGGATGCTCGCGCTCACCTGGGATTGAAGACTGGCCTCGACCGCCGCTTGCAATTGGGCTTTGATGCCGTCCTGGCTGATCTTCACCGTGTCGGGCTGCAAGCCGCCGGTTGAGCTGCCGCTCCCGGCCTGAAGCTCGGCGGCTGAAGTGGCGGCATTCGCCACGCTGGCGATACCGTAAGAAGCGCTTGCTGGCTGGATGGTCAAGGACATAAACCCGGGTCTCCATTCCATGAGTCCGCCCCCCCTCGCTTAAGCCCCCAGAGGGCGCGGGCGCGCCATAAGGGCTTCCGATGAGAAAGCTCTAACTTTGTATCGGCGCAGGAAGGCGGACTCTGAGCTTGAGTCAGGACAATCTATCGAACTTAAGTACCGGATACCCGCCGCGCCGCTTGCGCTAACGATCTGGGGCGGGGTGGCCCGGCATAAGCTTTTCAGACGCGCGCACTCTCTCACCAAGGCGGGGTGTCGATGTGGAACGGCACCGCCGTGATCGAGCGCGATGGCGACTGCTCATCGCCTGGTCGACGGAAATTCCTGGCGCGAACGGGCGGGGCCGCCGCATTGAAGAATGCCGCCTCAATCTGGCTGCGGCGATCCAACTGATTCACGAAGACCGCCGCGAGGACGGTCTTCGTGGGGCGCCGCCCGACTCGCTACCCGATACCGTCACGCTTCAGTGAACGCGAATCTCTGCTGCGCCATCTTCGCTTGAATGGTTGTTCTCTCAAGCAGGAAGGTGCAGCACATTCTCTATGGTTGTCCTCTACTTCCGCTTCTCCACCCCCGTCTTCCGGTAATGCCGCATCTCCGCGATCTCTTTCACAAATCCGCCGATAGCCGCGAAGAACGGCCGGAAGTGCGGACCTTTGCGGAACCCCTCCAGATGCCGTTCGGTGGACTCCCACTCGATGCGCAAGATCAGCGAGAGAGCATCTTCTTCACAAACGGCGAGTTCATAGGCCAAACACTCAGGAGCAGCATCAGGGTCTTGCTGGCCTCGTGATAAGCATTGACCAGCGCACTCTGACGAGCTTCATCAGACACGGTGTAGCGGATGTATTCCACGATCATCTTTGATCCTCAATCTTCCCTTGCGTGGGGATTCACAGCGTCCACTTGCAAGCACAGTGCGGCGCTGTACAAATGAAATCTCTTGAATCGTGAGCTATGCCGGATCGTTCAGCAGTCTGAAGCCAAATCGCCCGCTCCTGCGTTGCAGAACCGCCATATCGATCCACAGCATGGCCATGGCTTCCAAATAGCGGGCATTGCGCAAGGAGCCCACATCTTGCGGATGCAGCCCCGCATCGGCAATCAGTTCGGCGGTGATCTTCTTAGCCTCAACATCGTCGCCGCAATAGAACCCATCCGCAAGCAAGCCTTCGATATGCGCGTTGCCCAGGTACAGTGCGCCGATGGTGTTGAATGCCTTCACCACGCGCGCCTGCGGCTGCAATTGTTGAATCCTCTCCGCCGCCGAGGTATCTCCCGAAACCGCCAAGCCGCTCAGGTCGGGCTTCAAGGGATTGGTAGCATCGATCACCACTTTGCCGCTCAAGTCAGCCGCCTGTACCACCGATTCTGCAGCCTGCCACGGCACCGCCAGAACCACGACCTCCGATTGCGCCACCGCGTCAGAGATGAGCGCAACGTGGCTGCCCGCAAATGCTTGCTGTGTCTCTGCAATCTTTTCTGTTGAACGAACGCCCAGTACCACCGCGCGTCCGCGCTCCAGCCAAAGCCTGGCCAGACTCCCGCCTACGTTTCCCGTACCGATGATGGCAACATGCATACACCGCTATCTATAGCGCGAGAAAACGTCCCCCGCAATTACGCACTAAAATGTGCCTGGCTGTGGGAATCCGCCGGGAAGGTGATGGAACGCGTTTATGCGACTGGAAGAATGCCCTGTGAAAGCTGCTCTCGACGTGATTGGGGGGAAATGGAAGCCGCTGATTTTGCGCGAGCTAAAAGATGGGCCGCGCCGCTTCGGAGAACTGCGCCGCGCTATGCAGGGAGTGCGCCATAAAGTATTGATCGAGCAGTTGGCTCAATTGCAGCAGGAAGGCATCGTGAGCAAATCAGTGCAGGCAGGCAAAATCCTGCAGAGCGAATATCGCCTCAGTGGCTACGGGCAATCGCTGCGGCCGGTGCTGGAAAGCCTGGCGGCTTGGGGGAAAAGGCATCGCGCCCTGCGACCCGTTTCCCCCGAGGCTGAACGTGCTGAGGTGGTAGCATAGGGGCCGGCATAGCAAGCTGCCGGCCGGCTACTCCACAGTCTGCAGGCTGGTCTCCGCCGTAGCCAACGAACTGCCACCTACCCAGATCTTGTAGGTTGTTGCCTCCACGGTCTTCTTGAGATCCACGTTGTAGAAGTTCAATTCATCAAAGCCCAGCGGAAACTCCACATGCTTGCTCTCGCCCGGCGCAAGCGTCACCCGCGTGAAACCCTTCAGTTCGCGAACGGGTTGTTCCACGCTGGCTGCGGTGTTGCGGATATACATCTGCACCACCTCGGTTCCAGCAACGCTGCCAGTGTTTTTCACGTCCACACCCACCTGCACCACGGGAGTATGTCCCGAGGACATGACCTCCTTCACCGGCACGGTGGCCCGGCTCACCGTGGGACTGGAGTAGCTGAACCGGGTGTAGCTAAGTCCCCAACCGAATGGATAGAGAGCGGAGTTCTCCTCGTCGACATACCGCGACTGGAACTTCTCAATCGAGTTTGTAGGCATGTGGCTCAGGTCTCCATGAGCGGGGCGGCCTGTCGGCAGCTGCGCGTAGTAGAGCGGCTCTTGACCGACCGCGCGAGGCAGGCTCGCCGGAAGCTTGCCAGACGGGTTCACATCTCCGAAGAGCACATCGGCTACTGCATGGCCGCCCTCCATCCCAGGGCTCCACGCTTCAAGAATCGCGGGCACATGTTCGCCGGCCCACTTGATCTCCAAGGGACGGCCCGCCAGCACCACCAGCACGACAGGCTTGCCGGTCGCGGCAACGGCCTCCAATAGCTGCTCCTGTGAACCGGGGAATCCGAGGTGGACACGGCTCGATGCCTCGCCTTCCATCCAGTTGGCGCTTTCCCCCAGGGCCACGATGGCCACGTCGGCTTGCTTGGCCATCTCCACCGCTTCGGCGATGCTCTTGGAATCGTCGGCAACCTGATCTGCTGCTCCCGCGGCAGCAACCGATCCACCGAAGTTGACCTTGTTCAGAATCACTTCATCTTGTCCAGAGAGGAGTCCGCAACCTTTCGCATAGAGCAGCCGATCGCCCAGGCGCTCCTGCAATGCCTGCCGCAGGGTGACCGCGTATTTCGGATCAGCCTGGGACCAGGCTCCCACCAGGTCGCGCTGGTTGTCGGCCATGGGACCAATCAGAGCCACCTTCTTTGCTTTCGCGGTCAAGGGCAATAAGTTGCCAAGGCCCTCGACTG
>CBJOJD010000407.1:0-4676 GCA_966443485.1 uncultured bacterium | reverse complement strand
AGGAACTGATTGCCAAGAGCCCCTTCACGGCAGGCGCTCCCTCTAAGGTGCCGACCTATGCGGTGGTGACGAACTCCACCTATGACGGGCTCTGCTACGACGTAAATAAGGTGGTGGAGCAGCTGGCGCAGAGCGTTCCGCGGGTTCACTTTGACGAGGCCTGGTACGCGTACGCCAAGTTCCACGAGCTGTATCGCGGCCGCTTCGCCATGGGTGTGCCGGACGAGATGCCCAATCGCCCGCTGATCTTCGCGGTACAGTCGACGCACAAGATGCTGGCGGCGTTCTCCATGGGCTCCATGGTGCACGTCAAGCACAGCGAGCGCGCGCCGCTGGACTTCGACCAGTTCAACGAAGCTTTCATGATGCACGGCACGACCTCGCCCTTCTACCCGCTGATTGCGTCGATTGACGTGGCTGCGGCCATGATGGACGAGCCTGCCGGGCACACGCTGATGTACGAGACGATTCTCGATGCCATCAGCTTCCGCAAGGCAATGTCGTCCGTAGCGCACCGCTTGCGGGCGGCGGAGGCCAACGGCGACGGATGGTTCTTCCGCCTGTATCAGCCGGAGCGCGTCACCGATCCGGTAAGCGGCGAGACCCACCTGCTGGAGGAGGCTCCGGACCGGCTGCTGGTGACGACTCCCAGCTGCTGGACGCTGAAGCCCGGCGAGAGCTGGCACGGCTATCAGGATGCCGACGTAGCGGACGATTACTGCATGCTCGATCCCACCAAGGTCACGATCCTCATGCCCGGCGTGAACGCGCAGGGCGTGGTCGACAACTTTGGCATTCCTGCAGCGATTCTGACGGAGTTCCTGGACAGCCGCCGCGTGGAGATTGCGCGTACCGGCGACTACACCGTGCTGGTTCTTTTCTCGGTGGGCACAAGCACCGGCAAGTGGGGCGCGCTGCTCGAGAACCTGTTCGAGTTCAAGCGGCTGTACGACTCCGATGCCGATTTGAGCGAGGCCATGCCGGAGCTGGTGTCGAAGTATCCGCTGCGCTATCGCGGGGTCACGCTGCGCGAGCTGAGCGACGAGATGCACGCGGCCATGATCGCGCTGAACCTGCCGGGCTTTGTGAACGCCGCCTGCGACGAGGACTTCGATCCGGTGCTGACGCCGGCCCAGGCTTACCAGAAGCTGGTGCGCGGGGAGACGGAGAAGGTGCCCTTCGAGGAGATGGCGGGACGGATCGCGGCGGTGATGCTGGTGCCCTATCCCCCAGGAATCCCGATGAGCATGCCGGGAGAACGCCTGGGCGACGCCAGCAGCCCGGTGGTCAAGCTCATCTTGGCGATGGAGGAGTTCGGTCGGCGCTTCCCCGGCTTCGAGCGCGAGGTGCACGGCATCGAGATGGGCGACGATGGGCGCTACTGGATGCGGGCAGTCATCGAATAGCAGGTAGTAAAGTAGCCCTCAGCCAATCCTCTTTCGCCATGGCGAGAGACGGATGGCTGAGGGCTTTGCTTTTGGTGCAGAGTGGATCTGCCAGAAAACTATAATCCGAGCTCAGCGTGGGAACCCAAGCGGACGAGTTGCAACCTCTCCTCATCCGGCTTTCGATAGATAAGGATCAAGTCTGGTTTGATGTGGCAGTCGCGATGATCTTTCCATTCGCCAATCAGGGCATGATCGCGATGGCGTAACTCAAGCCCCTGATCGTTGGCCAGAGCTTGAAGAACCGGCTTCAGCTCGGAGTCGAGAACTGCGCGGTATTGGCCTTTTGCCTCCCGTTTGTAGTCGCGCTTGAACTGGGTGGTGAGTTCAATCCTCCGCATGGAGGTCGTCCAGCAATGCCTCGACGCTCTCAAAGCTCTTGAGATTACCCGCACGGGCCTCGCGCATGGCGGCGATGGTCGTCTCGTTCGGGGTCAAAGGCTCAAAGGGAAGCGCCTTCTCCCGCGCTACGCGCGTCAGCATGAGGCGAACTGCATCGGAGACCGTCAGGCCGATGGCTTTGAGAACAGCACTGGCCTCTTCTTTGATTTCGGGGTCGATGCGGGTTTGAATCAGCGCATTGGCGGCCATGTAGAGCTCCTGCATTACATTGTAATGCAGAAAGAGGTACAGCTAAAGCACTACGGGCAACAGCAGCGCTAACCGCAACTTACGGCTAGCGACGGGCGAACTCAGAACGATGGCGGCTGTAGAAGAAGTAGATCACCAGCCCAATCGCCAGCCAGATCAGGAAGCGGAACCAGGTGATGATGGGCAGGCCGGCCATGAGCAGAATGCAGAAGATCACGCTCAGCGAGGGGATGATGGGCCCGCCTGGGACCCTGAATCCGCGGCGGCGCTCCGGCTCGCGATAGCGCAGCACGATGACTCCCACCGAGACCAGCACGAAGGCAAACAGCGTCCCGATGTTGGAAAGGTCGGCCAGGGTTCCGATATCGAAGAGGCCGCTGGGGATAGCCACCACGAATCCAGCCACCCAGGTGGAAAAGGCCGGGGTGCGGAAGAAGGGATGGACGTTGCTGAAGATTTTGGGCAGCAGGCCGTCGCGGGACATGGAGAACCACACGCGGGACTGCCCCAGCTGATAGACCAGCAACGAGGACAGCATGCCGAGCAGAGCGCCCAACAGCACCACCAGCCTTACCCAGTGCAGAGGATGTCCGTCGGGCCCCAGGGAGAGCTTCTTGAGGGCATTGACTACCGGAGCGGCGTCTCCCACCATGGACTGCCAGGGCACCAGGCCCGTCAGGCAGACGGCCACCGCGACGTAAAGCACGGTGCACACGATCAGCGTGGCGATGATGCCGATGGGCAGGTCGCGTTGCGGACGACGGCACTCTTCCGCGGCGGTGGAAACGGAGTCGAACCCGATGTAAGTAAAGAAGATGATGGAGCCGCCGGTAAGCACGCCCGACCAGCCGTTGGGCATGAAGGGATGCCAGTTGGTGGGGTGAATGAAGTGAACGGCGGCGGTGACAAAGATCAGGATGGCGATCAGCTTGAGGCCGACCATCAGATTGTTGGTGGATGCCGACTCGCGGATGCCGCGGACCAGGATGACGGTCAATGCCAGCACGACCAGGAAAGCAGGAATATTGAAGCCGAAGTGCCAGCCGGGCTTGTAGATCCAGTTGCCGGCCAAGTCTTGCAGGCCCTCGGGCAGATAGGCGGGCGAGATCCAGGTGGCGGCCGGGTGCAGGCCGAACCAGTCGAGCAAGTCGACGACGTGCGCAGCGAAGCCGACGCTGACCGTCATGTTGGACCCGGCGTACTCCAGGATGAGGTCCCAGCCAATAATCCAGGCGATCAACTCACCGAGGGTCGCGTAGGTATAGGTGTAGGCCGACCCCGCAATGGGGATCATGGAAGCCAATTCCGCGTAGCACAGTCCGGTCAGGGCGCAGACGATGGCCACCAGGATCAGGGACAAAGCGATCGCGGGGCCTGCGCCGGGACGTCCGGCCATGGCCGTATGCCGCACCAGGAAGTCGGCAAGCGGGGTATTGAGGATGCTGGAGGTATCGAACTGCTCGCCGGAGATGGCGGTGCCAACTACGGTAAAGATGCCCGACCCGATCACGGCACCGATGCCCAGGGCCGTTAAGGACCAGGGGCCAAGAGTCTTCTTGAGTGCGTGTTCCGGCTCTTCCGAATCGCGGATCAGCTTGTCGATGGACTTCCGGGCAAGCAGTTGGTTGGCCAGTGCAGTTCTCCTCTACGCAGAAATGCGCCCATGACGAACAGGACGCGAATCGATACATGCTAAAGACGAGGGGAAGGTGCGGGTCTCCCGGGTGCCGGCACGTGAGATACCGGCCCACGGGAGATTCAACGGATGGCCCGATGCCCTGACTAGCGCTTCGACTGGCCGCGCGCTAACTTCTTTATCTTCTTCTTGTTAGAACCGCGCGGGGTGGTCCGCTTGGCCTTGGGAGCGGCCTTCTTGCGGGCGGCGCGCTTAACTTTCTTACGTTCCAGCTTGTCTTCAATCTTGGTGGTGTTTGCCACAGGTTCCTCTTTCGCTGCGAGTGCTGCAATCTGTCCCGTTTTTCGGGGAAAAGTGCCCTTTCATGTTAACAGCGATGAAACCCATACGCCAACGAAACCAGTAAGATCCATGCTCCCGGTCGGACGCGAGCCTTCGATGACTCTCCTGGAAGTCGGGATGGGGAGGGTGACAGCCGGACCGTATCCGCGGCCTCAGGCCACGTGCATCAGGCCACGTGCTTGGTCTCGTACGGGTAATGGCGCAACACGCGGAGGGCGTGCCAAGGGACGTCCTCAAGTACCTGGTGGATCCCCGTAAGACGCAGCAGGTCGGCCACCTGCCGTTTCTCATCGACGCGCAAAACCACGTACTCGGCTTCCTGGCCCTCGATGCGAACGCGGGAAGCGACTTCCGGTACTTCTAGTTTAAGGTTTTCGAAATTTAAGATAACTAGTCGCATATTCCAGCCAATTCCCAACGTTTGAAGTGGCGACCCGCAACTGCCCGGAGGCAGCTATGTCGCGTATTGGACATTCGGATGCCTTATCCTCCGGTCCTGTCGCTTGGGGGTTGGAATTCTTTGTCGCAAATCGGGTTGGCTGCGCGCCAAACCTAGAGCCTGGGCTGGAAATTCGACGCAAACCGGTTGGCAGGGACCACAGGCCGGGTGATCACAGATTGGTCGACCCGAGGGCGAAACCCACCTATTCTGCGGGCATGAA
>CBJOJD010000406.1:0-4691 GCA_966443485.1 uncultured bacterium | reverse complement strand
GCCTTTCAGTTCAACGTCGTTCTCGGCATCCTCGTGGCCTACACCTCCAATTACTTCATCCGCACCATGAACCTCGGTGCGGCGGAGTGGCGCTGGCAGGTGGGCGTTGCCGCCGTGCCCGCGCTGGGCTTTCTGATTCTGCTCTTCGGCATTCCGCGCAGCCCCCGCTGGTCCGCCTCCAAGAACCGCATCGATGAGGCGCTGGCCGTGCTGAAGCTGATGGGCGAGCCCAATCCCGAGGCCGAACTCGCCGACATCCGCGCCGCCCTCGCTCAGGAGCACGCCACCGCCCACGAGCCCGTCTTCAAGTGGAAGTATCGCTACCCGCTGTTTCTGGCCATCACCATCGGGGCCTTCAATCAGCTGGCCGGCATCAACGCCATCCTGTATTACCTCAATGACATCTTCCTCGCCGCCGGCTTCAGCCAGATCTCCGGCGATCAGCAGGCCATCGCCATCGGCCTGACCAACCTCATCTTCACCATGGTGGGCATGAGCGTGATCGATAAGCTCGGCCGCAAGACCCTGCTCCTGATCGGCGCCGCGGGAACGGCTGCCTGCCTGGCCGCGGTCTCCTGGCTCTTCAAGACCAACTCCCACCCCGGAGCCCTGGTCTGGATTCTCATCACCTACATCGCCTTCTTCGCCCTCTCTCAAGGCGCGGTGATCTGGGTCTACATCGGCGAAGTCTTCCCCAACCACGTGCGCTCCAAAGGTCAGGGTGTGGGCAACTGCAGCCACTGGACCATGAACGCCATCATCGCCCAGGCCTTCCCCGTGCTGGTGGCCAGCATCGGCCGCAGCGCCCCCTTCACCTTCTTCGCCATCATGACCGCCGTTCAGTTCCTGGTGGTGCTCTTCTCCTATCCCGAGACCAAGGGCCAGACTCTCGAGGCCCTGCAGCGCAAGCTGGTCCCGGCCGAATAGCGCACGCCGGGGCCGCTCGGCCCCGAGCCGTGATCCATGTCACGTTTATCCACCCCACTTGTTGCGCACAATGAATCTGAAGAGCGCCGTCAGGCGCTCTCAATTCTCAACGCCGGTGAGATTGCGATGAACAGATCTTCGGGACCCATCGAGGCCGCCGACCCTTCGCTGGTCAGAAGAGTCGTAGAAGCGGTCATGGAGGCTCTGCGCCAGCCCCGCTGCCAGCCGCGCAATCAGGACCTCTCGCCCTCCCTGGCGGCCAACTCCTTCGAAGCCGATGCCCTCCGCAGCGAAATCCTCTCCGTCGGCCGCAAGCTCTGGCAGCGCAACTACGTCGATGGCAACGGCGGCAACATCAGCGTGCGCCTCGGCGCCGATTACGTGCTCTGTACGCCCACCCTGCTCAGCAAAGGCGATCT
The DNA here is from genome assembly GCA_966443485.1 of uncultured bacterium. Classification (GTDB taxonomy): domain Bacteria; phylum Acidobacteriota; class Terriglobia; order Terriglobales; family Acidobacteriaceae; genus Telmatobacter. The sequence goes on along the minus strand of CBJOJD010000406.1, from coordinate 3,345 downwards.
CGAACCCGCCGACATCTGCCTCTGCGACCTCCAAGGCAACATCCTGGCGGGCGATCGCTCCCGCACCAGCGAACTCCTGCTGCACCTCGAGATCTATCGCGCTAACCCTCGCGCCCGCGCCATCGTGCACTGTCATCCGCCTTACGCCACCGCCTTCGCTCTCACCGGCGCCGCTCCTCCTAACGGATTGCTCCCTGAATACGAGATGTTCATCGGTGTTGCCGCAGTGGCGCCCTATGAGACCCCCGGCACCCAGGCCTTCGCCGAGACCATCCTCCCCTTCGTCGACCAGCACAACACCATCCTGCTCGCCAACCACGGCGTGGTCTGCTGGGCTGACACCGTCACCCACGCCGAGTGGCTGATTGAGATCCTCGACAACTACTGCCGCACCTACCTCATCGCCCAGCAGGTCGGCCGCCCCCTCACGTCGATTCCCGCCGACAAGATGGCCGAGCTCCTCGCTCTCAAGCAGCGCATGGGCCTGCCCGATCCCCGCATCCCCGAAGCCGTCGCGGAGCCATCCCCGGTTCACGATAGCGGTGAACTCGAGCTCCTCGTGCAGCGCGTGGTGGAGCGGCTCGAGTCCAGCCTCTGATCCCATCCACCTGCACCGCGCCTGCGGAACGTATCATGAGCGAGGAGATTCGTCGTGAACCTGCGTACTCTTGCTGCGATGTCGGTTGTCCTGTTCTTCTCCGCCTGCTCCTTTGCGCAGAAGCCATCGAAACCGAATGCTGCTCCGGCCACCTTCTCTGAAGCGCAAAAAGCGCAGCTGGCCGCCGAGGTCCGCACTCAGACTCTCGATGCCTGGAATGCCTACAAGAAGTACGCCTGGGGTCACGACGCCTTGAAACCCCTCAGCCACAAGCCCTTCGACTGGTACGGACATTCCTTGCTGATGACCCCCGTCGATGCGCTCGACACGCTCCTGCTCATGGGCCTCAAGCCCCAGGCCGACGAAGCGCGGCAGCTCATCGACACTCAGCTCAACTTTGACCAGGACATCTCCGTCAAGGACTTCGAGATCACCATCCGTCTTCTTGGCGGCCTGCTCTCCAGCTACGAGCTCACCGGCGATCCCCGCTTGCTCGCCTTGGCCGACGATCTCGGCCATCGTATGCTGCCCATGTTTAATTCGCCCACCGGTATGCCCTATGAGTATGTGAACCTGCGCACCGGCGCAGTGCATGGCGCAGAGAGCAATCCAGCCGAGATCGGCAGCCTGCTTCTCGAGTACGGCACCCTCGCAAAGCTCACCGGCAAACAGGAGTACTACGAACAACCCAAACACGCATTGATGGAGCTTTACAAGCGCCGCGGACCCACGGGCCTCGTCGGCCTCGGCATCAACGTCGAGACTGGAGCCTGGACCGACCCCACCGCCGGCATCATGGGTGGAATTGATTCCTACTACGAGTACCTGCTCAAGGCCTCCATCCTCTTCAAAGATCAGGACTGCGCCCGCATGTGGCAGGAGAGCGTCGCCGCAATCAACAAGTACCTCGCGGATCAAAGGCCCGACGGGCTCTGGTACGGACAAGCCGAGATGAAGTCCGGCGCCCGTACCACCACCCTTTACGGCGCTCTCGACGCCTTCTTTCCCGCTGTGCTCGCCTTAGGCGGTGATCTCAACCGCGCCGCATCGCTTCAGCAGTCGGGTTACCGCATGTGGACCCTCGCCGGCATCGAGCCCGAACAACTCGACTACGTGAAGATGCAGATCACCTCGCCCGGTTATCAGCTCCGTCCCGAGATCATCGAATCCACCTACTACCTCTACCACCTCACCGGCGACGCCAAGTATCTGTCCATGGGCCAGACATTTCTTCAATCCCTGCTCAAGTACTGCCGCACCAGCGACGCCTTCGCCGCCCTCGACGATGTCCGCAGCAAGCAGAAGAGCGACTCCATGGAGAGCTTCTTCTTCGCCGAAACCCTGAAGTACCTCTACCTGCTCTACGCGCCACCCTTCACCCTCGACTTCAACGCCATTGTGTTCAACACCGAGGCCCATCCCTTGCGGCGCGACTTTTCCCATTTCTGAACGCGTTTCGCGTCCAGTGGGCCGGGCCGCTCCCCCGGCCAAAATACGAACTGTGCTACACTGGCTTTGCGCTCAGTGATTTGGAGTGAGCGGTCATCCCAGACCCCGCACAGATTTCCCCCAAGCCCCTACAGCGTAGCCCCCGGTTTGAGCCTTGTGTGGCTCTTGCTTCGCGCTTTGTCTGCGCGTCACGGGGGAGCCGGTTTGATCGTGATCGCCGGCAGTCAACAGCGTAGGTCAGCTCTCGCATTCATCGTGGATGCTCTCGATCTGATTTCGAACGATTTCGCAGGCCCCGCGCATGCATGCGCCCGCCTCCATCCAGGTTCCGATTGTGGCCGCAGGGAAGTCCCGCCCCGGAACCCTTGAAAGATTCTTTTGACCACTCAGTTTTCGCAGTTCTCTATCTCGTCCGCCCTCATGGCGCGGCTCAATAACAACAAGTTCACCACCCCCACCCCGGTGCAGGCCGCTGCCATTCCTCCGGCCCTCGAAGGCCGTGACATCCTGGCCACCGCTCAGACCGGCACGGGCAAGACCCTCAGCTTCCTGATTCCGATTGTTGAGACCATCACCAAGACCAAGGGTCCCGGTGCCCACGCGCTGGTCCTGCTCCCCACCCGCGAGCTGGCCATGCAGGTGGAGAAGGCCTACCGCAGCATCCGCCCCAACCAGGCTGACATGGTCGCCCTGGTCGTCGGCGGCATGGCGGAGGCTCCGCAGCTCGACACCATCCGCCGCGGCGCGCGCCTCATCGTCGCGACCCCCGGCCGGCTCGAGGACTACATCAAGCGCAATCTCGTGCGTCTTGACCAGATCAAGATGCTGGTCTTCGACGAAGTCGATCGCATGCTCGATATGGGCTTCCAGCCCGCCATCGCGCGCATCGCCGCCGAGCTGCCCGCCGAGCGCCAGACCCTCTGCTTCTCCGCCACCCTCGAAGGTCAGGTGGGCGCCGTCGCCCAGAAGTATCTGAAAGACCCCGTGCGCATCGAGATCGGCTCCGTCTCCAAGCCTGCCGAGAACGTCGAGCTGCGCACCTTCGAAGTCGAGCAGACCCAGAAGCAGGAGCTCCTCGAGCACCTCCTCGACCAGGAAAACGGCAGCTTCCTCGTCTTCGTGCGCACCAAGCACGGCGCCGACCGACTGGCCCGCCGCCTCAGCCGCTCGGGACTCACCGCGGCTCAGATCCATGGCGATCGCACGCAATCCCAGCGCAACTCCGCTTTGCGCAGCTTCTCTGAAGGTCGCTCGCGCGTTCTCGTCGCCACTGACGTGGCCGCGCGCGGCATCGACGT
>CBJOJD010000405.1:0-4712 GCA_966443485.1 uncultured bacterium | reverse complement strand
GCCGGAGTCGATGGACAACATCCTGGCGAACATTCTCTCGGCGCACAATCTGCGCAACCTGCGCGTGGCGGAGACGGAGAAGTTCGCACACGTGACGTACTTCTTCAATGGCGGGATCGAGGTGCCGTTTCCTGGAGAAGATCGGACCATGATTCCATCGCTGAAGGTGGCCACCTACGATCTGGCTCCGGAGATGAAGGCTGAAGCCATTGGCGACACCATTGTGAAGGCGATCAACGATACCGCCTTCGATCTGGTGGTGGCGAACTTTGCCAATGCCGACATGGTGGGACACTCCGGCAAGCTGGAGCCTACCATTAAGGCGATCGAAGCTGTGGACGAGCAGTTGGGGCGGATCTACAAGGCGATCCGGGAGCGGAATGGCAGCTGGCTGATCACGGCGGATCATGGCAACGCGGAGATGATGGTGGATCCGGTGAGTGGCGGTCCGCACACGGCGCACACCACGAATCCGGTGCCGATGATCTACGTGAGCGAGGATGCCCAGAACTATCGTCTGCGGACGGATGGGTCGCTGCGCGATATCTCACCGACGCTGCTGAACCTGCTCAACCTGGGTCTGCCGAATCAGATGACGGGCGGAGATCTGCGGGTTTCCGTAGCGAAGTAGAGTGCAGAGAAGAGAGAAAGCCGGCCTGAGGGCCGGCTTTTTACTTATGACATGAAGAATGATGAAGGGCGCAGAAGATGAAGCGCATCGGGATGCGAGGAGCGAGCGCCCGGCGTTCTATCGCGGGCGCAGCGAGCGAATGGCGGCCGGCAGGTGCTGCTCGATAAACTTCGCGCGTTCTGCGGCTACTTCGCTCAGATACTTCGGCGCGGGGGTAGCGGTAAGAACCAGCACGAAGGCGATCAACGAGAAGCAGACGCCGGCGATGGCGGCGGAGACAAGCATCTGGTACATGGAGATTGGGTCCAGTCCCAGGATGTTGAAGGCCACGTGCTCCAGCGGCTTGATGTGCTGAATAACGGCGAGCGCGAAGAGGAAGAACACCACTGCCAGGGAGGTAAGCACTGCCAAACTGACATCGAGGCTGCGGTGAAACTTCAAGCGCGCCCGGCAGTGGCTGCAATCGGCAAAGTGTTGTTCGTAGTCCCGGCGCATCTCGGGCGAGATTCCGGAGATGTCGTATCGCCAGCTGGCGAGAATCGCGCCCACGACATGGTCATTGCATCGGGTTCGAGCCATACAGATCACTCACTTTACTCACAGAATTTGCTTCCCGCCCTTACAGGCGCGGCTTACGCAGGTCGGGAACGTCCATTGGATGCGGTCTTGCCAACATCGGTGCAACTCGTTTTGAAGGAGAATCCCGAAAGATAACTCCTTTCAGTCTGTTCCCGTGCCAAAGCCCCCGGTCAAAGTGATGCCCGTGCTATCTAATTGTAACCTATTTTTATTAGAAGTGGATAGGGGAAAGCGGTTCCTGCTGGGCCGCCAGTAATAAGCGGTTGGCGAGCAGCGTGGCGTGGCCACTGAGAGCCCGTTCGGCGGTGACGCGGGCCAGGTCGGGATGGTTGTTGCTCTCCGACAGGTGGCCGAGGATGACGTACTGCGCCTGGCCGTCGTAGCTGCTCTCCAGGAACTCTGCGGTGGCCTCGTTGGAGAGATGGCCGACCCGCGACAACACCCGCTGCTTTACCTGCCAGGGGTAGGGTCCGTCGCGCAGCATCTCCAGATCATGGTTGGACTCCAGCAGCAGCAGGTCCAGCTTCTTCAACTGCGCCTTGACGTTGGGTGGGATGTACCCGAGGTCGGTGGCAACGGCGATACGCACGCCCTCGGCTTGGAAGACGAAGCCAACCGGGTCGGCGGCATCGTGGGGGATGGTGAAGGGACTGACGGCAATATCGCCGATCTGGAAGGGTTGACCCGCCTGAAAATAGTTCACAGCCGGCAGCCAGGTGGGGTCTTTCTTCTCCGCTTCTTCTGCAGCGGGCGAGGGGGCTGGCTCGGCGTCGGCTTGGGCCGAGATCTCTGCCATGGGGTCTTCGTCGCAGGGCGAGGCTTCAGTGGCGGGATAGGCTTCTGCCTGGCGTGCCGCGGCTTGCTGCCGGTACTGCTCAAGCCATTGTGCGTAGGTCATTTGCCGCCGCGGAGCCAGCATGCGCACCCAGGCGCGATGGGTCGCTTCAGTGAAGTAGACGGGGATGCCGAGCTTGCGGGCGGTGACGGCGAGTCCGTTGATGTGGTCCTGGTGCTCGTGGGTGACGATGATGGCGTTGAGGGATGCGGGGTCTTCACCCACGGCCTTCATGCGGCGGAAGAGCTCGCGGCAGCTCAAGCCGGCGTCTACCAGGATCCGGGTGTGGCCGCCGGTGATGACCGTGCAGTTTCCCTTGGATCCGGAGGCCAGGAGGGTGAAACGGACCATGTTCATGAGCATACCGCGAACTGCTGTGGAGAGCGCGCCGTGGTAGGTAATCGCGAGGGAACCTGTTGCGCTGGCCGGGGAACGGGCCAGGTGTCACTTGCCGTGGGGAATCTCGCACATGACGCCGAGCACGTTGCCGTCGGGATCCTTGAGGAAGGTCATCCAGAGATCGTGATCGACCATCTCGGCGATGCGGTGGGGGGCTTGGAGGAACTCCACCTTCCTGGCCTGGAGAGTTGTGTAGACGGCCTGAATGTCTTCGACTTTGAAGTAAAGGATGGTGCCGCCGCGGGGCGACTCCTCCTGAGAGGCGCTGAGCATGAGGCGGATGTCGCCGCACTGGAAGAAGGCGAGATGGCCGGCATCGAAGAGGTGCCGCATGCCCAGGGTGTTCTGGTAGAAGTCCTTGGCGCGCTGCAGATCGGAGACGGTGAGGGCGATCTGGCCGATTTGCTCGAACTGAACGACGGAAGCGGGAGTATGGGACTGAAATGTCATGTGGCCTCGCTGGTGTGCAGTTTAATCGCCGTTCGATAGCTGGGCGGGGATTTCGATGGAGACCAGGGTTCCGCGACCTGGATTGCTGACCACGGTGAAGCGGGCCTGGGGTCCGTAGAGTACCTCCAGGCGCTCGCGGACGTTCTTCATGCCGATGCCGGCCCCGGGGCGGCGCAGGGCCGTAGCGGGACGCTGGGTGATGCCTACGCCGTCGTCGGCCACTTCGATGACCACGCGCTTGTCCTGCAAGCGGCTGCGCAGTGTGACGGTGCCCCCATGAATACGCGGTTCCAGGCCGTGTTTGATGCTGTTTTCGATCAGTGGCTGGAGGAGGATGCTGGGCACCAGAACGTCGAGGGTCTGGGGGTCGATGTCTTTCTCCACGCGGAGCTTGTCGGGGCCGAAGCGGACTACCTCGATATCGAGATAGTCGTCCGTGAAGCTGAGTTCCTGGCTGAGGGGGACATAGCTGTCGTGCTCCTTCAAGAGCGCGCGCAGGATGTTGGCCAGTTTCACCGTCATCTGCCGCGCCAGTTCAGGCTTGATGCGCACCAGGGAGGCGATGGAGTTGAGGGTGTTGAACAGGAAGTGGGGATTGATCTGTCGCTGTAGCGCGTCCAGGCGGGCTTCGAGCAGCAACCGTTTCTGTTCTTCGAGTTTGAGTTCGATGCGCAGGGCGTTCCACACCTTGAGCGCGATTCCGACCACCATGGGAGCGCAAAGCCAAACGAGGACCTGCAATCCCCAGATGTTGGTGTTCAGGGCGAAGAGGCGATCGGGGTAGAGGCGGTGAATCCACTCGCGTACAATCTCCAGGCCCACGATCAGGAAGAGCATGAGAATCTGGCGGTCGATGCGGGGCTGGGGCAGATTACGACGAATCCAGCGGTAGAGGCTGAGGTCGATGAAGGGGGTGAATCCCCAGATCTCTTCGCGTTCCACCGCATAGCCGAGGATGCCGGCGGCCAGGCCCAGCGCGGAGTTGAAGGGCAGGGCGAGGTATTCGTGGTGAAAGACGGCTGGTCCGGAGAGAATGATGCCGCCCAGGATGGCCCAGGCGGGGCCAACGAGCAGGCCCAGCAGGATCACGGTTTCAAAGGAGATATCGGCAGCCAGGAAGTTTGGTACGGCGGTGCGGACCCATACACCCAGGGTGAGCGGCACGAGGAAAAAGGCCAGCAGGCCGACGGTTTGGCCAGCGCGTCGTCTTTCGGCAAAGAGGAGTTGCTGGAAGGTCCGCGAGCGGGCCAGGGCGCTGGCCACTGCCGCCGCCACGCCCAGCTTCACCAGCAAGGTGATCAAAAGAAGGGTGTTGGTCACGCCTTCACTGTATCGCGTTGGCCGAGGAGATGCAGCGTATGAGTCTTTGCGGGCCGCTGGGGCATCGGTAATTGTGAGCTGTGCCGCAGGCGGGCAAATCGCCGGCCTCGTAGAATGGAACTATGCCATTTGAAAGCGTGAAGAAGGTTGCTGAAGCGGATTTCCCGACGCGCTGGGGAGTGTTCCGCATCCTTGGCTTTGAAGGGGTGATGCCGGGAGCGCGCCCGGGGTGCGAGGTGGGAGCCGAACCCGGCAAGCGGGTGGAAGAGCTGGTTGCCCTGGTGATGGGGAACATTCACGCTGCACCGCCGCTGATTCGCATTCACTCGCAGTGCCTGACGGGAGATGTGTTCGGTTCGCTGCGCTGTGACTGCCGTCTTCAACTGGAGCTGGCGTTGCGCAAGATCGCGGAGAACGGCTCTGGAATCCTGCTCTACGAGCAGCAGGAAGGGCGGGGAATTGGCCTGATGGCCAAGCTGAAGGCCTATGAACTGCAGG
>CBJOJD010000404.1:0-4732 GCA_966443485.1 uncultured bacterium | reverse complement strand
ACAGGGATATGTGTATCTGCGTGCCCTGGGAAGCGAGCCGCCGCCGTTTTGGCTGCGGGACTGATCAGGAACCGAAGTATTGCACGAGTGACTTCCCTGCTTCCAGGTCCCCAAAACCAGGAATCTCCGCCCCACGAACAGACACAGTTCGTGGGGACTCCGGACCTGGGGCACCCTTTCGGGAGCCATCCTTACTTGAGACACCGGCTCTTGGGCTAGGCGCCCATGAACATGCCACCGTTGACATCGAGCACGTGGCCGGTGATGTAGCCGGCGCCCTCGGAGGCGAGAAATCCAACTGCCTGGGCGATCTCCTGGTCGGTGCCGGGGCGGCCCAGGGGAATCTGCGCCATCATGGCTTCGCGTTGCTTGTCGTCGAGCACCGCGGTCATGGGGGTCTCGATGTAGCCGGGGGCCACGGCGTTCACGGTGATGCCGCGGGAGGCGACTTCGCGGGCCAGCGAACGGGTCATGCCGATCATGCCGGCCTTGGAGGACGCGTAGTTCACCTGGCCGGCCTGGCCCGTGCGTCCCACCACGCTGGTGATGTTGATGATGCGTCCCCAGCGGTTGCGCAGCATGGGGCTGAGCACGGCCTGGGTGAGCAGGAAGGCCCCGGTGAGGTTGGTGGCGATGACGTCGTCCCAGTCGGCGCGCTTCATGCGCATCATGAGGCCGTCGCGGGTGATGCCGGCGTTGTTGACCAGGATTTCAACTTTTCCGAACTGTTCCAGAACAGCCTTGGCGCCGGTCTTGATGGACTCTTCGCTGGCCACGTCGAGCGTGAAGACCGCGGCCTTGCCCCCGGCGGCTTCGATCTCCGCCGCGGTTTCGGCCAGTTTGGCCTCGTTGCGCGCGGCCAGGGCCACGGTAGCGCCCATGCGCGCCAGCTCCAGGGCCGTGGCGCGGCCAATTCCCTGCGATGCGCCGGTCACCAGCGCGATTCTTCCCTGCAGATTTGCCATTGTGTCCTTCAGTGCGGAGGGCGAACCGCCCCGCAAGTTCATCTAGATCATTCTAAAGGGGCGGATGTGCTACGCGGCGGGGTTAGGTGGACGGGACGGCCGTAGCGGGAATGCGGCGCGGGCTGGGCAGAGCGCGCAGGCGCTCCAGCTGCCATACGTAGACAGCCAGGCGCCGCGAGTAGTGCAGCACGGGAGGCTGATTGGGCAGCTGAATGCCGATAGCGGCGGCCAGGTCGTTGCGCTCGATCTCCGCCTCGGCTTCTTCCAGCGGCCACGGGGTGTGGTGGATGTTGGCCCGGGTGGGCTCGCCTTTGCGATTGCGCGTGAACAGGCAATAACGCTCGGTGAGGAAGTACTCGAGCGAACCGGGATGGCTTTCGGCCAGACGCCGGGTGGGGCCGAGTCCCCGGTACTGCGCTTTGAAGATGACCGGCTCTTTGGTCAGGCGCCGGCGGCTATAGAAGGCGAACTCGCGCTCGGAGCGCTGGTCGATGCGCATCTCGGCCCAGTAGTAGGGCAGGCTATAGATGGCCCGCGCGAAGCTCACGGCCAGCAGATTGCTGGCATCGAGCGAGAAGAAGTACACGCCGGGGGTTCCGGTTTGGGTGTCGGTGACGTAGGTGCGGAGGTTGAGCTCTGGAAAGCGGCTGGCGCCGGGGAGGGGAGGCAGTCCCCGGAACTTGATGCGATCCATCCAGAAGGGAACCACGCCCAGCCAGGCGGAGCCTTGATAGGTATCCACCTGAAGAGTCTCAGGGATCAGCGGGGTAAGCGAGGAGACGGGGACCGGCCAGTGGGCGAAGAGGAGGTCATTCCAGCGCTGAGTCATCACCCAGCGGCCCGTGGGAACAGGTCGCGGCCGGTGCCAGGTTCGTACTTGGAATTGCCGCATGGCCCGGTGCTCCGATCAGCGAACGCTCAGAACCGGTCTGATCACCTGCTCGATGTCGGGCATGGTCACAGACCCGTGTTTCGGTCCCCCGTGCCGAGCCTATCCCGGAAGCATGAAAGAGACCGGTTATAGGTCGAGGTTAAATCCAGCCGTGGCTTCCGCGCCAACGAGGGGGCACATGGCCCCATGCCGTATTCTGGTCGCGAGTCTACAGTCATGTCTAGTGAATCTTTTCTCCCAGCCGGCGCCCATAATCAGACGGATGTTTTTGCGGTGCACGGAGCCGACCCCGAGGTTCTGGCGTATGCCATGGCCAAGTATTCGCGATCGGCGCTTTCGATGCGCGAGTCGCTGGCGGAGATCAGTGCCCAGCGCGCTGAGCAGTTCCTGAACACGTTCTATTTCGCCTACGGACATCGGTCGATCGCGGATTTGGCGCACATCGCCTTCGCGGTGGAGCGGCTGAGCCTTTTGGCGGCGATTGTGCTGGTCGACGAGCAGCGCTGGGACGGGCAGGAGCGCTCGACCCGGTACCAGAACTTCATGAAATCGGGCTGGTATTTCCCTGATTTTGGGGCGGATCAGGACTCGGCGAAGCTCTACGTGGACACCATGCACGACCTGTTCGCCACCTACGAGCGGACCACCGCGGCGGTGCTGGAGGCGCTGCGTCAGCGCGTGGCCCGGCCGGAGGAGATGAAGGCGGACGCCTACGAGCGCACCCTGAAGGCACGGGCCTTCGATGTGGCGCGCTATCTGCTGCCACTGGCCACGAATACCTCACTGGGCCAGATTGTGAATGCGCGGACGCTGGAGACACAGGTTTCCCGCCTGCTCTCCCACCCAGTGGCGGAGGTGCGGCAGCTGGGGGCCAAGCTGCGAGAGGCGGCGACCGGTCCGGCGTGGAACGTGTACGCGCAGGCGGCGGCAACGCTCGTGGAGCAGATTGCCAAGGTGGACCCCGCGCTGGGCGAGCAGGCCGGAGGCTTGCTGACGCGGGAAGTTCGCACCGCTCCCACGCTGGTCAAGTACGCGGAGGCCAGTCCTTACCTGATGCAAAGCCAGATGGATCTGGCCCAGGCGGCGGCCGCGCTCCTCAACGGTCACGCGGTAGACGCCGCGCCGGTGGTGGACCTGGTGGAGCGCACCGAGTCGCTGGAAGTGGAGCTGGCGGCGACGCTGTTGTACTCGGCATGCCACTATCCATATCGTCAGGTGCGAGACGTGATGGCGGGGCTGCCCGAGGCACGGGTGAACGAGATTATCGAGGTGGGCCTGCGCCATCGCGGACGCCACGATGAGGCGTTGCGCGCCTTCCACGCCGGGGCGGCACTGCGCTTCGACATTTTGATGGACATCGGCGGCTTCCGCGACATGCACCGCCACCGCCGCTGCGTGCAGATCCTGCAGGGTTTCACGGCGCAGCACGGCTACGAGACGCCGGAGTCCGGCGATGCCGCGGGGCTGGTGGAAGCGGGCATCGTGGAGGAGTATCAGGCCGCCATTGCCCGTGCTCATGCGGCCAGCACGCGGATCGCGGCCAGCACGGCTGCTCCGGAGGCGGCCTCGTCGGCGCTCTATCTGCTGCCGCTGGCTACGCGGGTACGCTGCCTGTTCAAGATGGACTTTGCCGAGGCGCAGTACATCTCGGAGCTGCGCTCGGGGCCGGCCGGCCACTTCAGCTATCGCCGAGTGGCATGGGAGATGTTTGTGGCGCTACAGCGGCAGCATCCGTCGCTGGCGAAGCACATCCGGGTGACGGACTTCAATGAGCCGATTGACTTGCTGAAGCGGTGAGAGGTGGCGGAGGTTTTCTGCTGCCTCCCCGACACCGGCTCGCGACTATGCACCAATTCTGATATCGGCTCATAATCGAGCGATGAGAACAAGGGCCAACATCCACTTGGACCAAGACGTCTACGATTTTGCGCTGGCGTACGCCGGCGCAAAAGGGTTTCCCTTGGGATCGGCTGTAAGCGAATTGTTCCGCAGGGTTCGGCATGTCCCAGAACCAGAGGCGAGCGAATCTTCGCGACTCAAGAAGAGCAGCCGCGGATATCTCGTGAAAGCCAAGACGGGCAATCCGGTCACCCCTGAAATGGTAAGAGAGGGCCCTGAGGACTCGGCTTGGCTCTGCGCGAAAATCTAGTTCTGGTCACGTTCGACCGCGCCATTCTTCATCTCGCCGGAGAACATTCCAACCACGTCCGCCTTCTGGAACCGTAGTTATTTTGTCTGAATCGAAGTCGCTTTGTTGTGCGCGAAGGCGATGGTGTACTGCTTGCCGTTCACGTCGTAGGTGACGGTGCGGTCGCCTTCTTTATCGCCGTCGGGATGCATGTTCATGCCGATGGAGGTACGCACCTGCAGTTCGCTCATGCCGGGCTTGACCTGATGCGCGTCGATGGTGGCCCATAGCTCCTTGGGCCAGTGCGTGTAGATGGTGTGGGGATCGTCGTAGTAGAAGAGCAGGTCGCAGTAGTACGCCTCCTGATTCCCTTCCATGTAGCCCACGGGCGTGGCGTAGAGCTCCTTGCCACCAGGCAGCGAGAAGACGGCCATGGCCTGATGGTCGCCGTGCTCCACCTTGTCGTGGACGCTGGCGGGCACGGAGGCTTTGATGAACTTCTTGATCTCGCGGTGGATCTGGCCGCCTGCTTCGGCGAGGTTGACGACAGGGAAAGGGATACCGGTGTCGCTGTCACCGGATGCGCTCGACCAGTGAACCAGCGTATTTTGACCGTCTGCGTCGATGACCAGGACGCGCTTCCCTTTCTCATGGAATGCCGCGCCGAGGTGCATGGCAATCGTGCTTTTGCCGACGCCACCTTTTTGTTGCGTGACTGCAATGATTTCCGCGGCCAATTTTCACTCC
>CBJOJD010000403.1:0-4739 GCA_966443485.1 uncultured bacterium | reverse complement strand
GCGCCAGTACCGGCGATTGCAGCTTCAGCACCGAGCCGTTGCCGCTCTCCTTCCATTCCGTCGCAATGTGCGCCTCCGGTAGATGAAGATTCTTTGAAGGCGCGAAGAACGTCTGATTCGACGATACGGACTTTCCGTCCACCATCAGGTCCGCCGCTGCCACCAGATTTGCCGCATCGGCTCCCTTGGCATCGAGAATGCTCGACAGGGGAATCTGCAGGCTCATGGTGCTCGCCAGCGCCGGAACCGTGAGATCCTTGTTTTCCTCATTGATCACGTGGCCTTCAAAGTCCATGATGCGCAGGCGCAGCTTGGCCTGTGTCGCCGCGGTCTTATCCGAGACGATGTACACCGCCAGCATTCCATCTTCCACGTGCGGCGATACCAGCAGCGGAGCATAGAAGCGCCGTGCATAGTACTGCAGCGCCTTCCAGCGCCCGTAGTAGTCCAGGCTCGCCCACGAGGCCACCGGCCAGCAGTCGTTCAACTGCCAGTAAATGCCGCCCATGTTGCGCGGACGTATCCGCCGCCAGTGCTCTGCGCCTACTTTGATCCCCTCGGCCTGCAATACCTGGCTCGCATAGAGGAAGGAAGGGAAGTCCTTTGGCTCGCCGAAGTAGCGCAGCATGTAGTCGTGAATGATCGCATTGCCCGCCGCATTCTTCTGGTGCGCCAGCATCACTGGAGTAAAGATGCTGGTGCGATCCTCCGGCGTCGTGAAGGACTCGATGGTGCGCATCTCCGGAAACGATTGGAACCCGTACTCGCTGATGAAGCGGTTGAAGCGCGTCTCATACTCGTCGAAGTCAGCGCGCCCGTGCCACACCGTCCACTCGTGGAAGTCTCCGGTCTGGTAGGTCGCCGAGGTATCTTCGTAATCCGCGCTGGGTGAGCTCGGCCAATATGGGCGCTCCGGATCGATCTCCGCCACCGTCCGCGCAATCACTCCGCTGAACAGCGTCAGATAGTCCTGCCACATTCGCAGCCGCACATCGGCGGGCTGCCCGCCGTTTTGGCCCCAGCCGTAAGCCGATTCCGTCTCGTTGTTCCCCGACCACAGCACAATGCTCGGATGGTTACGCAAGCGGCCTACCTGGTAGCGAATCTCCTTCTCTACCTCTTGCTTGAAGTCATACGTACCCGGCTGCCAGTCGTTGCCGAACATGAAGTCTTGCCACACCATGATGCCCAGCTCATCGCACAGGTCATAAAACTCCTGCGTCTCGTAGTAGCCGCCACCCCAATGGCGAATCATATTCATGTTGGCGTCGCGCGCCGACTCCAACACCTGGCGATACTCCTTCATGGTCACGCGATTCGGGAAGCTGTCGAAGGGAATAACATCTGCGCCCTTGGCATAGATCGGTACCCCGTTCACGCGAAATTCAAACGACCGTCCCCACTGATCCTTCTCGCGATGCAACTCCAGCGAGCGCAACCCGGTCTTGGCATCGGCTTCGTCCGCCAGGCTCTTTCCCGTGTAGGCCTGCACGTGAAACTTGTAGATGGGCTGCGCTCCATAGCCCACCGGATACCACAACTGCGGATGCTCAATATCGATGGGAAGCGTAACCTGGTTCGAGCCCGGCCGCAGAATCGTGTCGATGGACGCTTGCTTCTGCTCGCCGTTCACGCCGTACGCGATCTTCAGCGTGGCTGGACCATCATGCGAGGCAATCACCTCGGCAATCACATTCACGTGGGCAGAGGCGGCACTCACCCCCTGCTGTCGCAGCCACACCGTGTTGATCCTCGCCTCGTCCCACGCATCCAGGTGAACCGGCTTCCAGATTCCGCTGGTGACGAACTTCGGCCCCCAATCCCAGCCATACTCGTAGGCCGGCTTGCGCACATAGGTCTTCTCCGCCGTGCCAATGCGAACCCGCCACGGATCCTTCGCGGCTACCTCGGCGGCCGACTTGTCGGGCGAGGGAAACACCACGTGCACCGTGTTCGCGCCCGCCTTCAAAGCACTCTTTACGTCCGCCCGCCACTCCCGGAACGCATTGTCGGCATGCAGAACCTGGGTGTCGTTGATGAACACGTTAGCCGCCGAATCCAAACCCTCGAACACAATCTCCACATGCTGGTGTTGCAGCATGGCCGGCGGAACCTGAAACGTGCTGCGATACTCCCAGTCCGCCTTCTGGATCCACTGCAGCTTGGCTTCGTTGTCGCGATAATAGGGATCCGGAATGAGCTTGTTGGCCAGCAGGTCCAGATGCACGTCGCCCGGCACACTCGCCGGACGCCACTGCGCCCCCGACCCGCCCTCGGTCTTCTGCTGGAACTCCCAGCCGCGGTCAAGATCCATGCTCGAGCGCTGCGCCGCGTGCGCGGAGATTTGCGCTGCCGCTGCAAGTGCAATCACAGCCACACAGGATTTCGCAATCCATCGCATGCTCATCTTCTGAACTCTGCTCATAAGCCCCCTGTCCAATCCGCCCCCCTGGTTTTAGCCACGCACAATCACCCCATGCGCATCACCGGCAGGGGATGTTTTTCAGGCGTGATAACGATACCACTCAGGGGCGCAGCTGACAACCAAACCTATCCAACTTGGAGCTCAATAGAAGCGAGCATCCCTCTCCCCCGGGATGCTCGTCCTCATGCCGCGAAGCGGAATCCAGCTACCCGCCGAAGGCCACGCTCAGCGCCTGTTCCAGATCCGCGCGCAGATCCTCGCGGTCCTCCAAGCCAATGTTCAATCGCACAATTCTGTGCCCGTAATCCGGACGCCCCTTGGCTCCGGAGAAATCGTAGGCCAGCGCCAGACTGGCCACTCCACCCCAGCTATAGCCCACATCGAACAAGTGCAGCGCGTCCACAAAGCGTACCACCCGCTCCTTCTCCACGCCCGGCCGAAACACCAGCGAGAACACTCCCGACGATCCCGTGAAGTCGCGCTTCCACAGCTCATGCCCAGGGCAGGAGGGAAGTGCGGGATGCAGTACGCGCTCGATCTCCGCCCGCGCTGAGAGCGACTGGGCAATCTCCAGCGCCGCGCTCTCGATCTCCCGCAGTCTCACCCACATCGTCTTCAGTCCGCGCAGTGCCAGCGAGCAATCATCCGGCGACGCGGCAATGCCCAGCACCTGCTGCGCCGCTCCAATCTTCTGCCATATCGCTTGTTCTCGCGCCGTCACCGATCCCAGCAGCAGATCGCTGTGCCCGCCCACGTATTTGGTGAGCGCCTGCACGGTGATATCCGCACCATGCCCCAGCGCGTCGAAGTACACGCCCGCCGACCAGGTATTGTCGATGGCCACCAGCGCGCCCTGCGCATGCGCTGCTGCCGAAATGGCCGGCACATCCTGCACTTCCATCGTGATCGAGCCCGGACTCTCGCACCACACCAGCCGCGTGTTCGGCTTCAAGTAGCTGCGGATCTCCGCCCCAATCGCCGGCGGATAAAAGCTATGCTCCACCCCCAAGCGCTTCAAGATCGTGTTCGCCAGCTTACGGCTCGGTCCATACACGTTCTCCGGAAGCAGCATGTGGTCCCCTGCCTGCAGCACCGCCAGATCCACGAACGCAATCGCATTCTGCCCGGTCGGCGTGATCACCGTGCGATAGCCGTTCTCCAGCTCGCAGATGCGCTGCGCCAGCTCCAGCGTGGTGGGCGTTCCATACAGACCGTAGGTGTACCCCGACTCATATTGATCCCAGCTTTCCACAACCGAGGAGGCATCGGCAAACAGTACCGTGGATCCCCGCCAGGTCGGGTCGGCTAACGATTGAAAACCCTCCGGCGCGCGGCGCTCGGGGCGAATCAGCTTTGTCTTCCAAGTCGTCATCGCCCGATTATAGGAGGCGCCCTACGAGAGCAAGCTCCTATGAGCTCTGTTCACCCTGCAATCGGCGCATTTGTCGACTGAACAGCTGCAATCAATCGACGAGTTTGTTGATTTGAAGAAGAATCGCAATCCCTCGCGCCGGAGGCGCAATGTTGGCCAGCCCCGCGCTTCAGCGTGGGGTCTGTGACCGAAATAGAAGACAGAGCCCCGTAGGGGCGAAGCAGAAAACATCGGGGACCGGCAGTCATTTTGCGTTCATGCCGTTCCGCCTCTGCTCAGGCCAGCCCGCAAAATCCCAGCGAACATCCCTGCCCCATCCCACCCGGACCAAAGCTACTGGTCTGAAAGGGCAGGAGTTTACTCGTGCCATCCGAACCACCCATTGAGGGATGGCTTTAGCTGCCACAGAATCCCCCTTGAAAATTCTTGGTAACTAAATTATTAGTTGATGCGTCCAATGAAGTGACGTTGACCATGCCCCCCAAACGTTCCAACACGCTCACCCAAGCCGAACTTCGGCTCATGCGCGTCCTCTGGACCCGCGGCGAGTCCAGCGTCGCCGACATGGTCACCGCCACCGCCGGCGAAGCCCCCCTGGCCTACACCTCCGTGCTGACCACCATCCGCATCCTCGAGCAGAAAGGCTACGTCCAGCATCGCCAGGACGGTCGCGCCTTCCTCTATAGCGCCGCTGTCGGCGAGCAGGAGGCCAGCCGCTCCGAGGTCCGTCACGTCCTGCAGCGCTTCTTCGGCAACTCCCGCGAGCGCCTGCTCTTGTCTCTGCTGGGCGATAACGAGATCACACCCGATGAGCTGCGCCGCCTCAAAGACGCCATCGCCGCCACTCCCGAAGACGAGTCCGAGGGGGTGCAGCTATGACCGAATGGATGCACCTCTTCACCGCTCTCTCCGCCTGTGCTACCGGCGCCCTCGTGTCCGCCA
>CBJOJD010000402.1:0-4761 GCA_966443485.1 uncultured bacterium | reverse complement strand
GAAGAGGAGAACTGGGAGCCTTGGCTAGTGTTCTTTCTGAAGACGATGGCGAAAAAGAAGGACAATCTCGCGGAAAAAGTGAAGGAGGAGCAGGCGCTACGCGCATCCCTGCCCGCCCTTTCCCGCCAGATCCTGGAATTGGTGAAGACGCGCGGGGAGATCACCGTCAAGGAAATCGAAGAATCCACCGGCGCCAACCGCAACACGATCAAGGTGCACGTGAAGAAACTAGCCGAACAGCAATATCTGCAGCACCTCGGCCAAGGGCGCGGCGCGCGCTACATGATCAAGTAGGATCACTGGGAATTTGGAGGGGTGTTTCGCGAACCTTCACCGCCGATGAGAAGGCTGCATAGTTTCGCGTTGGCCTAACCGAGTTCCGGGGAATCAAATCAAAGGTTCGTGATTCGCCGATACGATGTCAGTCAGCACTAAGCCTTGTCGCTTCGGACTCGAGAGTGCTTCGCTTACCTTGTACAACAACATCGACGATATTGAGGCGGTAGTCAGGGCCCTGTGGAATCTCCGGTTGGGCCACATCTCAATCGAATAGCTGGCCGACTATTTGCTCCTGGTCCACCTCGGGTTGAGCGGTTTCTTGAATCTCTTCGCATCGTTCATGTCCGGATTTCGACCAGCGCGAATTCTTCCAGTGTGATATCACGTGGCGGTGGTTAAGACGGCAATGCGCTCGATGGTCACGACCGTGATGTCGTCCTGCTGGCCGAATTTCTGGGCAATTTCGGCAATTGACCGGGCAGATTGATTGGAAATGGCGCGGCTTCGATCGAATCCGAAAAGCTCTCCACTCGCGTTCTGGGCTTCCACCACTCCGTCAGAGAAGAAGGTGAGCCGGGCGCCCGGAGCAAGGCTGAAGCGAGTGGATTCGTAGGTAGCGCCGGGCACCAATCCTAGCGGGAGTGCGCCGGGCAAAGCGATTTCCTCGCCATTCAGATAGGGAGGCAGATGACCGGCGTTGGCAATTTGCATCGTGCCATCCGCCGCAATTCCTGCGGCCAATGAGGTGGCGAAGCCTCCACCAGCGCGCCCCACCAGCCGCTCGTTGAGGCGGTGAAGAAGTTCGGCGGGATCACGGGTGAAATCGGCGATGCCGCGAATGGCGCCGACCAACACGGAGACCATCATGGCTGCAGGGAGGCCCTTCCCCGCTACATCGCCAACGATAACCAGCAGGCTTCCATTTGCGGCGGGAATGATCTGAAAGAAGTCGCCTCCGACTTCGGCGGCCGGCAGATAGACCGAATCGACTGCAAAACCGGGAACCGTCCCGGAGTGCTCCGGCACCAGAACTTGTTGTACCTGCTGCGCGGCTTCGAGTTCCGCCTCCATTCGCGCCTGTCGCCGGCTTATGCGGGTCGATCGCGTGAGCATGATGATGGCGAGAGCAATCGTCGCCAGAATTCCGCAGACGTCCTCGAACGGGATGATGAACGGCCCCAAAGGGTGGCGATGGATGATTGTGAACCCGCGCAGAGCCGCGGCGCGCCAGGCGGGAAACTGAAACATGGTGCCAAAGACGAACTGAAGGTCGATATAGAGACTAAGAAGCAACGCTGGTATCAGCAAAATCGCTGCTTCGCGATTGCCTCTGCGCCAATGAATCGCCAGCACTCCGGGGATGACGACTGCAACGAATACCGAAAATGGATATCCCGCCACTTCGGTGGACACCGGCGAAGCAAACAGATAGGACCCCATGCCTGCCAAAGCATATCCGGCGCCAGCAAAGATCAGGAACGATCGCCAGCCCTTGTCCAGACGCCGACGGACAAAGGAAAAATAGAGGGCAGCAAAGATGTAGGGAGAGACAAGGCGCGGCAAAGCGTTGGCGACTTCCCATCCGACGGGAACATTGCGGAACGTGGTGAGCACTGATACCGGTAACTGAACCAATATCACGGCGCCGGCCGCGAAGAGCCAGAGGTACTCAGTCTGGCGCCGCTGGGAGATGAAAAAGACCAGCGCAACGAAGCCGAGCATAATGAGCAGGGCTTCATTGAGCCACTTGAAAAAGTTCTCCCCAATGACTGTGAGCCAGCTCTCGCGCTTGAGCGTCTGGTACTGACCCAGGCGACGATTGGTTCCGTAGTAGCCCGGGTTCTGCCCATTGATCCATTCGCTGGGCGCCACGTGTACGCGCAGTGCAACGACCGCTGAACCGGAGGAAACCGCCCCGTCAGAAAATGGCGCCAGCAAATGCGCGTCAATCGTGTAAGGCCGGTAGGGCCTAAGCCTTCCCGACTGCATGATTGGCTCGCCGTTTACATAAATCTCGAATGCACGGGAGACGTGGATTTCCTCCAGGGCAAGGCCCTTCTGGGCAGGGTCGACTTTCAGATGGAGACGGTACCAGACCACCTCCGGGTGCGATTTTCCATAGATCGCGTCCATGGGGGTATACGGATCGAAGCGCTGCCAGCGCGAGTCGTCGAAATTGGGGCTCGCCCAGGCAGGGTCGTCGCCATCGTGCACGAGCCAGGTCATGTCGAGGAATCGAGTTTCGCGGAGCTGGGTTGCGTCGAACACAGGGGAAGGGCTCTCCGCTGGGAGGAGCGCGGCGGCCATGAGCAGAGCTATAGAACTTGCGAGGACAGCGATACCGAAGCGGCACCAGGTGCGCGGGAGACCGACCATCGATCAGGAGCCTCCAGGGTTCCACTCCACGCTAACATCTGATGGGGCCAGATGCAGATTGAACTTCAGTGCATTGCTTGGGCACCGGAACCTTCGAAGACGCATTGATCGGCTCACTAGGAATTTGGAAGGGGTGTTCCACTACCTTCACCTTCGACCAAAAGGCTGCTCAGAGATTGCATGCTTTCACATTGGCCTGATCGTCCCTTCACACCCAAGAATTACTGACATCCCCGTTCAGGGGAGTAATCCTGAGAATCGCGTGTAAACGACGGTCGATGAGTGGATTGCCCTGAAATCATCATTCGACAATTCATCCTTTGAAACACTTCTTGACAAGCGATAGTCGACGCTCTACCATCGCACTTTAACTGAGGGTAGATCGTCGACCATGGCAAAAGAAACACAACCGCGCGCAAACCTTCTCCTGGGCACGCTTGACATGCTTGTCCTGCGTACGCTTGCCTGGGGCCCAGCTCATGGACACCAGATTGGCAAACACATTCAACGCAGCACCGATGACTACCTGCAAATGCAGCACGGTTCGCTTTACCCCGCGCTGCATCGGCTGGAGCGAAAAGGGTGGATCGTCTCCAAATGGGAGACAGCGCCGGACCGCAATCGAGAGTTCAAGTACTACCGGCTTACGGAGAAGGGCCGGAAGCAGCTCGCGGTCGAAGAATCGCAGTGGAAGCAGATGACGGAAGCGGTCGCGCGCGTCATGTGGCCGTCCGCTGAGGAGAGCTGATATGCGATGGTGGCAAATTAGAAGACGCGACGCGGACCTGGATCGGGAACTTGAATCCGATCTGGAACTGGAAGAAGAGGAACAGCGGGAACGGGGGCTATCCCGAGAAGAAGCCCACTACGCAGCACGGCGGGCTTTCGGCAACACAACTCTCATTCGCGAACAGACTCGCTCGGTCTGGTTCGGGGCATGGGTCGAGTCTTTCATGCGCGATCTGCGCTATGGATTTCGCGGAATGCGGAGAAATGCAGGCTCCTCTGTCTTTGCAATTCTCATTGTTGGCCTCGGCATCGGGGGCGCGTCGACCGTATTCAGCGTGGTCAATGCTTTGCTGCTACGTCCGCTTCCTTTCCAGCAGCCGGGCCAGTTGGTCTGGATTTCGAATGGGGAAACGAACAGCACCCAGGCCGAACACTATATAGACCTGCGGGACCAAAACCATTCCTTTGCCGATCTGGCAGGCTGGGTCGGGGCCAGTGCGGGCAACTTGGAATTGACCGGGACCGGTGAACCGGAACGGATCACCGCATTTTCGGTGACCGACAACCTATTTGCCTTGCTTGGAGTGGAGCCGGCAATCGGACGCTCCTTCACCAAGGAAGAGTGTGAAGGGAAGTATCATGCTCCGCCCGCCGTGGTCTTGAGTAACAGCTTTTGGTGCCGGCGGTTCGCATCGGATCCGAACGTGGTCGGCCGCGCGCTGACCTTCAACGGAAAGTCGGTGACCGTAGTCGGCGTCCTGCCTGCGTCCTTTGATTTCGCCAGCATCTTTTCTCCGGGCGCCGCGGTCGATGCGTTCATCCCCTGGCCGTTTGCGGACAAAGAGAAACCCTTTGGGAACACCATGTCAGTCGTCGGGAGGCTTAAACACGGCGTCACAATAGCGGGCGCCCAGGCTGAGTTCACCGCACTGGCGAAACAACTCGAAACCCAGCATCCCGAGCGAAATACCGTCAAACCCAGGCTGGTGCCGCTGGAAAAGCACGTGAGCGGGCAGGTGCGTCCAGCTCTCGTGTTGTTGATGTGCGCCGTGGGTGTCGTAATGTTGATTATCTGCGCGAATCTTTCGCATCTTCAGATGGCGCGAATGGCGGCCCGGCAAAAAGAAATGGCGATGCGTGCTGCGTTAGGGGCGGGACGTTTCCGGATCCTGCGCCAGATACTGACCGAGACTGTAGTTCTTTCCTGTTGTGGCGGCGCGCTGGGCCTCGTTCTGACGATTGCGGGTGCACGGGCGTTCGCGCATCTCAACGCGGTGGAGCTTCCACTGCTCCCAACAATTCGGGTCGATGGGAGCACGCTTGCGTTCACGATCTTGGCGGCGGTCGCCTCAGGCGTGCTTTTTGGCCTGGCGCCCG
>CBJOJD010000401.1:0-4771 GCA_966443485.1 uncultured bacterium | reverse complement strand
CTCGATTTTAGCGCATTCGAGGCAGGCCATAGGCTGCGGCAGCACTACTCGGTGGAGCAAAATTCTGTCTGCGCTAAAAGAAAGGACCCGCGCCTCGCGGCCAACGGGTCCTTCCAGATCCCAGAACCGTTGCTAAGGTTTGTCTGGCTCAGCAGGCTTGGGCAGAGTGATGGTTTCGTACGTGCTCACCGTGGCAAACTCCTCCTGGATGCTCTTCTCGTTGGAAGAGAGAGGAAGAACCATACCGCTGGACACGTTCGGGCCCTGCAATTCGCTCAGGAAGTACTTGTCGCCATATTTGTGGAAGACAAGCCGCCCCTTCTCCACCGGGCTTTTGCCACTGGGCATGACCAGGTGCATGACCGCGATGCCCTCCGTGCAGTGACGCACCGCGATCACGTTGGTAGCGCAGGGCGCAATGCGGTAGGTTCCCGCGGGCAACAGCTTGGAGTTCCCTACGTAGAAGCCGAAGGGAACCTTAGCCTGGACGGTGTTTTGCGCGAACATTGGACCACACATCAACAAGGCTGCAATGCCAAGTGTGATCAAGCTGATCTTTTTCATGGCGTTTTCCTTTCTCCCGGACCGTTCGGAACCAGAACATCGGCTCTTGAAAGGACAACGGCCTAGGCTGTCGGAGGACAGCCCGCCGCTCGCGGCGGCACGGGCGTAAAGGCGTGTCAAGAGAGGTTTCCGGATTAAGCCAAGATCCATGAGCCGCGATTCGCAAGGCTCAGGTCCGTGTCGTTGGCGAGACGTGGTTACAGACCAGACTCCGAGCAGCAGCGCGATCCACCAGCAACGGGGTTTGGCCCGGCTGCACTGCGCACCCGAATGGGGGCGTCAACTCTACCGGCGTAGCTTACCACTGAGCCGGTCCGGGCACAATCGCCCCCTTCACGCGACTGCAAAGCTTTTTCGTCCTAGGAAGGTGATGCCAATCACCCGCCGCCTACCACGCGCGAGTATTCGTGCGTCAGGAGATGACGTCGGCGTAGTGTTCAACGATCGGGAAGGGATCGTAGAAATGGTGCAACAAGGCTCGCCATTGCGGATAACGATCGGACTGCCGGAAGCCGACGGTGTGATCCTCAACGGTAGCCCAGGATACGGTCAGCAGGTAGCGGTTGGGCGTTTCGATGGAACGGCGAAGGTTCAACCCGGAGAAACCGGAGGTGGCTTCAATCAATGGCAATGCCGTGCGCATCGCGGCTTCGAAGGCGCTCTCCTGCGAAGGTCTCACGTTGAGCACGGCCACTTCTAGGATCACTTCGGCTCCTTCTGCTTTGTGAACGTCAGCGAGGCCGAGTTGATGCAGTACCGCAGACCGGTCGGGCCGGGGCCATCGGGGAAGACGTGGCCAAGGTGGCCGCCACAACGCGCGCAGGTCACTTCAATGCGGTGCATGCCGTAGCTGAAATCCTCGTGCTCTGCGATGGCAGTGGAATCCGCAGGGATGGTGAAGCTGGGCCATCCGCAACCGGAATCGAACTTGGCTCCGGAGAAGAACAACAGCGCACCGCAACCCGCGCAGTGATAGTTTCCAGTGTCGTGGTTGTAAGTAAGCGGTCCGGTAAACGGGCGCTCGGTGCCCTTCTCCCGCAGCACGTGGTACTGCTCCGGCGAAAGCGTGGCTCGCCACTCGGCATCGGACTTCTGAATCTTCTCAACGGTATCGGACATGTAGACCTCACAAGATGGGGAAAGAGGTTTGAGGGTCCTGGCGAGCCTTCGAGGTCAGGGGACCGGGAGCGCCCGCATGCTTGGGGCAAAGAGGGGCTAAACCTCGGCGACTAGCTCGATCTCGACCAGCGCATCCTTGGGCAGCCGCGAAACTTCGACGGTGGTGCGGCCGGGCGGCACCACGCCTTCAGGAGCCAGGTACTTGGCATACACCGCGTTCATCGCCGCGAAGTCATTGAAGTCCTTCAAGAAGACGGTGGACTTGACTACCTTGGCCAGGCTCGATCCGCCCGCCTCGAGCACCGCCTTGAGGTTCTCAAGGACCCGGGTGGTCTGCTCTGTGATGCCGCCCTGCACCAACTGCTGCGTCGCGGGGTCCAGCGCAATTTGCCCGGCGGTAAAGATGAGGTTGCCTACACGCGCGCCCTGCGAGTAAGCACCGATGGCGGCAGGTGCATGGGGAGTCGCAATCACTTCTTTGCTCATGGAGCCATTCTAGCCAACCGGGCTCCGCGCCCATTCGCGCTTGCCCTTCAGCGCCACGCCGCCAGGATGCCCCCCGCAACCAGCAGCCCCACCAGCCAGTAGCCTCCGTTGATGGCGAAGTAGATGCGCGGGCGCCCTTCATAAATGTGCTGCGGGAAGAGCGGTGCCAGCACGAAGCCAACCCAGCAGATGAGCCCGAGCAGCGCGCCCTCGGCATACGTTGCTGCGCCAGACCAGATCACGAAGTGGCTCAGCACCAGCGCCAGCAGCAGGTCTCCGATAAGGGACGACAGCATGCCCCACACCACGCCTTTGGGCTTCTCCCCCATCTTGCGGCCGACAATCGCAATCCACGGCTTGGCAAACATCAGGGGCGAATACCAGACCGCGCCCAGAAACCAGAGAAAGAGCGCGCAGACCAGGATCGCCCAAGGATTGAGCGCATGATGAATGTGGTGCACGCGGGAACCTCCTTGAGAGAAGCACACTGAATGCAACTGCGGTGGGGCTTTAACCTTTTCGCAAACAGGCGGAAGGTGTCAACCGGAAACTCCGTGGCTCAACTTGCGGCATCGGACTTCCGATGGCGCAGTCTGCGTATGGCCCACAAGATCAGAAAGAGAAGAATTGAAACTTCAATGTAGCCTCCGGCCAAAAAGCACCACATGAGATAGCGGTACGGCGCATGAAACCAAACCACGGCGCGCAATCCCAGCCAATGAAGAATAAGCCACCGTACAGCCATGATCTGTGTGAACCAACCCGCATCCGGCCGCAGCCCGACATCGATGGGGAATGCATACAGCCGGAAGTTCACCACCTCCAGAGGAATACCCAACAGGAGCGCAAGAAGCAGTGGCCGTTTCATGCCGCCCATTGTAGGTCAGCGGCGCTTGAGCGCCTCCAGTTCGTCCAGCGTGCGCGGCCAATCCGACCCCAGCAGGCGGGAGAGGCTGCGATCCGCCAGCACCTTGCCGCCGGTCTGGCACACCGGACAATAGTCAGTCTCATTGTCGGCGTAGCGAATGCGTTGAATCTTTGCCCCGCAGCGCGGGCAGGGCTGATCGAAGCGTCCATGCACCGCCATCTCCGGACGGAACGCCGTCACCTTCTCGGGAAATGCAGTGCGCGCCTCGCTCAGCAGCCGGTCCATCCACAGTTGCAGCGTGGCGCGAGTGGCCGTGAAGAGCCGCTCCCACTCTTCTGACTTGAGTTTGTGGGTCTGCGCGATGGGGGAGAGCTGGGCCGCATGCAGAATCTCATCCGAGTAAGCATTTCCCACTCCACTGATCAGCCGCGGATCGGTCAGCGCGCGCTTCAAGGTGCGATTCTCCGCGGTCAGTGCGGTGCGGAAACCATCCAGATCGGTCGCGAAAACCTCCACGCCGCCCGGGTCGATATCGTGCAGAGCCTGTTCGCCGCGCAGCATGTAGAGCGAGGCGCGCCGCTTTGAGCCGGCCTCAGTCAAGATCAGAGAGCCTTCTGCAAAATCGAGCGCCAGCAGAGCATTGCGGCCGGTCAACTTGGCGTGCGGAGCCTTCCAGTGCAAGCGTCCCGCAATCATCAGGTGGATGACGAGCCACACATCGCCTTCGACTCCAATGGCAATGCGCTTGCCGATGCGCCGCAGTTCGGTCACGCGGCGTCCCTCGGCGGCCGAGATCGGCGGGTCGACAGTGCGCAGCACAAACACTGATGCCAGGCGCACTTGTTCGAGCGTACGGCCCAGTATGCGCGCCTCCAAGGCTGCGAGATAGGCGGCGATGTCGGGAAGTTCAGGCATCGGGCTCCAATTGCAGGGCGTAAAGACGCGAGACGATTCAGGCCAGGATAGTGTTGTCGATGAGCCGCGTCTCGCCCACCCACGCGGCCACAGCAAACAGCGTACCCGGAGCCGCCGTCTCCACGGGCAGCAAGTTGGCCCAATTCACCACTTCGATGTAGTCGACACGCACCGCGGGCTCCGCAGCAAAGACCTGGCGTGCAGCTGCAATCAAGGCGCTGGCCCGGCGTTCACCGCTGGCGATCATTTGCTCCGCTGCATGAATCGCCCGGCTCAGCGTGAGCGCCTGCACGCGCTCCGTAGCGCTCAGGTAAATGTTGCGCGAGCTCAACGCCAGGCCATCCGTTTCACGCACGATGGGACAAACCACGATCTGCGTGGCCAGCCGCAGATCGCTCACCATGCGGCGCAGCACCGCTACTTGCGCGGCGTCCTTTTGTCCAAAGAAGCCGAAGTCGGCTTCACACGCAATCAACAGCTTCGTGACCACCGTAGCGACGCCGCGGAAGTGGCCGGGCCTGGACGCGCCATCGAGGCGGCTGCTGAGGCCCTCGACCTCGACGAAGGTCGCCGCGCCCTCCGGATAAAGCTCTTCCACGCTGGGCGCAAAGACCACATCCGCACCTTCCGCCTTGGCCAGCGCACAATCCGCATTGAAGGTGCGCGGATAGCGCGCGTAGTCTTCGTTGGGGCCGAACTGCGTGGGATTCACAAAGATGCTGACTGCGACAAACCCCACGGTCTGCTGTGCAGTGCGGATCAGAGAAGCGTGACCGGCATGCAGCGCGCCCATGGTGGGCACCATCCCGATGGTGTTAC
>CBJOJD010000400.1:0-4781 GCA_966443485.1 uncultured bacterium | reverse complement strand
CCGCCAATGCCAGCACCTCTGCTCCAGAGGGTACGGACATCTACGCCTTGAAAGACGGGCAAGCTCCGCGCAAGATCTGGAGTGGCAAGGACGAGATTGTTTACGCATTGTTGGCACAGCCTGAGGGCCTGCTGGCTTTGAGTGGTAACCGCGGCCGTCTGTTCCGCATTCAGCCGAACGGCAGCTATGCCGATGTCGGACATCTGGAAGCACAACAGGCGCTCTCGATCGCCGCCGAAGGCAACGGATCGGCGTGGATCGGAACAGGCAACACGGGGAAGGTGGTTCAACTCGGCGCGCCTGTTCAGCATGAGTACGCCAGCGATGTGCTGGATGCTGGAGCGTTGGCGCGGTTTGGACGCGTTGAAGTTGAGCCAGGATCTAATGATTTTGAGATTCTGACGCGTTCGGGCAATGTGGAGCAGCCAGTGCGCGGATGGTCAGACTGGACGCCACTCGCCAACGGGAATATTGCATCGCCGCCGGGACGCTTTCTGCAGTGGAAGGCTGTGCTACACGATAAGGGGTCTTTGGGCAGCGTGGGTGTGAACTACCTGCCGGTGAACGCGGCTCCGGAGGTGGACGAGGTTGTGGTGGTCCCGGGCGCACGTCTGAATCCCCAAGCGACCCCGAGCCAACCGGCCACGATCAACATTTCATTCCCGTCGAATCCGAGTCCATCGCTCTCATTTGACGCAGGGTCCACTAGCCCCCTGCCAGCAGCCAAGGACCGCACCGCGATCACTGCTCGCTGGTCAGCTCATGATGATAATGGCGACGACCTGGTGTATTCGCTATATCTGCGGGGCGACGGGGAGCATGTATGGCGTTTGCTGAAAGACAACGTCACGGAGAAGGCTTATTCCTTCGATCAGACCCAGATTCCGGATGGCGGTTACGAGCTGAAGGTAGTGGCATCAGATTCTCCATCTCACAAGCCGGGCGACTCGTTGACGGGAGAGAAGACGAGCGACCGATTTGAGATCGACACAACGGCGCCGACCGTCAACAATCTGAAGGCCGCGGAAGGAACGTCCCACGACGTTGCGGTAACTTTCGATGCGGAAGATGCGATGTCGGCGGTGGTGCATGCAGAGTACTCGCTCGATGCTGGACCGTGGCAATTCATCGACCCTGTGGGCGGGCTCTCTGATTCACTGCATGAGCACTACGAGTTCCGCATTCCGGCAACATCCCTGACGCAGAAGACCGCCGAGCATCTGTTGACGGTCCGTGTCTATGACCGGCACGACAATGTGGGTCTAGCCAAAACGGTGTTCGGCTCGACAGCTGAACCTGCGGTGAAGTAGAGAGCATGCGCTTCGAACTGTTCGTGGCAGCGCGGTATCTGCGAGCCAAGCGCCGGCAGGCTGTGGTAGGCGTTATCACGTCGATCTCGGTGGCCGGCGTGGCAGCCGGGGTTGCCGCGCTGATTATCGCATTGGCGATCACGAATGGGATGCGGCGCGATCTCGAAGACCGCCTGGTGGACACCACCGCCCACGTACAGCTGATGCGGGTTGCGGGGGATGGCATCCGTAACTGGCAGTCTTTGATGGCGCGACTGGAGAGACTGCCCCACGTGACGGCCGCCTCACCCGAACTGAATGAACAGGTGATGGTCGCACGCGGAGCGCGAGCTGGGTTTGCACTGGTCGTGGGTATTCTGCCCAACGACGAGAACCGGGTGAGCAACCTCCTTAAGGCTGCCACTCCGGGATCCGTGGATGCGCTGCAGCCACAAATGCGCACAACGGCGGGCAGTAACGAATTGCCTCCGATTGTCTTGGGCAAGGACCTGGCTGATTCCATCGGCGCGACAGTGGGCGATTCCGTGATGCTGGTTAGTCCGCAGGGCGAACTGAGCCCGATGGGCATCATGCCACAGTATGTGCACTTTCGACTGGCGGGGACCTATCACACCGGCTTCTATCAGTACGATACCGCCTGGGGCTATGTGCGTTTAGCCGACGCACAGCGGCTCTATGACGAGCCGGATCTGGTGTCGGTCATCAGTTTCAAGCTGGATGATTTGAACCGTGCACCGGAGATTGGACGCGAGATCGAGCAGGCTTCTGGTCAGGGGTTTCAAACGACCAACTGGATGGAGCAGAACCGCGAACTGTTTCGGGCGTTGCGCCTGGAACAGATTGTCACCTTCATCGTTATCGCACTCATCGTGATTGTGGCGGCGCTCAATATTTTGATTGCGCTGAC
This sequence comes from uncultured bacterium, assembly GCA_966443485.1. Lineage (GTDB taxonomy): Bacteria > Acidobacteriota > Terriglobia > Terriglobales > Acidobacteriaceae > Telmatobacter. The sequence goes on along the minus strand of CBJOJD010000400.1, from coordinate 2,564 downwards.
CATGATGGTAATGGAGAAGACCCGGGACATCGCCGTCCTGATGAGCTTTGGTGTCGATCCTAGCCAGGTACGCAGGATCTTCCTTTACCAAGGATTGTTGATCAGCGTGATTGGGACCGTGTTTGGATTGCTCCTGGGGTATTTCGCAGCGTGGGCGGGTGGGAAGTATCCAATCCACCTCTCGCCGGACGTGTATTCGATCGATACCCTTCCCTTTGCACCGCGACTGGTGGATGGCGTGATTGTGGCAGCGGTGTCGATCGGGATCTCGCTGCTGGCTACTCTGTATCCCTCCTCTGCCGCAGCTCGCATTTTGCCAGCAGAGGCCTTGCGCTACGAGTGAGGCCGACCGCCGCAAGGCTGGCCTGGAAGTGATTGGGCAAGCAGCCCGGGCGCGGGTTGGTCTGGTACAGAGATTCTTCTTCGGGCATCCCTTCCGCTATGCTTGCCCTATGCAGACGTTGGTTCGTACGTTCCTCTATCTGGCCCTGATTGTCTGGCTGGGCGCGGAGGCTTTCTTCCCAGTAGTGGCCGCGGTAGCGTTCATGACCCTGCAGCCGGACACGCACACTGCGGGGCTCATCGTTGGCCACTTGTTGCGCATTCTGCATCAGATCGGTTTTGCATCCGGTGCCATTTTGCTGATTCTGCTGGCGCTGGCGCCGGTGTGGCACATCTACAAGCCGCGCCCGGTGCTGGCCCCCATGATCCTCGTGCTGGGCATGATTTTAGGTACAGCGTACTCGCAGTTCATCATCATTCCTGCTATGGACCGGGACCGATCGGCAGCAGGAGGCGCAATCAACGCCATGGATCCGACCAATCCCATCACTGCTCATTTCAATCAGCTTCATCACCGCAGCACCTACGTCGAGGAAGCCATTATGCTGTTTGGGCTGGCAACCGTGGTCTTGGTGGCTCGCGCGGAGACTGCCCGGTCAAAGGACTGAGAACCGCCTTGGGATTTGGCAGCGTCTTGCTCACGGCGGCGTGTCACAAGGTCAGGCCCGATTCGGCACCGGGTGGTTTTCAGCCCGGGGATAGCGCGGGCGGGCCTTCTTCCGGGCTCCCGGTAAACTAGAGATATGCATCCTCCGGCGCGCCTCGTGGCGATCGACATGGACGGCACCCTCCTGCCCTCCTTTGCACAGCGGATCAGCCCACGTTCGGCTCAGGCATTGAAGACGGCACAGATGGCTGGAATCACGGTGGCGATTGCCACCGGGCGCCGCGTGGCCTACACCGCCCCCCTTCTGCACGGATTAGGATTGCGGCCGGATATGCCGCTGATCACCTCGAACGGCGCAGTGACTCGGACCCTGGGCGGTCAACCGATCGATCATTGTCACATGAAGGCCAAGGTGGCGCGGGGCATCTGTGGGCTGCTGCGGCCGTTCGGAACCCTGGTGTTCACCTTCGACCGGGTGGGCCGGGGAGAGCTGGTGCTCGAGGACCTGGAGCAGGCCCATAAGAGGATTGAGATGTGGGTAGAGGCCAACCGGAGCGCGATCGAGGTGGTGACCCCACTGGAGGCGGCTTTTAGCGATGGCGAAGACCCGATCCAGGGCATGGTCACAGGCGGGATCGACAAGATGAAGGTCGCAGAGAGAACCCTGAGGGAAAGTCCCTGGCACGCATACTGTGAGTGCGTTCGGACAGAGTATCCTGCGCGCGATCTGTCCATTCTGGACCTGCTGCCTCCGGGCGTCTCCAAGGGCTGGGCTCTGGAACGGCTGGCCCGAAGCCTGGGTGTGGACCGGAAGGAGACTATGGCCATCGGGGACAACTGGAACGATGTGGACATGCTGGAATGGGCCGGACAAGCGGTGATGATGGGCAACGCCTCGGGCGAATTGCGGGCTCTGGCCAAAACGCGGGGGTGGAAACAAGCTCCCCCGAACGATGAGGACGGTGTAGCCGTCATACTAGAAGCAGCCGTGGCCCGCTTACAGGGGTCACAGCAGAGCTCGATTCAGTAGGTCGCGACGGAACTTTCGTGTCAGGAATAAAGCACATCCTGTTGGCTTGGGCCGCCGGCCTGATCGCGAGCGCGGCTATGCCCCTCTTCGCCCTCGAGCGGGTGACGCTCAGCAATGGCTTTTCGATGGCCTGCGACCATCACGTGGCGAGCGATGGTCGAGTGCGCCTGTACACCGCAAAAGCTGACGACAGCTATATCGAGGTCTCCTCTACGGAGATCGCCAAGATTGAAGACATACCGGATGCGCCGCCTAGCGCCGCGACTCCGCCAGCCGCCACCAGTCCCCAGACGACCCTGAGTTCGGGTGAATTGCACGAAATGCTGTCGGCAGTCGGGCAGGATCATGACCTGGATGTAGATCTGCTGGCCAGCGTGGTGAAGGCAGAGAGCGGCGGAAACGTCAGGGCGCTGAGCCGATCTGGAGCCCAGGGCCTGATGCAATTGATGCCTGGCACCGCGGCGGGTTTAGGAGTGAAAGACACGTACGAGCCCCACCAGAACGTAAGAGGCGGGACAGCTTATCTGGATCAGCTGCTCCAGCGTTATCACAACAATGTGGCTCTGGCGCTGGCGGCCTACAATG
>CBJOJD010000399.1:0-4790 GCA_966443485.1 uncultured bacterium | reverse complement strand
TTGAATGGCATTCATGCTGGTTATACACGGTTTGGTTGGGCAGCGCGAACCAGCACCGGTGAACCGCCGCTCAATTCGCGCCAACCGCGACTTTGACATCATGATGTGTTTAGCGCAATCATCATGATGTGCGAACGACACTTTCGATCGACGACGATCTGGCCAAACTCCTGGAAGATGAGGTGCGGCGGTCCGGCGGTTCCTTCAAGGGCACCGTTAATCGGCTGCTGCGGCTGGGACTCATGGCCTCCGCCAAGCCCGGGCCGGAACGCGCATTCGTCGTGAAGCCTCACCCGCTCGGCGTCGGCGGGTTACTCGATCGACATCACGGCAAAGTGTCTGCCCTTCTCGATGAGCTCGAAGGGCCGTACCGCGGGTGATCATTCCGGATGCCAACCTGCTGCTTTACGCGTATGACAGCGAGTCAGACCTGCAGCCGCGCGCCAGCAGATGGCTCGAACAGATTCTCTCCGGACCGGATACAGTCGGCTTAAGCTGGTTGTCCATCGACGCGTTTCTTCAGATCTCCACGAACCCCAAGCTGGGACGCGGTCATTTACCCATGACCACGGCAATTCAGATCGCGGACTCCTGGGCCACGCGGCGCACCGTTCGTTTGATCGTGCCAGGGGATCGCCATTGGACGCTGCTCAAGGAGATGCTGATCGCGGGCCGGGTACAGGGCCCGACCGTCACGGACGCCCAGTTGGCAGCGCTGACGATCGAACACGGCGGCGTCCTTCACACCGCTGACCGCGATTTCGCCCGATTCTCTGGCCTGCGCTGGATCAATCCACTGCAATCGGCTTGATTGCGTCTTCCTACTTCATCGACTTCAGGTCGTCTCCATCGAAGCGCGGAATGCCAAAGTGCCCGCGCAGGTGGAGCAGATCGATGGGGCTGAGGTTTCCGGCCACCGTCGCCAGGGTAAGGCTCTTCGGTGTCTCCGCCAGGATGACGGCACCGCGCAGGTTCACGCCGTCCATCACCACCCAGACATCGGTTGTGTTGTCGTGGGCAGGGCCGCCCGCGTTGGTGGTCGTGACGAGATGCTTCCAGCCCCGCAGATGGTAGGCCTGGCGAATGGAGTCCACGGCCGACTCGTCCGGTATCCCTGCTGGCCCGAAACGCAGCAGGTGGACACTGACGCCGGTGAGCTTGTTGATGCTCTGGCGCACGTAGCCGTCCGGCAGGGTGCTGGCCGCGGCGCTGAGCAGGCTGCGATCCAGGACGAAGCTGGATTTGGAGGCCGCCGCGGTCGCCAGCTGCGCGAGGGCGGGTGGCGTCCAATCTAGAACCACGGGGCCGTCGGCGGGCGGAGGAGGGGGAGGTGCGGGGTAAGTCGTATTGGGACCGGGAGTGCTGACCTGAGCCTGGCCTGTTGCCCAGATACCGGAAAGAAGAAAGATGGCGAGGGCCGGTTTCCACTGCATAACTTGCTTAAACGCCGCGCCCGGAAAAAAGTTGGGGTGGACGGCAAGGAAAGCAGCAGATTTCGGCGGAGGCATCTGTCCGCCCTCGATGGACGGAGCGAGAGGTTCTGTGAATGGTCCGTAAAAGATCGGGCCAAGGCCTTTCTTCCCTTTCAGATGCGGTAAACTCTTCCGGGAGCGTCCGGAAGTTGCCGCGACCTCTCGCGCAGTGGAGGGCCATCACCTTGGGCAAGAGCATGGTCCCGAAGAAGCTGTTTTTCACCAAGGGTGTCGGCAAGCACAGGGAGCGCTTGACATCCTTTGAGCTGGCTCTGCGTGATGCAGGCATCGCTTCGCAGAACCTGGTGCGGGTATCGTCCATCTTCCCGCCCGGCTGCAAGGTGATTCCGCGCAAGGAGGGTCAGTGTTATCTCAACCACGGAGAGGTGGTCTTCGCCGTGATTGCAGAAAACTCGACCCGCGAGCCGCACCGGCTGTGCGTAGCCAGCATTGGCGTGGCCATTCCGGCAGACCGCACCACCTACGGCTACCTGAGCGAGCACCACAGCTTCGGCCAGACGGAAGAGCAGGCGGGCGAATATGCCGAGGAGCTGGCCGCAGAGATGCTGGCCACAACGCTCAACGTGGAATTCGATCCCGACACGAGTTGGGACGAGAAAAAGGAGATTTACAGAATCTCCAACAAGATTGTGCGGACCAGCAACATCACCCAGTCCGCGGTAGGCGACAAGCGCGGCTTGTGGACGACGACCATCGCCGCGGCAGTATTGATCTTGGATGAAACCTAGATTTGCGGGAATGCAGAGAAAGGCCAATTCCGCATCGCGGGGTTGGCCTTCTTCATCAAAACGTAGCGAACGGAGCGGGAATGGCGATAGGGCGTAAATACAAGGTGGGCCTGGTGCAGATGAGCATGGGGTCCGATCCCGAGGTGAATCTGAACCGGGCGGTCGAGCACGTGCGTGAGGCGGCCAAGCGCGGCGCCAACGTGGTGTGTCTGCCAGAGCTGTTTCGCGCCCAGTACTTCTGCCAGCGCGAGGACACGCAGCTATTTGACTTGGCGGAGTCCATTCCCGGCCCATCGACCGCCAGGCTGAGTGAGGTTGCCCGCGAGGCGCGCATCACCATCATCGCTTCCCTGTTCGAGCGGCGTGCACCGGGCCTCTACCACAACACTGCCGTCACGCTGAACGCCGACGGAGCCATCGCCAGCGTGTATCGCAAGATGCACATCCCGGATGATCCGCTGTACTACGAGAAGTACTACTTCACGCCCGGCGATCTCGGCTTCCAGGCCGTGGACACCTCCTTCGGCCGCATCGGCACGCTGGTCTGCTGGGATCAGTGGTATCCCGAGGGCGCGCGGCTCACGGCTCTGCAAGGGGCAGAGGTGCTGTTCTATCCGACTGCTATCGGCTGGCATCCCGCCGAGAAGGAAGAATTTGGAGCGGCACAGTACGACGCCTGGCAAACCATCCAGCGGGCGCATGCCATCGCCAATGGCGTCTATGTGGCGGGCGTGAATCGCGTAGGACACGAGAATGGCGATGTTCTGGGCAATAAGGTGGAGGGACCCGGTCTGCAATTCTGGGGTGGAAGCTTCCTGGCCGACCCGTTCGGTCGCATCATCGCCAAGGCCTCGCATGACGCGGAAGAGATTCTGATCGGCGAGATCGATGTGGCGCTGATGGAAGATACGCGCCGCAACTGGCCGTTCCTGCGCGATCGCCGCATCGATGCGTATACGCCCATCACTAAGCGATTTTTGGATCCCGTGCGAGCCTGGGCTCCGGACGGCGAACCCAAATAGCGGCACTCTGCGAGGCGACCCAAGTCTCGTGTCTGAGGGCCTGGAAGATGGCCGATCTCAGCGCGAAGTGTCATCCTGAACGCAGTCAAGGATCTGCGGCTGTTCGGTGCTGGGCAACTCTGATTGCCACACAAAGGATCAAGCTTGAACGAAGCAAATTCAACTCCGCGGGCGCTGGGCTACCGCATGCCCGCCGAATGGGAACGCCACCAAGCCACATGGCTGGCTTGGCCCCACAATCCGGAAGATTGGCCGGGCAAGTTCCAGGCCATTCCCTGGCTTTACGCCGAGATCGTGCGCCTGCTCTCCGCCAAGGAGGAGGTGCATCTGCTGGTGCAGGATGAGAAGGAACAGCGCCGTGCGGAGAGCATGCTGAAGCGCGCGCACGCCAATCTCGATCGCGTAATCTTTCATCCCTGGCCCACCGATCGCGTGTGGATGCGCGACTCCGGCCCCATCTTCGTGCGCAACGCCGCGGGCAACGTAGCTATTACCAACTGGAAGTTCAACGCCTGGGCAAAGTACGACGACTGGCACCACGATGACCAGATACCCGGCCGGGCCACGGAACTGCTAGGTCTTCCCGCGTGGGAGCCGACTGTACCGCTGGCGGACGGTTCAGCGCATCGGCTGGTGCTGGAAGGCGGGTCCATCGACACGAACGGCGAGGGCGTCCTGATCACCACGGAAGAGTGCCTGCTGAGTGAAGTGCAGCAGCGCAATCCCGGTGTGAGCCGCGAGCAGCTGGAGCGGGCCTTTCACGACTACCTGGGCATCGATCAGGTGCTGTGGATGAATCGCGGCGTCGTGGGCGACGACACTCACGGTCACGTGGATGACATCACCCGGTTCGCCGGCCCGAACACGATCGTCACTGCTGTCGAGAAGAACGCGAGCGATCCGAATCATGAGCTGCTCGCCGAGAATCTGGAACGGCTCAAGAGAGCGCGTACGCTGGACGGCAAGCAATTCACCATCGCGGAGTTGCCCCTGCCTCGCCCGGTCGTGTTTCGCGGACAGCGCTTGCCGGCCAGCTATGCGAATTTCTACATCGCCAACGAACTGGTGCTCATGCCGACGTTCCACGATCCCAACGACCGTATTGCGCTGCAAATCTTGTCTGATCTCTTCCCGGACCGCGAGGTTATCGGCATCCACAGCGTGGATCTGATCTGGGGACTGGGAGCTCTGCATTGCATGACACAGCAGCAAACGGCCGCGACGAAAGCCAACGCATGATCACAGACCAGGAAGCGATGCAGGCGGCGCTATCCGAAGCACGGGCAGCCGCGGAGGGCGGCGAAGTGCCCATTGGCGCAGTGATCGTTCACCACGGCATCATCATCGGCCGGGGCCAAAATCGCGTGCTGCGCGACAACGATCCCACTGCGCACGCCGAGATCGTCGCCTTGCGTGGGGCCGCCGCTGTCATCGACAACTACCGTCTTCTCGGTTGTACTCTCTACGTCACCTTGGAGCCGTGCGCCATGTGCGCCGGCGCTATGGTGCACGCCCGCCTGGACAGGCTGGTCTATGCTGCCAGCGAT
>CBJOJD010000398.1:0-4797 GCA_966443485.1 uncultured bacterium | reverse complement strand
CTACGATGGCAAAGCCGACCTCCCGCCCGCCCTTCGCCAGCAGCTTCTGGATCACTATCTCGACTGCCTCGCTCCATACGTCTCGCTCTCCCGCGAAGCCTTCCTGGAGCACTACTACGCTTACGTCTACGTGCGCATCCTGCAGGCCCTCGGCGCCTACGGCTTTCGCGGATTCTACGAGCGCAAGGCTCACTTCCTGCAGAGCGTTCCCTACGCTCTCAAGAACCTGCGTTGGCTCGCCCACAACGTAAAGCTCCCCATCGCGCTGCCCGCGCTCATGGAAGCTATCCAGGGCATGATCGCCTCCGACAAACTACAGAGCCTCGCGTCCTCCGCAGAAGCCCTCACCGTGCGCGTCTTCAGCTTCAGCTTCCATCGCCAGATGCCCACCGACGACTCCGGCAACGGCGGCGGCTTCGTCTTCGACGCGCGCAGCCTTCCCAACCCCGGCCGCGAAGATCGCTTCAAGCCGCTCACCGGCAAAGACGCTCCGGTCATCGACTACCTCACCCAGCAGGAAGGCGTGCATCAGTACCTCGCTCATGCCTTCGCCCTCGTCGACTCCACCGTGGCCAGCTATCAAAAACGCGGCTTCAAGAATCTCATGGTCTCCTTCGGCTGCACCGGCGGCCAGCACCGCTCCGTCTTCCTCGCCGAAAACCTCGCCCGTCATCTCCGCGCCAACAACGGCATCAACGTCGTGCTGCGCCACATTGAGTTGGAGAAGATGGGCAAATGAAGGCCATGGTCCTCGCCGCCGGCCTCGGCACACGCCTGCGCCCGCTCACCAACGACCGGCCCAAGGCCCTGGTTGAAGTCGCCGGCCGCACTCTGCTCGAGCTCACCCTCACCCGCCTGCGCTCCTTCGGGATCAACGAAGTCATCGTCAACACCCATCACTTCGCCGACCTCATGCAGCAGTACCTCGCCGCCCGCAACAACTTCGGCATGCACATCGAGATCTCGCGCGAAGACATCCTGCTCGACACCGGCGGCGGACTCAAGCAGGCCGCGCCCTTCTTCCTGCGCGACCACCCCAGCGAGCCCTTCCTGCTCCACAACGTCGATGTCCTCAGCACCATCGACCTCGCCCAGATGGTCCGCTTCCACAGCGAGCACAACGCCCTCGCCACCCTCGCCGTGCAAGCCCGCGACACCTCCCGCCCGCTGCTCTTCGACGAGCATGGCCAACTCCGCGGCCGCATCCTCGGCGACGGCACCACGGAAATCGCCACTGAAGCCAATCAACCTCTGCACTCCCTGGCCTTCGCCGGCATTCACGTCCTCTCCCCGCGCATCTTCGACCACCTCACCGAGCAGGGCGCCTTTCCCATCGTTCCTGCCTATCTCCGCCTCGCTGGCGAAGAACAACCCATCCTCGCCTTCCGCGCCGACGCTTACTACTGGCGCGACCTAGGCCGCCCCCAGCACATCGAACAAGCCGCCCGTGACCTCGCCGACGGCACCTACCCCGCCCCATAGCCAAATCGTCACAAGTTTCAGCAAAGTACTCCGTCGCCCCCTCCACTACTGCACTGTCATCCTGACCCGGAGCAACGCGAAGGGGAAGGACCCGCGGTTGCCTTTCCGCACCGTCCCCCTCCGAACCACCGCAAGCTTTCCCGACCCGCCAACCAAAGCACTGTCATCCTGACCCGAGCAACGCGAAGGGGAAGGACCCGCGTTTGCCTTTCGCGCCATCGCCACCCTTTCCGAATCACCCGCAAACCTGGCCGCACCCGCCGCTCAGCCGCGCATCGAACCAACCCCGCCGTGCAAACCGGAATCCTTCTCTCCCATGAGAATGAAATGGCAAGCTTCCGCCCTGCTGCTCGGCGCGGCCCTGATGTGCGCTCCGGCGGCCATGTACTCCCTACCCTCTCCCTACGGACAGGACACCAGCGCCAAACAAGACATGAAAGATGCCGGCCATGAGACCAAGGACGCTGCCCAGGACGCCGGCCATAGCGTGAAGAAAGGAACCAAGAAGGCCTATCACAAGACGAAGCGCGGCACCAAGAAGGCCTACCACAAGACCAAGAACACCACCGAAGGCGCGGTCAACGGCGGCAGAGAAGGCGCGCACCAGCCGCAGTAAATTCGGATCGGGAGCGCGTGCCCTCTGTAGCGCCGCTCTCCAGAGCGGCTGTTGCACGGACCTCCAGATCCGCGCCTGTCTCCTGCATGCGCATGCGGTCAAGAATGCTGTGTCGTACTGGCGGCTTCGAATCCGCCAGTACCGCCATCCCAAGACCTCCGCGTGTAAGTGGGCCTTTCCGCAAACCACACGCTCCGGCCGGACCGCCTCATCCCTGCATACGCTGGCGGATCACATCCCGCCCCACCATGCATACCCAGCCTCCGGCGAAGCCGACCCCAGCCCCTTGCCGAAGCTCTTCAGCGAATCCGTGGCCGTAATCCGCACCAAGAATTTGACGCTCTTAAACCCGATCTGCCGCGGCACCCGCAGCCGTACCGGCCCCCCGAACGGCACCGGCAGATTGCCATCGTTCATGCCCAGCGTCAGCAGTGTCTGCGGATGCAGCGCGTCCGCCATGTCGATGCTCTCCCACCAATCCGGCTCGATCCCCCGATACACCACGTAGCGGGCCTGCGGCAGCATCCCTGCCTCCCGCAACACGCCCGACAACGGCGTGCCGATCCACTCCGCGATATACGACCACCCCTCCTCGCACGAGACCTCCGTGATCTGGCTGCGCATCGGCATCGCGTGCAAGTCGGCAATCGAAAGAGCCATCGGCCGCGCTACCATCCCATCCACGACTACCTTCCAGTCCGTGAACCCTACTGCCTGGTGGCGCTTGAACACCTCGGTCGGCGGCGAAATCTCGTTGGCGAACGGCGTCTTCGAGATCATGCCGCGCGAAAATTCCCGCGCCATCGAGTGCCGCGTCAACAGCCGCTGCGTTGCGTAGGTCAACGTCTCGCCCGGCCCATAGATGCCCTTGCAGTCCGGCGGCACCAGGCCATAGCGCCGCGCCATCTGCGCAGCTACGCCCAGTCCCGACACGCCAGCGGCGGCAGCCAGCCCCGAGGTGATCAGCTTACGGCGGGAAATTCCGTTCATCGATGCTCCTCCGGCACCACCACGGTGCCTGTAATCATGGCGCGCATACGGCTCCAGAAACCAGAGATCGCAATCATCGCAACATGCACCACCAAAAACGCCAGCAGCGCTCCCGACACGAAGAAGTGCAGCGTGCGCGCCGACTGCCGCCCGCCCAGCAGATTCACCGCCGCCGGGACCGCCGAATCAAACGCCGGAGACAGCGCCAGCCCCGTCCAAATCACCAGCGGAAACAGCCCGAAGATCACCACCAGGTAGGCCGCCTTCTGCAGAACGTTATAACTGTGCGCCTCATCCGCATCGCCGCGCCGGAAGCGCAGATACTGCGCAATCCTGCCTCCCAACGCGCGCCACGTCCGCTCTCCCTTGGCAGGCAGCAGATGCTTGCGAAAATGCCCCGTCCACACCCCCGCAATGCCGTACACCAGCCCCGTCAGCACCAGCGCCCACGCCGTCTGAAAGTGCAGATAGCGGCTCCAGCCATTCTGGTCGGGCATCACATAGCCGTAGCCGGTCGGCACCGTGTCCCGCGACGCCGGAATAGGAATCGTGAACAGGGGATGCATGTTCACATTGCCGGTCTCCCCCCAATAGAAGCGGGGATGCGAGATGACAATCTCCGCGCCCGTCACCAGCAGCGCCAGAAAACTCGCCACCGGAATCCAATGGGTCACCCTGACCAACGCCGTATGCCGGCGAACGCGCGTAGCAGGGGAAGTGCTCGTGGCTAACATGGCGGACAGCATACCAAAGCCAAATCAACTTGCTCAAACGTTTTTTTAGAGCAAATTTTCAACGCGCACACTGATTCCACTTGCGCTCAGCTTCGGAGCGCAGCCGAGCCCTCTCCGCAATCTCTCCCCCAGCTGATCAGCCGCCGTAGGGCATCTGCGGAACCTTGCCCAGCATGCGCGAGTAAACCGTCAATGCCCCACGATGATGTGCGGTATGCTCCACCATCGCGAGCACGATCTCGCTCACTGGCTGTCCCCCCATCACCGGTCCCGGCGGCAGCGGCCGCGCAAGTTCCTCCGGCGTCTGTGAACGCAGAAACTCGATGGCGCGGCTGTAGGCGGTGGTCAGCATCTCGCGGGCCGCGGTGAGCGACTTCACCTGGGCGATCTCCTGACCATGCGCCTCAAAGTTGAGATCGAACCCCTCCGGCCGCGTGGCCCCGTCGATAAACCAGTCGAGCGTCTGTGCGGCGTGCGCCACCTGCTGCGCCACCGTCATCATGCCCTCGTGCGGGCGAAACTCCGAGTCGCTCTCGTCCAACACGCTGGTCGAACGGTCAAAGAATTCCTTGCTCGCAAGCATGTACTTGGCAATGTCTGTGACCTGCTGTGTCGTCATGCGCTGCATAGTAGCAGAAGCCGAAATCAGGTGCGACTCGCTTCGCCGGCTGCCCCAGGTCCGGGGTCTCCACGAACGGGTCTTTGTTCGTGGGGTGAAGATCTCCCGATTTCGGAGACCTGGGATGCGGGGTGCCCCGTCCAAGCTCTGCTTGGGCGGGAGACCAGATCGCTCCTCTGGACAATCCGTCCTCATACTGAAGGATGAGGTGCCCCAGGTCTTCCGGTTTTGGAGACCTGGGAGGCATCCCCACGAACGGGTCTTTGTTCGTGGGGTGGAGATATCCCGATTTCGGACGCCCGGGATGCGGGGTGCCCCGTCCAAGCTCTGCTTGGGCGGGAGACCAGATCGCTCCT
>CBJOJD010000397.1:0-4828 GCA_966443485.1 uncultured bacterium | reverse complement strand
CAGCCTAAGAGCGGGCAGGGAAAAGAGGAAGCCCGCGCGCTGGGCGCCGGGCTTCTCACCTCGAGGCCCATCGGGTCTCTCAAGCTGTAAACAGGCGGTTCCACCTCTCGTGCCCATCTGTCGCCCACCAGACACAACTCTAAGGGTGAAGCTCAATTTCGGAGCGGATCAGGGCAAGATCATGGCCACATCGCTGGTGAGGGTGGATCCGATGTTGGAGAAGGCGCTGCTGAGCGCGTTGGCCAGCTGGCCCATACCGGCGGTGGCTGCGAGTGCGATTAAGGCGACGATGAGCGCGTACTCGACGAGGTCCTGTCCGTCTTCTTTGGACAACAGGTGTTGAATGCGTTGGGGGAGTTGCAGCAGAAGCTGTTTCATGTCCACGTTTCTCCTTTAGGTCGGCCCAGGGAAACGACCGTGAGTACAAGATGAGTGGCATGTGGGGGACCAGTCGCTAACTCATTGTCCTAAATAGGATTTTGGATCACGTTGGGCGTCTGCGGTGTAAACGTCTGTATACGGCTTGGCCGGATCGCGGGTTTCGGCAAGTGGGCCCGGCAATCCGGCTGCCCTGTAGAATAAAGGGGTTCCCCTTCCGGGCAGAACGTGCAGGAGGCCCCAACATGGCATCGGTCATTGTCCCCGCAGTGCCTTCGGAGTCGCGGCCTGGCCGCTTCGGCGTCTATGGCGGCCGCTACGTCCCTGAGACCTTGATGGCTGCGCTGGTCGAGCTTGAGCACGAGTACGAAGCCGCGAAAGCTGATCCCGCATTTCAAGCCGAGCTGGCCGATCTGCTGCATAACTATGCCGGCCGGCCCACCCCCCTCTACTTCGCCAAGCGTCTCAGTGAGGAGTTGGGCGGCGCCAAGATTTATCTGAAGCGGGAAGACCTGCTGCACACCGGCGCGCACAAGATCAACAACGCCCTGGGTCAAGGCCTGCTGGCAAAGCGGATGGGCAAGAAGCGCATCATCGCGGAAACCGGCGCGGGGCAGCACGGCGTGGCAACGGCTACGGTTTGCGCATTGCTGGGCCTGGAGTGCGTGGTTTACATGGGCGAAGTGGACATGGCCCGCCAGGAGCTGAACGTCATGCGCATGCGCCTGCTGGGCGCGGAGGTGCGCGGCGTTTCCTCGGGTTCGAAGACGCTGAAAGATGCCATCAGCGAGGCCATGCGCGACTGGGTGACCAATGTTCGCACCACGTTTTACATCCTGGGCAGCGCACTGGGCGCACATCCCTACCCCACCATGGTCCGCGACTTTCATCGCTGCATCAGCCGCGAGATGAAGGAGCAGATTCTGGAGAAGGAAGGCCGGCTGCCCAATGTGGTGATCGCGTGCGTGGGTGGAGGCTCGAATGCCATCGGCGCGTTCTACGAATTTCTGGAAGACAAGCAGGTCAGGCTGATCGGAGTAGAGGCCGGGGGTCGCGGGACGGCGCTCGGGGAGCACGCGGTGCGCTTCGCCGGGGGAGTTCCCGGAGTGCTGCAAGGCACCTTCTCGTATGTGCTGCAGGACGAGGCTGGACAGATTGCGCAGACGCACTCGGTGTCCGCGGGCCTGGACTATGCCTCCATCGGGCCCGAGCACGCGATGCTGCACGACTCCGGACGCGCCGAGTACACCTCGCAGGACGATGCGGCGACCTTGAACGCAGTCGTCAAGCTGGCGCGAACCGAAGGAATTCTGCCCGCACTGGAGAGCGCGCATGCGGTGGCCGAGGCTCTGCGCCTGGCTCCCACCCTGACTCCGCGTGACATACTGGTAGTGAACCTTTCCGGCCGCGGCGACAAGGACATGGGCATTCTGGCCCAGGAATTGAAGCTGTAGCCGACGATTCAATCCGGCGGTTACCAGGAACTTAGAGAGCATGCCGATCCGTTTCGATCACAAGCCCGGTCTGGTGGTTTATCTCACTGCGGGCGATCCCGACCTCGACACCACCTGCGCCATCGCGGTGGAGGCTATCGATGCGGGTGCGGACGTGATCGAACTGGGCGTGCCCTTCAGCGATCCTCTGGCGGACGGTCCGGTGATTCAGCGCGCGATGGACCGCGCAGTGGCCCGCCACGTCACACTGCATGATGTATTGGGCGCCGCCAAGCAGATTCGTGCCGCCCGTCCCAACGCCGGGCTGATCATCTTCACCTATTTGAATCCCATTCTTCGCTACGGTCTGACGCGGTTCGCCGACGACGCCAAGGCTGCCGGTGCAGACGGCGTCCTGGTGACGGACCTGATCATTGAAGAGGCCGCGGACTATCTGGCCGAGATGAGCCGGGTGGATCTTGCCCCGGTCTTCCTGGCCGCGCCCACCAGTCCGGACGAGCGGTTGGAGGCGATTGCCAAGTATTCGAAGGGTTTTGTGTACGCCATCTCCCGCGTGGGGATCACGGGCAAGCAGCAGAGCCTGACCTCGGACGCGGCAGCGCTGGTGGAGCGTATTCGGCGATGGAGCGAGCTGCCGGTGGCCGTGGGGTTCGGCATCTCGCATGCGCAGCATGTTGCGCAAGTAGGAGAGTTTGCGGACGCCGTGGTGGTCGGCAGCGCCATCGTCGAGTTGATCGAGCGCGCGACAACCGCTACCGGTCCCGCATCTGTACCTGGCGAAGTGGCCCGATTTATCAAGGGCCTGCGCCAACCCCAGGCGGCGCTGGCCCGGTAAAAGGCTCGCAGGCGGCCCTCCCCCGGCCGCACATCAAGATGCAACTCGAATGGAGCTAGGGATTCGTCGCAGGGATCAGGCCTATGGAGATTCTGTTGGTGCAGCAATCTTTGTGTTCCTGGTCCTTCATCCCTAATCCCTGCTTTGACATGAGGATCGCATGACGGTCGAAGAATTGCGGAATCGTATCGATGTGCTGGATCGCCAGCTGGTGGAGTTGTTGAGCGAACGGGCGCGTGCAGCGCAGATGATTGGCCATCTCAAGGCGGCCACTTCTTTGCCGGTCTATGAACCGGCGCGGGAGAAGATCATCTACGCTAACGTGCGCGCCGCCAACAAGGGGCCCTTGCCCGACATTGAGCTGACCCATATCTACGAACGCATCATCGACGTCATGCGCTCCCTGCAAAAGAACGAGTTGGCATCGGAGAGACATGCCCGGGAGGCGGCCGCTGCTGCCAATCCACAGGGCCACGGCACCGGCGCGGCAGCGCCTGAGACAGGGAACGAGAAATGATCGTAGCGATGCAGGAGAACGCAACTGAGGAGCAGATTGACGCGGTCATCGGCGCGATGACGGAATCGGGTGTGGAAGTTCATCGCACCACCGGCCAGACACAGACCATTCTCGCCGGGGTGGGCCCCACGGCCACTGTCGAACTGGCAAAGTTCGAGATCATGCCCGGCGTGCTGCACGTCCACCGCATTAGCTCGCCGTACAAGCTGGCGGGGCGCGGTTTCCGGCCAGAAGGGACGGTCGTCAAGTTTCGCAACGGCGTCACGGTAGGCGGCTCCAAAGTCGCGGTGATGGCCGGCCCCTGCTCGATTGAGAATCGCGAGCAGATCTTCGAGACCGCACGACGGGTGAAGGGTGCGGGGGGCAGCTTTCTGCGTGGAGGAGCGTTCAAGCCACGCAGTTCGCCGTATGCCTTCCAGGGCCTGGGCATTCCCGGCCTGGAGTTGATGCGTGACGCGGCCGAGGCGCACGGCCTGCTGGTGGTCAGCGAAGTCATGGAGATTGCGCAGATCGAACCCATGCTTCCCTATGTCGACCTGTTCCAGGTGGGCGCCCGCAATATGCAGAACTTCAATCTGCTGCGCGAATTGGGGCAGATTCGCAAGCCGATCTTGTTGAAGCGCGGCATCGCCGCCACCATCGAGGAGATGCTGCTGTCGAGCGAGTACATCCTTTCGGGCGGCAACTACGATGTGATTCTTTGCGAGCGCGGCATTCGTACCTACGAGACGGCCACCCGCAACACCATGGATATCTCCGCGATCCCTATGGTGAAGAAGCTGTCGCACCTGCCCATCATCGGGGATCCCTCGCACGGCACCGGCCGCCGCGATATGGTGGCCGCTTTGGCTCGGGCCGCGGTGGCGGCGGGCGCCGACGGCATCATCGTGGAAGTACATCCCAACGCCGACAAGGCTGCGTCGGATGCGGCGCAGACGCTCTATCCCGACCAGCTCGACGCCCTGATGGGAGAACTCAAGCTGATCGCCGGCGCAGTGGGAAGGACGCTGTAAGCGGAGCTCGCCGGGGGGGAGCGGAGTTAGCGGGGTTAGCGTCGCTGCGCTCCGTTAGCGAAGCTAGCTGGATTGCAGCGAACACCGCTAACACGCGCGAAGCGCGGCGAGCTCCGCTAACTCCGCTACACTAAAAAGACTTCATGATTGAGCGCATCGCAATTCTCGGCACGGGCCTGCTCGGCACCTCGGTTGGGCTGGCACTGCGTGCTGCGGGATTTTCCGGTGAGATCGTAGGCTGGAATCGCGGCGCAGGCGGCGCAGAGACTGCGCTCTCGATGCGCGCCCTGGATCGCGTCGCCACCGATCCGCTTCAGGCTGCGCGCGGGAGCCAGGTGACGCTGCTCTCGGTCCCGATCTTTGCAACGCTGGATCTGATGGAGCAGCTCTCCTCGATCCTTGGACCTGACCAGCTGGTGACGGATGTCGGCAGCACCAAGGGCCAGATCACGTCGGCTGCGACGCGGCTGTTCAACACCACAGGGAAGGCAGCCTTTCTTCCCGGACACCCGATGGCGGGCAAGGAGCGCGGCGGCGCGGAGCTGGGCGACGCCAATCTCTTTCGCGGAGCTGTCTGGCTCTTTACGGATGAGCCCAGCTGGCAGCGGTCCGAGACAGGCGTACGGTTGGC
>CBJOJD010000396.1:0-4831 GCA_966443485.1 uncultured bacterium | reverse complement strand
GTTGGGATCCGCTGCCCATTCCTACGGACACCACCGATTTCGTTGACGGTATCGTGACGCTCGGCGGCAACGGTGATCCGGCCATACAGACCGGCCTCGCCACTCACCTGTACGCCGCGAATGCGTCCATGCACGATCGCTTCTTCTACACCGCCGACGGTGAGATGCTCGTCGTGCCGCAGTTGGGCGGGTTGCGCTTCCATACCGAGCTTGGCGTCCTGGACGTCAAACCAGGCGAGATCTGCGTGATACCCCGCGGAGTCAAGTTCCGCGTCGTGCTCCTGGAAGAGCATGCCCGCGGATACATCTGCGAAAACTATGGCCTGAGCTTCCGGCTGCCTGACCTTGGACCGATCGGTGCCAACGGCTTGGCCAATCCCCGTGACTTCCAATCTCCCGTGGCCGCCTATGAAGATCGCGAAGGCGACTTTCACATCAGCGCGAAGTTCCTTGGCCGCTTGTGGTCGGCCTCCATCGATCACTCGCCGCTGGATGTGGTCGCCTGGCACGGCAACTACGCTCCCTACAAGTACGACCTCTCACGATTCAATTGCATCAACACCGTCTCCTTCGACCATCCTGATCCCTCGATCTACACGGTCCTCTCCTCGCCCACCGCCCTCCCCGGCACCGCCAACTGCGATTTCGTGATCTTCCCTCCCCGCTGGATGGTTGCCGAGCACACCTTCCGGCCACCTTGGTTCCACCGCAATCTCATGAACGAATTCATGGGTCTGATCTTTGGTGCCTATGACGCCAAAGCAGAAGGCTTTGTTCCTGGCGGGGCGAGCCTGCATAACTGCATGGCCGGGCATGGGCCGGATGCCGAAACCTTCGAGCGCGCCAGCAACGCCGAACTCAAGCCGCAGTATCTTGCCAATACCCTGGCCTTCATGTTCGAGACGCAGCTGGTGGTTCGTCCCACTGAGTTCGCCATGAAGTCCCGCATCCTGCAACACGAGTACTACGAGTGCTGGCAGGGACTGAAAAAGCACTTCCGCCCCTGAGCGGACCCTCGGTTTCCCCGGCACTCCGGCCCGCCCGACCTCCGCCTGTTCTACACTGGAAGGTTCGGAGTGCCCTCAATGGCTTCAGTTGCTGTTCCCGTAAAAGCTACCCAGATGCCTTCGCCTGCCCTGCGCCGCTTCGCCTGGGCGGTGTTGGCCTACTTCATCGCCGTGATTCTTTGGGGAGGCTTGGTTCGCGCCACCGGCTCGGGCGCGGGCTGCGGGGATCATTGGCCGCTGTGCAACGGCACCGTCGTCCAGCATTCACCGCGCGTCGACACCATCATCGAGTTCACCCACCGCGTTACCAGCGGCCTCTCATTCTTCTCGGCGGTGGGTCTATTGATTTGGACCTTCGCGGGAACCGCACGTGGTCACCTGGCCCGCTCCGCATCTGTAGCCGTCGTCGTATTCACTTTGATTGAAGCCATTCTGGGAGCATTACTGGTCAAGCTCGGTCTCACTGCGCAGAGCCAATCCCCTTTGCGCGCACCCTATCTGGCTCTCCACCTCACCAACACCCTGCTGCTGCTAGCTGCTCTGGCGCTGGTCGCCCACCTGCTAAGCCGCCGATATGGCTACACCCGCGAGAGCGTACGCCTCGTCGCCCCCTTCGGCGCGATGGCTGCCATATTTGTCTTATTGATTGTGGGCGTGACGGGATCGCTAGCCGCCCTGGGAGACACACTCTTCCCGGCAAGCTCGCTGGGCGCCGCCTTAGCCCAGGACTTCTCCGCCACCAGCGGCTGGTTGGTCCGCTGGCGCTGGACCCATCCCACCGTCGCCTTCTTAGCCAGCGTCTTCCTCATCTGGCTGATCGCGCGCGCGTCACGCAAAACGCCGCATTGGGATAACCGCGGACTCTCTGCGCTCGTCCTGCTTCTGCTCGCCGCGCAATATCTGCTGGGCGTACTGGACGTCGTACTGCTGGCGCCTACATGGCTTCAGATCGCTCACTTGCTGGGCGCCGACGTGCTCTGGACCGCACTCGTCGTACTCACCGCGCGTGTGGCTCTGGAACCGAAACAACAGGGATAGTGCGCTGAAGCAGGGCTGAATCCGAATCCAAGCTTCAGCCCTACCTCCAGGTTTCAGCCTTACTTCACCAGCACGCCTGCCGCCGGATAGACCTTCCCGCCAGCAGTGGCTTCGATGACCGGCAACTCCGGCGTGGCCGTCAGACATTCGATCGCACCGTTCTTCAGGATCACCGTATCCTCAGCTTTCCCGCCGCGAATGCTTGGATTCCACGCGAATGCCTGGTTGTCCACCACCGTCTCCGTGCCCTTTGGCGTTGCCACCCACTCGCGTTCCCAGTAGCCGGTCGCGCCACCTTGATGATGCAGGCGCTCCTCTCCCGGAAATCCCTCTGCCGCATACGCTTCCTGCGCTACCCGGAACAGGTTCGCTCCAGTAGCTCCTACCTTGGTGGCCGCCAACAGTGCAGCATTCACCTGAGCTGCCGACTTGAATCTCTCCGCAAGCTCCTGTGGCAACGTGCCAAAGTGCACAAAGCGCGTGATCGAAACTGCCAAGCCCCACTTGCGGGTGCACAGGTTAAGCATGGCGTAACTCTTCAGCTTGGCGCCCCGCGCCACTGCATGCTTGTACTTGTAAATACGATCGTCCACCGCGTAGAGATAGACCGAAGGCAGAATCCCACGCCTCAGCAGATTACCGGCCGTGAGCGCTTCCAGATCGTACTCGGTCATGCCCGGCTCGACAGCCTTCAGTGACTCCGCCGTTGCAGCCGCTGTCTGAGCTCCCAGCCAACGATAGCGCGCGATCTCCGTCTCGCTCAGAGACTGCCGCAAAGGATAGAGATTCGTCATCGCAGTACCGGCCGCCGGAGAATCCGACGCCAGTTCCCCGCCGGCCAGCTTCTTGGCGGATTCCACCGTGTCATCTGCATACCACGGAAAGATCACCGCCTCGAAATCGAGCGCCCCAAACTCCTCATCGTGCAGACGCGGAGCTTCATTTTCGCTCGTGAAATAGTACCGTTTGCCCCGCGCAGTAACCAGCAGCGCCGCCACTCCGGTCTCATTCGGCGTCAGGACGCGCAGCTCTACCGCACCTCCGGTGAGCCATGCCACGTTCTCGTTGCGACGAATCAGCACTCCCCCGAGCTTGTTCGCATTCAGCCACTGCACCAGCTTCTGGTGCTTCGCTTCGAGCTCTTCGTTCCATGCCGCCTCAGCCACGACAGACTCGCCATTGACCGTCAGACCCTTTGAGATTCTCTTGCTCATCGCTCAGATTCCTCATCGCAGAGATGAGGGGCCAGAGATCAGCTTTGTGTGCGATCCCCGACCCCTCATTCTGTTCTCTGTTGTTAGTCTTCCAGTCCCGGATGGTAGTAGCTCTCCCATCCCAGATAACGGCTTGCCGCTTCGTGAACGGCCTTCGAAACATCGCTGAAGTTCGCCGCCACGTGGTGTTCGAAGCCTTCGCGGCAGATGTATTTCAGCAGCTTTTGCAGCTGCGGGATCTCCGCCACGCCCGCGCCGCCGAAGGTCTCCAGCGGATCGTCCGTGAAAGCGCCCTTGCCGGTGTAACCGCGGATGATGCCGTAACGATCGTCCGTCGAGAAGCGGGCAAAGCTCATCGTGCCGGCCTTCACCTTGCCGACGCATGTGCCGAAGGTGTTCAGCTTGCCGACCGTGCCCGCAATGATCTCCTGGTAGTCCATGCGAACTTCGTTGAAAAAGTGCTTCGGCAAATTGGAGCAGTGGAAGCACACGCACTTGTTGGGATCGGAACCGTAGTTATTGTTCCAATCCAGCAGTGCCGACGGAGTTCCCGAAGCCAAAGCCAGCATGTACATGCTCAGCGTGCCCGGAACGTCTACCTCGCAGGCTGAGGGGATGAGGTTCTCGCTCATCATGCTCATCACCGTGCAGGGCACTACGCCGAAGTATTCTTCCATCGAAGTCCAGCACTGCACGGCGCTGATCGTGCAGCTGGTCTGCTTCATCCAGCCTTCCACCACCGCCCCCAGCTTGGCCATCTTCAGCAATGCGTCTTCCGGAATTCCTTGGGTCGACACATAGCCCTTGATGGCTGCCAGCTTGGCTTGCGCGGCATCATCGTTGTCCTTCATCCGGTTGATGCGCCCGAAGATCTCCGACAGATCGATGGGCTCAACCGAAATCCCCGAGCTCTCCAGCAGGCGCTCTGAATAACGAACCGTATTGAATGCCGCGGGCCGCGCGCCGATCGCTCCGATGCGCAGATTCTTCAAGCCCTTCACGATCCGGCAAACCGCTGAGAACCACTCCAGATCCGCCTTGAACTCGGGCGACGTCACCGCTTCGGTGTGCAGCGTGGTCAGCGAGTACGGGATCTTGTACTGCATCAGGTTATTGCAGGCGCTCATCTTGCCGCAGAAGCTGTCACGACGCACAGCGATGGTCATGTTGTCGCTGCGGTCAGGCGTAGCCTGCACCAGCACCGGCACCTTCAACCCGCTCAAGCGGATGGCATCTGCAATGCCCCGCTCATCGCCGAAGTTCGGCAGGGTCACAATGATGCCGTCGATCTCCTCCGCATGCTGCTTGAACAACTCGGCACAGCGCTGAGCTTCGGCATAGGTCTCCACCGCGCCATACTTCGACTGCTCGGGCCCCAGCACAATCGCGGTGGCTCCAACGCCTTGAAGCACCGACAGAATCTCCTCCCGCCCCGTCTTCGCTAGGTGATCGGGAAAGAATCCCCGATTCCCTACAATCACGCCAAACGTCATCTTTCTTTCCGCTGCCATCTTTCAAGCTCCTTTGTATGCCGCAGTTGACTCGTTTAACCGTTGCGGCCCGGGCGAAAGC
>CBJOJD010000395.1:0-4866 GCA_966443485.1 uncultured bacterium | reverse complement strand
GATGAGCTGCAATCTTCTCCCAGATCAAGAGAAATAAAGAAGCAGCAGCACGAAGCAGAGCGACAGCCCGGCCATCAGCGGGTGCATGGCAAAGGCGATCGAGGTGGTAAGCAAAATCAAAACGAAGGCGCGCCACGCGCTCGAAGGCCGGACCCGCAGAAGGCGGACTAGATCGAGGCCACCAACAATGGCCAGAAGCCCGCAGGGTGTCGAGATGCTGCGTGCTGTCACATAAGGATCCATCAGCATCAGCGAAGTTCCGGCGATGGGGATGGTCAGCAGCGCCGCGAGGAGACCGACGGCTCCCAAGCGTGCGGGCTGCGACGATGTGATCCGGACGGCGATGAGCCATCCCGCCAAGAGGGTCAGCCAAGTGGTAGCAACGTACGCGACAAACAGGACCGCCATGAGAGAGAGGCGGGTGACGCGGACGCACGTGGCGATGAGCGGCGCAAAGAGTGAGAAAGGCAGATGTGCCGTAACAAAGCCACTGAATGCGGGGTAAAGATGGGGATCGAGCGTTCTCTTGATACCTGCCAGGTAGACGCCGCCATCTTCTGCGTAGGGATGATAGCCGTGAATGAGGACGGCCGCGAGCGTAAGGGCGGCACAGATCCACGGGCCTGAGTAGGTCACGGCCTGTGCAGGCGTGAGCGGCGCGACCGGAGTATAGACTGCCTCAGATGTCGCCAACTAGGGATTCTCCTCCTGCCGGCCCATTGAATGGGTAGGATTCTTTGTTGTAGATCGCAGTTGTCTGATTCCGGGCCGATGTGGCAAAGAATCCATCATTTCGTTGCGCGCGGGTCTGCCGGGATGGAGTGTATCCACTGGTCGAGAGTGCCGCTGAAGCGGCTGTAGGTGATCTGCGTTTTGCGCTCATCGAGCCGGGCACCGAGAAGTTCCAAATAGCGCTGGCGTTCTCCGATGTGCGCGTTGATCACGTCTTTAGGCGTGACGAGAGGGCCGCCAGTGGCGTGGTGCGATTGCTCCTCGGCCGTTGCTAACTGGTCCTGAGCGATGCTGTAGTTGACCTCGGCAAGCTCGGTTCTGGTCTTCAGCTCGGGGATTGAGCGCTGCAGCTTGCGAAATCCCGCCGTCGCATCGGACTGAATACTGCTCAGATCCATCGCGGCGCGGTCTGCATCAAGCCGCGACTGATCTGCCGCTGCCTTTCGCACGCGGTCAACGATGGGCAACTGGATGGCAAACCCAAAGGATGCGGTGTTGTAGTTCCCGTGCAAGTTATAAAACTGAGAGACATTCTCGATAGGGCTGACGCGGCCGTAGGTTGCGCCAAAGCCGATCTGCGGTCTCCAGGTGTACTCGGCATCGCCGCGGGCGCGCTGTTGACGAGCCTTCAGATTTAACTCGGCAGCGAGGAGTCCAGGAGTGTTGGGCGCAGAGCCGAAGGAATCGGTCGGCAACTCTTGGGAAGGCATGGGGGGGACACTGTTGGGGATGGGATCGACCGAGGCTGGAGACAGACCTGTGAGTTCCGCAAGATGGCCGCGCAGATCTTCGACACTGTCGTTGGCCTGCATCGCTGCAAGCTTGATCTGAAGCAGATCTCGCTCGCTTTTGTGAACCTCCAGACTGCTCTCGAGGCCTCCCTGCAGACGGTCTTGCATGACTGCAGCGAGTTGTTCGGCAAAGCCCACCTGCTCTTTCAGGGCTGCCGCGGACTGCTGAGCCGTTGCCAGTGACAGATACGTGATGGCCGTATCCTCTTCCACCTGCTGCTTGACTTCTGCGAGAGCCTGTTCCGCCGCCTTGATGTCGTAGTGGGCACCATGTACGTAGGCCTGCTGCTGCAAGCTGAAGACGACGGATTGGGTCGTGATTGTGAAGATGGTCGGTACTGTCAACGTGATCCCGTAAGCGTCGCCCAGACCCACGCCAACCACCGCGCTGGGAATGTACATGTCTTTGGCGAGGGCAAGACCAGCCTGCGCCTTCTTCAGATCGTTCTGCGCGGATTTGACTCGAGGGCTGTTGGAAAGAGCCAAGCCCGTTGCTTGAGCCAAAGTGATTTGTGCACGGCAGTGCATGCTATTCGCGGATAAGATCACGCCGGACAGAACGCAAAACAGTACGTTGCAGTGACGAACCCTCTTCATTTGCTAGTCGGAAGTGCAGAATGCTGTTGTTCGCAGAAAGCGTTTTTGTTCGTGCTTGTTAAGGGACAGTTTGAACTTTGAGGTGATCTTTGAGCGGCTGTCCATCGGAGGCGCTCAGCGCCAGTGTGTCGTTGAGCGCCAAGCCTTTGACGATTTCGACTTTCATCGCGTTGGCAAGGCCGATCACGACTGGTGTCCGCACCAGTTCTCCATCCACCACGCGATAGACGAACTGATCTTTGCCTTCAGTGTGCAGAGCCTCGTGCGGAATAGAGAGAGTGTGATGACGGACCGAAGTAGTGACGACCACCGCGACGTCTGTGTTTACAGGCAGGTCGCCATGGTCATCGATTAGCTCGATGGTGCTTTCGCCAACGGTGCGCAGGCCGTTGCGCGCTACGGAGAGAGGCTTTGCACGAATGGTTCCATGCCACGTACGGCCAGGCGCCCCGTCCCAGGTGATGGTCACGGGCTGGCCGATGGCAAGGCGGCCAATGTCGGATTCGTCGAAATCGGCGCGGACGCACATATGGTTCAAATCAGCCACATGCAGCAGGTCGGATCCCGCTGGAACATAGTCATAGAGCTTGATGGGCAGGCTATACACCGTTCCAGTGACGGGTGAGGAGATGTTGGCGTTGGCCCAGCTCACCTTTTCGGCCTGAAGTTGAGCGCGCTCAGCCCGCACCCGGTCGTTCCAACTGGTGATGTCTTTCGCACTGTAGCGCGAGCTAAGCCTCTGCTTTAGAGCAGACAAGTTGGAATTTGCGGTCTGAAGTCGCTGGGTCGCAGCCTCAACCTCGGCATCGGAGACGCTGCCATGCTGCTTCAGCTTGCGGATGGAATCAAGGGCGTTGGCAGCCATCTTCTGCTCGGTCTGCGCGCGCAGCAACTCTGACTGCTGATTGATTCGATCTTCCTGCGAACCGTTCTTCAATACGTTCTCCCGATTCAATTCGGCTTCATCCAACGTGGCTCGGGCTAGATCGAGCCGTGGAACCGCATATTGATCTTTCATTTGAATCAGCATCTGTCCAGCATGGACCTTCTGGCCCAGCTTGACGTAAATCTTCTCCACCAGGCCGGTGAAGTTGGCCCGGGCAGGGAAGTCGTTGACAGGCAAGACAGTTCCGCTGGTGGCGACGGTACTTGCGATGTCTTCGTACATTGGATGCGCGATCCGGACATCAGCGCGTGGCCGAATTCCGGAATAGATGGCTCCGCCTACGATCAGGAACAGAAGGACGAGCAAGGCAGGCAGCCACCGCCGGAAAGCGGACTTACGAGCGAGTTCAGCTCGCATCTCTGCTACGGTCACGGCGTTGCTCCCGTGGGTGTGCTGTTGGGCAGTTCCTCCCCGGCCCGGAAAGGGATGGGGGATTTCATCGACATGAGGGTGTTGCCTTCGGGATTTGTCCAGGAGGAGGTATAAAACTCCGGGATCCCATGCGCGAGGGGTGTAAATCCTCCGATGGAGTCGGCGCGGGTTTCCAGCGGCAATCGAGAGAAGCCGTAGTGGTGGTGGGCGAGGTCGGCCAGGTACCAGTTGTGATCGCTCGAGATGATCAGGTAGCTATTTGTGCTGTTCTGAAAGTCGGCCACCGGGACAATCTTGAGCGAGTAGATGAAGTTGCGGCCTGCCCACAGGTTTTCTTCCGGCGAGTCGTCATGCCGGACGTCTCGTATGGCTGGGAAGTCGACAGGGAAGACCACCCGTTTGGCCAAAGAAGGCGGCGCATAGTGCTGGAAGGTGAGGGCCAGGAGAGGATCGGGAATCAGAACCGGGGAACCTGCAGCCACGTGCTGTTCAGCAGCAGGAACCGCATCCAGCACTTTATAGAAGGATTGTTTCTGCTGTTCGTACCAGTATCCGACCACCGATTCGCGGCAGACGAACCACGCAGCGAGAAAGCAGAGAAGGGCCACTCCCGCCTTTTTGAGGTTTCCAAAGAGCTGGTATGCGATGACGATTCCGGCGATGGCGAAGCCGTAGCAGACGGGAATAACAAACCGCGGAGAGAGCATTCCTCCTCGAATGGAGGCAATCACGAATCCCAGCATTGGATAGAGCATGAACGCCAAGACCGCCACGATCTCATGAGCCGGAAGAGGAGAGCAGCTCTTCAGGCGCGTTGCGGCTCGTTCCATCCATCCGGAGAAACGGTGAGGAAAGGATGATCTGAGGCGGCTGCTAGCGAGGAATGCCAGCGTAATTAGCGCGAAGAGGAATAATCCCAGGAGCGGGTAGAGAATTGTCTCCACCATCTCGGTGTAGGAATCTGCCACCTGCGAAAGGGAAACCTTATTCCATGCATAAGGCGCAAACTGGGCGATGGAGTGCTCGATGAGCGGGCGGTAGGCGAGGAGAGGCGAACCCGCGATCAGCATCGTTGCCCACACACTCCAATCGACCGCACAATTAAGTCTTTCCCCACTTCGCATGCGCTGAACAGATCGCGCGACCTCGCCAAACGCAATTGGAAAGAAGGCGAGGACCGCAAAGTAGTTTGTCGAGATAGCAGCGGCAAGCGCCAGCCCCATCCCGATCAGTGCCAGGACGCGTGTTCGCTCGGCGCGTAGTGGTTTGGCTGCGCGAATCCAGCAGGAGTACGCCAGCATCGTCAAGCCAAAGAAGATACCGTACGAGCGGCTCTCGTAGCTGTATTCGAAGGCGGCCATTGCCATCAGCATCACGGTTCCACTGAGGGCCCAGATCTCTGGGATGCGTCGTCGCAGATACAGGTAT
>CBJOJD010000394.1:0-4875 GCA_966443485.1 uncultured bacterium | reverse complement strand
TGGTCGCGAAGATTATCGGGCTAAGTTCCGCTCCGTCTCTCCTGACTTCTTCGCCACCATGGGCGTTCCGATCCTCCAGGGACGCGACTTCAATGCCGGCGACAAAGATGGCGCAGAGCGCGTGGTGATCATCAGCCAGAGCCTGGCTCAACAGCTCTACCCGGGACAGAACCCGATTGGCCGCAGCTTGCACTGGACCGATGGCGTGATGAAGTTCATCGGCATCAGCTACGAGCCGCGCCGCATCGTGGCTGTGGTTCCCGACTTCGACGATGAAAACATCCTGCCTTCGCCAGAGATGACGATCTACCAGCCCGTCGACCAGGAAGGCTGGAACGGGCGCTTGTTCGTGCGCGCCAAGCAGGACCCCTACGCGCTTGTCCCCGCCATTGCGCAGACCATCCACCAGATGTCCATCGATCAGCCCGTGGAGCGGGCCAGCACCCTGGGCGACGTGCGCGCCGAGGTGCTCACGCCGGATCGGCTCAACGCCGTGGTCTTCGGCGGATTTGCCGCCGTGGCGCTCTTGATCTCAGTGGTCGGCGTGGCCGGCGTGCTGGCCTTCTCCGTGAGTGGCCGCACCCGCGAGATCGGAATTCGCATCGCGCTGGGCGCTCTGCCGCGCATGATCCTCGCCCGCGTGTTGAGTGAAGGCTTGATCATGGCCGGAGTGGGCGTTGCGACTGGAGCTGTCTTGGGACTCGTGCTGGTGCGCATCGCGGGCAGCTACATCCCTGAGGTCCACCAGCCTGGCATCCTGGCATTTCTCGCATCGGCGGTCGTGATCCTCGCCGCCACCATCACCGCGTCCGTCATTCCTGCCAAGCGCGCAGCCGGAGTGAACGCCGTCGAGGCTTTACGCACCGAATAGTTACAGCACGATCTCTGAAGACACATCTGCGGCGGGTGTAGCCTGCCCGCCGCAAGATTTGTTCCCGCTCACTCAGACCGCAGCGCGATCAGCGGACTGATGCGCGAGGCGCGCATCGCCGGGATATACCCAGCCAGTGAGGCGATCGCCAGCAGAAGCGCGGCCATCCCGCAATAAGTGGTGGCATCCCAGGGAGAGGTCGCATACAGCAGGGAAGCAACGAGCTGTGCAGTGCCGATGGATACCGCCGCGCCTGCCAGCACGCCAATTGTGGCCAGGCGTAGAGTGCTGGTCAAAATCCGCCGCCTCACATGCGACGCACTTGCCCCCAGCGCCATACGGATGCCGATCTCCTGGGTTTGGCGAGTTACTGAGTACGAGATCACTCCATAAATCCCCAATGCGGCCAGCAGCAGGCCAAGCAAGGCGAACGCTCCCACCAGGATCATGAAGAACCGCCGTGGGGAGTTGGCGTGATCCACCAGCACCTGGATGGGCTTGAACTCGGCAATGGGCTGATTGGGATTCAAATCGCGCAGGGTGCGTACAACACTCGATGCCAGTTGGCCGGGCGGCAGAGTAGTGCGGACTACCAGCTCCGCGCTCGAGGGAAACTGCTGGGTTGAAGGGTAGTAGACTTGCCAGCCGGCGTCGCCCTCTACCGCCTCCTCATGCACGTCATCCACCACTGCGACCACCCGCGCATCGGGGCCATTGGTGTTGGTGAGCACCTTGCCCAGCGCATCGTGGTCCGGCCACGGTGCAAACGTGGCCAGGAAGCGAGCGTACGACTTGTTGATCATGATGACGCGTTCTTTGTCCGGGCCATCCTCCCAAGTGAAGTCGCGTCCCCGCAGGCCTGAGCCGATGGCCCGTAGATAGCCCGGCGTGGTGACATACACAAGCGGTCCTGCGATGAGCCCGTGAGGCGCCTTCACTCCTCTGGGGACGGGCGTGCCCCAGGAGCGGTTGCGATCGAGCGGCAGATAATCCGTGATTCCCGCCGCCTCAACACCGGGGATTGCACTTACTCGCGAAAGCACCTGCTGAAAAGCGGCGGTCTGCTTCTGGACTGCGGCAAGCCGAGTTGGTGCGTTGTTGTCATACTCCACTCTCACGGCGGCGGCATGCTCCGGCTGAAAACCAAGGTCCACATCAAGAACATGCAAGAAGCTGCGCAGCAGGAGCCCGGCCCCTACCAGCAGCACACAGGCCAGGCCAACCTCCGCAACCACCAGTACCGAACGCAAACGCTCGTGCTTGCGGCTCTGTCCGGAGCCCGCACCGGAGTCCTTGAGCGCCTCGTGCAGATTCCCCGAGGCCATGCGCATGCCGGGCACCAATCCGAAAATCACCGCAGAGGCGACTGCGATGAGCACCGTCCATCCCAAAGAAGCTCCGTCGATGCGCAGTTGACCCAGCAGCGGCAGCGCGATGGCTCCCTGATTGGACAACCAGGTGAGCAGGGTGCCCGCCAGCGCCAGGCCTAGCAGCGCGCCGAAGGCAGACAGCACCAGGCTTTCCGTGAGTAGCTGGCGGATGATGCGGCTCCGCGCCGCACCGAGAGCGCCACGCATGGCAAACTCCTTCGAACGAGCCGCGGCGCGCGCCAGCAGCAGATTCGAGAGATTCACACAGGCAATGAGCAGGATCATGCCTACGGCGCACCACAGCACCGTCAGAGCCCGATGCAGCCGGCCGGTAACGTAATCCTTGAGGGGCGTGGCGATCGGGACATCATAGCTGCCGCAGCTTAGCGGGCTCTTGTTGTTCCAGCACAGTGTGGGAGCAACGCGCTGCGCATCTTGCCGCGCTTGGGCCAGGGAGACACCCGGCTTCATGCGGCCAATGAACGTGATGATGTTTCCCCAATCGCGCGGCGGGCCATAGAGATTCAAGGGAGTAATCGCATCCACCTTGCTGCCCGGAGCAAACACAGCCCCGAAGTCGAAGCTTGCCGGCAGCACACCCACGACCGTCGTCTGCTGTCCGTTGATGTCGAAGGCCTTCCCCATGATGTTGGGATCGGATTGGAACCGGGTCCTCCACCACGCATCGCTCAGCAGAATCACTGGCGCCGCACCGTTCCGGGCATCGTCCGCATTGAACAACCGGCCCATGGCGGGTTTCACCCCGAGCACCTGAAAGAAGTTCTGAATCACGTCGATGCTGGTGGCGGGAATGGGTGCGCCATTGCCCATGGTGAGCTTGAGGTTCCCAGGGCTGGAGAACGCAAAATATCCCGTCACGTCCTGGTAAGACCGGCTGTTTACGCGGAACTCGTCGTAGGCGTCGGTGGAGTAGGTGGCGCACGAAAGACCGCACTTGGTGGGCGGTGGCCCGATCCACACCAGTTCTTCTGCATGGGGGAAGGGCAGCGGCCGCAGCATGAGCGTGTTCACCACGCTGAACACGGCCACATTGGCGCCGATGCCCAAGGCCAGAATGAGCACGGCCACCAGCGTGAATCCTGGATCGCGCATGAGCTTGCGCAGCGTGTACCTCAGGTCCTGGAGCAGTATGTCGACGTGCATGAGTCCTCTCGCCTCCCTATGCTTCTCCCGCGCTTGCTGTACACCGCCAAAATCCGCCAACGCCCGGCGGCGCGCCTCTGCCGGCGCAAGGCCGTGCTCCACGTAGTCATCGATCGCCAGTTGGAGATTTGCTTCGAGCTCCGCCTCCAGTTCGGCGTCAAGCGCTCGTTTCGCAAAGAACGCCCACACCCGCTGGCGCAACCGCCTGGTCCTGCCGCTCATGCCTGCCCGGGCTCCTCGTCCGGAGTCATCGCGAAGATGCGGTCCATCACCCCCGTCAGCCGCTCCCAGTACTGCGCGTCCGCGGCAAGCTGGCGGCGTCCGGCATCGGTGATGGAGTAGAACTTGGCCTTGCGGTTGTTCCCCGATGTCCCCCACTCCGAGTCGATCCAGCCGCGCTGCTCCAGCCGCACCAGAGAGGCGTAGATCGTGCCCTGGTTGAGCAACACTTCGTTGCCGCTCACCTGCTCGATGCGCCGCGCGATGCCGTACCCGTGCTGCTCGCCGATCGCGGCCAAGGTCTGAAGCACCATGAGATCGAGGGTGCCCTGCAAAAGGTCGAGTTTTTCTGGGCTCATCCGTGCTCCTGTGGTTCTGCCACACAAGAATGGCATAGGATATGTGGTGTCGCCACAGGAAACTGGTCCGGTTCGTCACAAACAGCGATTCTCACGCCGCTCCGTGACGGTGCCCGCCTTCCCACTCGACAGCCGGCACAGGAGCAGACGGGCCGGAACCGGACCGACCCCGACAAGATTTCAAATGCCAGATAGCGTCAGCAGGTGCTAGAGTTCGCTCACCTGCCCTGGTCCCGAGGAGACTGCTCGATGAAGCGCCGCTCTTTTCTCAAAGGATTCGCCATGGCGACCCCGGCCGTAGCTGCGCCTGAAGCGCTCTTTGCCCAGCTCGCGAACTCAAGTCCGATCACTGGAGTTCATGTGGTCGGTGCGGGCCAGGACCGGTTCGGTCACCCGCACGCGACGGGTTTCAGCTCCATGGCCTTTAAGGTGGCAAGCGGGGAAACCGGAGGCGGGCTCTTGATGATCGAGTACACGCATCTCGCTCCGGGAGGGCCTCCCCTGCACCTGCACCACTCGCAAGAGGAGTTCTTCTACGTGATGGAGGGGAGCGTAGCCTTTCAGATAGGAGAGCAGCGCCTGGAACTGAAGCCAGGGGAGTGCGTGCTGGCGCCCCGCTCCGTGCCGCATACCTTCTCCGCCACCCAGCCAAACGGCCGCCTGCTCATCGCGTTTACCCCGGCAGGCAAGATGGAGAGCTACTTCCGCGACGCCGACACCAACCGGGCCATCGCCTTCGATCCGGCCTTCATGCGCCGCTACGACATGGAACTGGTCGGACCCTCCCCGTTCTGGAAGTCCTAGGCGCCCGGAAGAAGAAGTTTGCGCACCAAAAGCGAAAGCCGGGCCAAAGCCCGGCTGTGCGCCTTGCAAAAGTAGGGAAGAACTACGC
>CBJOJD010000393.1:0-4930 GCA_966443485.1 uncultured bacterium | reverse complement strand
CCATTACTGCGAGGCAAAGAAACACGCAACCCCCCCTGGCAGGTGATCAGGAGCGCCGGGACACGGACGGCGAGTGATTCCGGCTGCACGTCCACGTTAGATGCGCGACGACAAGGCGAGGGAGGGCCGGGGGAACAGGGTTGGATGGGAGGCAAAGGCGGCAGAGGACGGGTGCTGGCGGAGACATTTATACTTTCGGAGACCGCAAGGAATTCAAGGAAAGGAGTGTCCGCTCAGGCCGCTGACCGGGTGGCTAAGCGTTTGGCGCTGCAGGAGCGCAGCGGGGCGCAAATCGATAGCAAGAGCAGAGATCAGCAGCGGATACGAAACACAGCAGATATCTATGGCGAAGAGCGTTAACAAAGTGATTCTTTTGGGTAATGTGGGCAAGGATCCGGAGATCCGCTCCACAGGCGGCGGCACCATGGTCGCCAACTTCACCCTCGCCACCAGCGATCGCTTCCAGGATGCCCAAGGCAACTGGCAGGACCGCACGGAGTGGCACAACCTCGTCGCCTTCAAGCGCACGGCAGAGATTGTGCGCGATTACGTGAAAAAGGGGACCAAGCTGTATGTCGAGGGCAAGATCCAGACTCGCAGCTGGGATGACAAGGAATCTGGCCAGAAGCGCTACCGGACGGAGATCCTGGTGAACGATATGTCCCTGCTGTCAGGCCGGGACGAGACGGGAGGGGGTTCGGGGGGATACACGCGCAGCTCCGGTGCAGCGGTGAGCTACGACCAGCGCCCTACTTCCGGGCCGGACGACTTCGCCCAGACGGCGGAGATTTCGGACGACGACATTCCGTTCTAAGTCCATCTATAAGAGCAGCTTAGGAAGCCGAATTGCGGGCGCGCAGGGTCCCTTGCGCGCCTTTTCTCCCGACCAAAGATGATCCGTTTTCGAGAGCCTTGCGAACCGAGGCCGGGGTGGATTCTGCCGGCGAACTGATTTTGACTTAAAGTAGAGAATAGGTTGTTATGGCTTCCCTGTTCGGCACGTCTGCAATCAGTTCCCTGCTCGGTCTCACGGCCGTAATGGCTTGGCGTATTCGCGAGGCGCGCAGCGCCGTCACCGTTCGCAAGATCATCATTCCTCCGCTAGGGATGGCGACGGGGTTTTCCATGTTCTTTGTGCCAGCGTTTCGGGTGCCCTGGACGTGGGCAGCCATCGCTTTTCTGGCCGGAGCAGTGATCCTGGCCTATCCGCTGTTGGCCACCTCGAAGCTGGTGCGCGACGGCGACAGCATCATGATGAAGCGCTCCAGTGCATTCTTCCTGGTGGTGGTGGTGCTGGCGGCGGTGCGTTACTTTGCGCGCGGATACTTCGACTCCGTCATGACGCTGCAGCAGACTGCCGGGCTGTTCTTCGTGCTGGCCTTCGGCATGATTCTGCGCTGGCGTATGCGGATGCTGTCGGAGTATCGCGCACTGACTGCCCAGCCCGGGCAATGAGCTAAACCGCCATCTTCAAGTTACGATTTTTGTCCCAGGCCAAACTGGTCATGGAAAGCCCCCAGGTGGGCTCGGGCTCCGCATGCCAAAGGCGCTTGTAGCGCTCGTCTCCCCGCAGCAGGTCGATGGAGTTTACGCCCTGCTGGGCAGCATGCTCCACCACCTCTGCCAGCAGAATGGAACCCGGGCTGATGTCCCCGTATTGAGTGGAGAATGCACTCAAATATAGGTACTGAGTGCGCGGGGAGCGGGGCTCCGGTTCCAGCAGCGAGTAGATGACGGCCACTGGCTCGCCGTTGAACGTAAGGGAACACATCCGCAGCAGTCCGCATTTCTGCAACTCAGGAATGGCCTCGCGATGCCAGGCGACAACTCGATCGTCCGCGAGTACGCCAGGGAGGCCGCTGGCATGCCAGCGTTCGCTATGGAGACGGCACAAGACCTCGAAGGTGGGAAGAGCATCCGCCGCTTCGGCCACGTGGAATGCGAGGCTCCCCTCGCGCGACGCACGGTTGTAGTCGTTGGTGAGATTGCGGCGAATTTTGGAGGGCAGTTCGGATCTGCGCACAGCGGAAAGGCGTGAACAGCTCTCGCTGGGAGCGACGCATCCTCCGGTGTACTCATAGGGCCGAACCGCTTCGAGCAGTCGGTCGCCGGAACGCAATTGAGTCAGGTTGAAGGTATCCCAGCCGCCCTCGTCCAGAGCCAAGTCCAGGGCGCTTTGGATGGCTTCGATCGAACAGTCCTGTGCAAAGATGCCGCCCAGATAGTCGGTGGTGCCGACGCCCAGGGGGAGGAGTTGGCGCTGGCCGTTCTTCGGCTCGCGATAGATGTAGAGCGGCAGCAGCCCAAGGAGTTCGGCGCCTTGTCGAATGCTTACGGTGCGCAATTCCGGTTGGCCGAATTGGTGCCACCAGGGCAGGAGCCATTCGCGCGACTGAAAGGGCGTTGCGTAGGGGTCCTTGCGCCAGAGGGCGGACCAATCGTCAGCGATCCGATTGAGTTCCTCCGTGGTGCGCAAAATATCCAAAGAATACGAGCTAGGCATGAACGATCTCCCCAGAGGTTGCGTGCAGCAGTGAGTGGTAGGTCTTTACATAGGCTTCCAGCATGCGGGCTTTGTCGAAGCGATCTTTGGCGGTCTGGTAGCAGGTGTTGGTGGAGATCGTGTCCAGGCGGCCGATGCTCTCGGCCATCTGTGCCGCCGTATCGACCAGATAACCTGTGAGGCCGTCCTGGATGATTTCGGTCAAGGCGCCAGACCGATAAGCAATGACGGGAGTGCCGGCGGCGAGAGCTTCCATCGCCACGAGCGAGCTTGTCTCTGGGGCGCGGGTGGGATGCAAGAGACATTTGGCACGCGCCAGCAGTTGGAAGCGCTGCGCGGGATCGACAGGCCCAACAAACGTGTGACGAACCCCGTGATGATCCTTCTCAAGGAGAGGCTGCACACACTGCTGGAAGTAAGCCTGATGCTCGGGGTAAGGAAAGACCTTGCCCGCGAGCAGCACGCTTGTTCCAGCCATAGACGCGGCCTCCAGCGCCTCATGGATGTTCTTCTCTGGACAGATACGGCTGAGAACGACTGCGTATTTCTCTTTGGAGGCTTGTGGGGCTCGTGCCGGCACGGACACGCCGTTCTCAATCACCAGCGCATCTGCGAGTTGCGGAGGACATGTGCGCTTCTGCGAGTGGGAGACACAACAGAACTGCACCGGGCGCTGCAGCCAATGCCACGCATCTTCTGGATACCACGCAATCGGCAGATGCAGGGTGACGAGGACGGGAATCTCGGGGGGAATCCAGTACTCGTGAAAGTCCAGACCGTGCATGTGAACGAGATCCGCGGAGCGAGAGGCCAGCGCGCGGTCGATGGTGTGTTGCACTCGGGACCGGACAATTGCTTTTTGTGCTTCATCGAGCCAGCCACTTTGGGGCAGCTCTACGATGAAGAGTTCGCCAGCGCTCTGGGAGCCATTGCATGCCACGACGAGCGAAGAGTGGCCCTGGTCTACCAAGGCTTGGTCGAGATCAGTAAGAATCTGCTCAGCGCCGCCGGCGAGATGCGGGCCGACGGTTGCAAACGGATAGGCAACGCTCAGTACCTTCAGTAGCACAGGACCTCGCCGCGTTCAGCCAACGTGAGATGAGCCTGCTGGGCGAGGCGGGCGAACTGCTCCGACGACACGCCCCAGAGGTATTTGTCGTAGAGCAGTTGACCAGGATGCGGCCGTTGCGTGAAGTCGTAGCGGGGAGCGACGCGGAAGAGCTCGCAAGGGCTGGAGAATCTGCGTAGCGTTTCTTGCTGGCTAGTGAAGCAGGCCAGGCGCTCTTGCTTTCGCTGTTGCTCCTGCTGGGTGAGCGGCCATTCGATTGCGGGAAGAGGCTCGCTCGATGGCAGGAACTCTCCGGTGGTAAAGCTGCCTTGGCGAGCGTGATAGAAGGTGCATTCAATCACCACGGGAGTTGGCGTAACACCCTCGGCCTGCCGGCGCTGTAGAGCATGGTGAACCGCGAAGGCGCAGGCATCGTGATCGGGATGTCCGCCTTCGTAGGGGTGAGTGAAGATGACTTCGGGCCGGAAGCCTTCCACGATTCGATCAAGTCGCTCGGTGAGTTCCGTCAGATGCAGGCTGGCTTCCTGGTCAGGGATGCCGAGCTGTTCTCTGCAGATGCGGTCGAGCCCTGCCATGTGAAGAGAGCTCGCCAGTTCTTTAATGCGAGCCCGGCGGTAGTCACCGAGGCGGGAGAATCCGTGAGCGCGGCTGTCCTGCTGGTTACGGGGTGCACCGTCGGTCACATGGACCAGACGCGCACTGCTAAAGCGTCCAAGGCGCGCACCTAGAGCCACGGTCTCATCATCTGGATGAGCAAACACGAGCAACGCCCTGGGCATGGGTATGGTGCTGCCCTCGGGCTCCGTGGCGCGAAGAAGCAGTTCGCAAGCTCGCGAACCGAAGCGTTCTGGGGCGGAGAGTTCCACGCGAGATTGAGATGCAGAGTTCCAGCCCGGTGCTGCCACGCAGACGGGAGCGCCGGAAGGGTACGAGATCAGGGTTACCAGCCGGGTTCAACCTGCACGGGCGGCAGGACGGACGCGGGATGAACATGTAGAAAAAAGATATGAGCAGCACGATGCGCGTGATGCGCGGCGGGTGGGTTGACCGAAAATCCGTTCCCCGGGGTCCCAATGGGCGGGGCCTGTGCCGCTGGTGTTCGCTCGAGGTTCCGCGGGGACGTTTCACGTTCTGCTCAGAGTTTTGTGTTCACGAGTGGAAGCTGCGCTCGCAACCTGCGTACCTGCGGGAACAAGTCTTTTTGCGCGATGGCGGAATCTGCTCGGGATGCGGTGTGGATACGATGGCGGCGGCGCGACAACTGCGCTACTCGCGAGGAGCGCGGCGGACCGCTCTGCTGGAGCACTGGGGCCTGAAGAAGCGAACGCGCAAGAGTCTATGGGACGCCGACCACATCC
>CBJOJD010000392.1:0-4932 GCA_966443485.1 uncultured bacterium | reverse complement strand
TGAAGAGACCGCCGCGCTGTGCGACCACATTGACGCCACGATTCGGCAACATATTCCGGCGCATGAGATCGTCAACATCGTCGACAACATCGGCATTCCCTACTCGGGCTTGAATCTCTCCTACTCCACCTCAGCGCCCATCGGCCCATCCGACGCCGACATCCAGGTGCAGCTGACCGAGGATCATCGCCCGACCCAGAAGTATGTCGACGACCTGCGCATGGCTCTGGCGCGCGATTATCCGGGCGTGACGTTCTACATGCTGCCTGTAGACATCGTGACCCAGATCCTCAACTTTGGTCTGTCTGCGCCCATCGACATCCAGATCATTGGACCCAATCTCTACGGGAACCGGGCACTGGCGGAGAAGATGTTGAACGAAGTGCGGCAGGTTCCCGGCGCCGCCGACGCACGCATTCAGCAGCCCTTCAACTACCCCATCATGAGGGTGAATGTCGACCGTACCCGGGCTCAAGCGGTGGGCCTCACCCAGGCCAACGTAGCGCAGAGCATGCTGGTGGCACTCAGCGGCAGCTTCCAGACCTCGCCCAACTTTTATCTCGATCCGCGCAACGGCGTGAGCTACAACATCGCCACGCAGGCGCCGCAGTACCGCATCAACAGTCTTGCGGAGCTGGAGAGCCTGCCCGTCACCGGCACCGCCAACAAGCTAGGCAACATAGGTGCGGGTGGCAGCTTGAGCACTGCGGCCGCCACCGCAGCTCCGGGCGCCGCACAACCCGTTCAGGTGCTGGGCAATTTAGCCACTATCGAGCCTGGCGCCGAGTTGGGCACGGTCAGCCACTACGACGTGCAGCCGGTCCTCGACATTCTCACCAACGTGAACGGCACCGATCTGGGCACCGTCTCTCGCGCCATGCAGCGCATCGTGAACGAGCACAAGAAGGATCTGCCTCGCGGATCGCAGTTCATGCTGCGTGGGCAAAGCGACACCATGCGCAGGTCCTACATTGGCCTGATCGGTGGACTGGCCATGTCCATCCTGCTGGTGTATCTGCTCATCGTGGTGAACTTCCAGTCCTGGCTCGACCCGTTCTTGATCATCTCCGCGCTGCCTGCTGCGATTGCCGGCATCGTGTGGTTCTTGTTCCTCACCGACACCCGCCTCAGCGTGCCGGCATTGACGGGCGCCATCATGTGTATGGGCGTGGCCACGGCAAACTCCATTCTGGTGGTCAGCTTCGCCCGCGAGCAGCTTGACATGCTGGTGGGCGATGCACGCAAGGCCGCGCTGAATGCCGGGTTTGTGCGCTTTCGCCCGGTGTTGATGACCGCCCTGGCCATGATCATCGGTATGGTTCCCATGGCCCTTGGACTGGGTGAAGGCGGCGAACAGAACGCCCCGCTCGGACGCGCCGTCATCGGCGGCCTATTGGCTGCGACGTTCGCCACTCTCTTCTTCGTACCTGCATTTTTCTCGGTCGTGCATGGATTCCTGGGCCGGCGCAAGCGCGCTCATGCGGCTCCCAGCTCCCCGGCCCTCGACGAATTCGACCAGATTCCGGAGTAACGCGTATGACGAATGAATCTTCTTCCCGCCACCATGCAGCGTCCAGTCCTGGGGACGGCGCCAAGCCGGAGGCTCATGATCACGAGAGCGCGCCCGATCATCCCGCGTTCTCAGGACGCGGTGTGTCCGTGGCTCTGCTGGTCTTGCTCGTGGTTGTCATTGGCTTCGCAATCTTGGGCATCATCAAGCGCCATCACAATGACGCGGTGTTGGCCGACACCACCAAGGAGCTGGCCGCGCCTTCTGTCATCGCGCTGCCTCCCAAGCCGGGTGCTCCCGTGGACAGCTTCGTGCTGCCGGGCAATGTGACCGCCTTTACCGACTCGCCCATTTACGCGCGCACCTCTGGCTATCTGAACAAGTGGTATTACGACATTGGCGCCAAGGTGAAGAAGGGCGCGCTGCTGGCGGAGATCTCCACCCCTGAGCTCGACCAGCAAGTGCTCCAGGCCGAAGCCGATCTGGCCACCGCCGAAGCCAATGCCGGCAATGCCAAGCGGCAGGCCGATCGCTACTCCGGACTAGTCTCCTCGGACGCCGTGTCTAAGCAAGATACGGAGACATTTGTCACCCAGGCTGCCTCCACTTCAGCCGCGGTGAAATCGGCGCAGGCCAATGTGCAGCGTTTGAAGACCCTGCAAGGCTTCGAGAAGATCTACGCTCCGTTCGACGGAGTGCTCACCGCGCGTACCGTCGATACCGGCCAGCTGATCAATGAGGGCGCCAATATCGAACTGTTTCACATGCAGGCTCTGAACACGCTGCGTGTGTATACCAGTGTGCCGGAGATCTACTCGGCGAGCATGAAGCACGGGGAAAAGATCGATCTGACCTTCCCGCAGTATCCAGGCAAGACATTTCAGGGCACGCTGGTGCGGACTGCTCAAGCAATCGACCCCAGCAACCGCACTCTGTTGGTAGAGATCGATGTCGACAATCGCAAGGGCGATCTGCTGCCGGGATCCCTGGCCCAGGTGCACTTCAAGACCACGTCGCCGACTGAGACGTTCATTGTGCCTGCATCAGCGCTCATCTTCCGCCGTGAAGGCATGCGCATCGGCACTGTGGTCAACGGCAATACCGCACGCCTGGTCCCCATCACCATCGGTCAAGACAATGGCAGCACCGTCGAGGTCATCAGCGGGCTGAACTCTTCCGACCATGTCATTCAGGATCCGCCGGATTCGCTCATCGATGGCGAGGCTGTCAGCGTGGAGTCTCCCCAGCAGAACGCCGGAGATCGCACCGGCTCCGGGGCCGCAGGAGGCAAGTAGAGATGTCTGGGTTGTTTACAAAACCGGCTGACCGCGGCACCTCAAGCATGCCCCTGCAAAGCCGTTCGGCTCTGCTCACGGCCTCTGCCATGGCAGCCCTGCTGGCGGTGTTCACGCTGGCTGGATGCAAACCTGTCGGGCCTGACTACAAGAAGCCCTCGTTCACCGCGCCTGATGCTTACAAGGAAGTCGGAGCTCCATCGGTAGTACCTCCACCGCAGCCGACAGATGGCTCGTGGAAGCCTGCTTCCCCATCGGACGGTATGCTGCGCGGCAAATGGTGGGAGGTCTACAACGATCCGCAGCTTAGTCAATACGAGGAGCGCGTGGCCACCAACAACGAACAGCTGCGTCAAGCGACGGAGAATTACCTCGCTGCTCGTGACCAGATCGCCATTGTACGCGCCAATCTCTATCCCACGCTCTCCCTGGACCCCAGCGTGGTCCACTACAAGCAATCGCAGCACAAGCCCTTGGCCCAGCACGGCGTGCGAACCGAGTACAACGATCTGATCTTAGGCGGCCAAGGCGGCTGGGAGCCGGACTTTTGGGGCCGCATCCGCCGCAATATCGAAGCTGCCCGTGACACGGCTCAGGCCAATGCCGCGGATCTCGCCAACGTCAACCTGTCGCTGCAAGCCGAGCTGGCGTCTGACTACTTCCAGCTACGCGGGTTGGACTCGCAAATCAAGCTGCTCAAGGCCACCGTGGCCGATCTCGAACACCAGCTTGACCTCACCCAAAGGCGATTGAAAGGCGGCGTAGCCACTGACGTGGATGTGGCTCAGGCACAGACTCAGCTTGAGAGCGTGCGCGCCCAACTCGTAGACGTTAGCGTGGCACGCGCGCAGTTTGAACATGCCATCGGGACGCTGGCAGAGTATCCGCTCTCCAGCTTCAGCATCCCCTTCTCGCCGCTCGATCTCAACTTGCCCAAGGTGCCGACGGGCGTTCCCTCGCAGCTGCTGGAGCGGCGTCCGGACATCGCGGCCGCTGAACGCCTGACCGCAGCCGCCAACGCGCGCATTGGCATTGCAGTGAGTGCGTACTACCCGAACATCAATCTGGGCGGCACCGGCGGCTTTGAGAGCACGCACGGAGGCACCTGGCTGCAAGGTCCCAGCGCGTTGTGGTCCTTGGGCGCGCAGGCCACGGAGTTGCTGTTTGACGCAGGCCAGCGCCACGCTCTCACTGACCAGGCCCGGCACCAGTACGAAGCGCAGGCTGCAGCCTACAAGAACACCGTCTTCCTGGCCTTTCAGGATGTGGAAGACAACCTGTCGCAACTGCGCATTCTCGATCAGGAGGCGGTCGTCGAACAGCGCGCCGTTGCATCGGCGCAGCACTCCTACGACCTCTCCAATCAGCGCTACAAGGGCGGAGCAACCAGTTATCTTGAAGTGCTGACGGCGGAGACGGCCCTGCTCAGCAATCAGCGCACGCTCACGGATCTGCAAACACGGCAGTTCGCCTCCAGCGTGCAGCTGATTCGCGCTCTGGGCGGCGGCTGGGATTCCACGCAACTGCCCAAGTAGAAACGATGAGGACCAGGGACTTGCCACAGGTCCCTGGTCCTTGGCCCGTGATTCGAAGCTGGGGCTGAGCTATCGTCTGTTCTGCGTCTCTTCCACTCCATCCTGCTTTGGATGACTGTAGGCTGCGGGAGGCACGTCTGTCAGCGGCAGAGATGGGCCCTCCCACAGCAGCCGAGGAGGACCCTGGCTGGCCTGATGGAGTTCTTCGATATGCACTCTGTGCTTGCCGGCACGCAAGCCGAGCGAGCCGCGGTCGTAGCGCATGGCGTTTCCTACCGCCTCACACACCTGCGGAAATGGCGGCCCAGTCTTCGCTGCCTCAACGCCATCGATCACCAGCCGCGCGCCATCGCGATCGAGCAGATGAAACGTGTATCCGCCATCTGCGGGTATATCGATGAGCCCGTCCCAGACCACCGCGTACTTCGTAAAGCCGCGGGCATCCGCATTTAGGCTTGGCGTCTCTCCAGAGAACACCGGTTGCTCCTTGCCCAGTTCAGGCAGCAGTGTCCACGCTCCGGGGTAGATCCTGTAGGTGAGCCCTTGGGTCATGGCCCCCGAAACCTGTGCGTCTTCAAACCACTGCGCGACG
>CBJOJD010000391.1:0-4960 GCA_966443485.1 uncultured bacterium | reverse complement strand
ACAATCGCGTTGGGATCATTGGGGTTCGGTGAGTGCACCCGCGCATACGCCATGTTCACCACTGCCACCGGTTGTGAAGTCGCCGTGTCCTGCTCCGTGAAGTACCGCCCCGCCACCGTCTTGAATCCGAACACGCGGCCGATCTGCGGAGTCACCGGCTTCAGCAGCGCAATCGAACTCCGCCCATTCATCGCCAGCGTCAACTTGATGCTGAAGCTTTGCCCCAGCGGCACTTCAGACATGAACCCCGCCGCATCCACCCCCGGCAGATGCTGCACCCGATCCAGCAGCGGATCATAGAGATCGAACACCACATTGTGCCCCGCGTAGCGATACGAAGGGATCGCCAGATGCGCTACCACGATGTGATCGGTCCGATATCCCAGCGGCACGTGGCGCAGGGTGTAGATGGTGCGCAGCAACAGCCCGCAGGCCACCAGCAGCGTCAGTGACAATGCCACCTCGCACGTCACCAGCACACTGCGCACCCGATGATCGCGCCGGCTGCTTCCTGACTGCTGCCCGCCCTGCCGTAGCGCCGGCTCAATTGGCGCCCGCGCTGCCAGAAACGCCGGCCATGCTGAAGACACCAGCGCCGTCAACAGCGTCAGCCCGCACAGCACTCCCAGAATGGTGAAATTCACATGCGCCGAGAAGTCCACGTTCAAGTGGGCAGGCTTCGCGCTGCGCACCAGCGCCACCGCCGCTACCGCCAGGCCCATGCCCAGCAGCGCGCCCGCCCCGCTCAACACCAGGCTTTCCACAATGAACTGTTGCAAGATGCGCGACCGGCTGGCTCCCAATGCCGCGCGCATTCCCACTTCCCGTTGCCGCGCTGCCCCCCGCGCCAGCAGCAGATTCGTCGCATTCACGCTGGCAATCAGCCACAGCACTCCTGCCGCCGCAAACAACGCCAGCAGCGCCTTGCGTGTCCCCGCCGCCACCAGCGAGTGCGCATACGACTCAACCGCCGCATCCGTCCGTTCTTGCCGCACCCGTGGATCGACATAGGCAGGCGCAATGCTGTGTTGAATCGTGCTCATCTCCGCCTGCGCGCTCTGGATGCTCACTCCTGGCCGCAGCCGCGCAATCACCGAGTACTCCGGCGAATCGTAGTAGCGCTTCTTGTCTTGATCGCTCAGCGAGAGCGTAGTCCACACCTGCGGATACATGGGCGCAAACGGAAGCTCGACTCCCGGCGGCATCACCCCAACCACGAGGTAGGACTTGTTATTGATCGTGATGCTCTTGCCCAGAACGCCAGGGTCCGCGCCGTAGGCAGTCTTCCACGCCGCATCGCTCAGAATCACCGTGTCCGTGTTCTTGCTGGTCCCCGATTGCAGCGGCTCCATCAGGAAGTCGCGCCCCAGCGTCGGGCTCACCCCCAGCGTGGCAAACAGATTCGGGCTGACCGCCACGCCGCTGATCTGCATCTCTCCGCCGCTATTGCCGCGCAGAAAATTCCGCCCCAGCATCTCATCGAACAGAGCGATTTGGCTGAACGAACGGCTTCGCGCCATCCACTGCTCCACATCCAGCCATGGCGTTGCAGACCGCATCGCATCCTTGTCGCCACGCTCTTGAATGGCAACCAGCCGCCCCGCATCGTGAAAGGGAAGAGGACGCAGCAACACCTGGTCGATCACTGTGAACATCGCGGCGGCCGCTCCAATGCCCAGCGCCAGCGTGCCAATCACCGTCACCGCAAATCCAGGCGAACGCCGCATCTGCCGGAACGCGAAGCCCAGATCCTGCAGCACCCTCTCCACCCGCAGCCAGCCCCATTGCGCTCGCGTCACATCCGCGATCAGCGGCACATTGCCCAGTT
The DNA here is from genome assembly GCA_966443485.1 of uncultured bacterium. Classification (GTDB taxonomy): domain Bacteria; phylum Acidobacteriota; class Terriglobia; order Terriglobales; family Acidobacteriaceae; genus Telmatobacter. Next base: position 3,132 of record CBJOJD010000391.1, on the reverse strand, counting down.
CCCGCAGCGCTGCGGCGCGAGCCTTCTCCGCCGGCTCGCCTTGTGCCATTCTGTCCGCTACCGCCATGCGCAGATGCGATTCGAGCTCATCGTCCAGCTCGCGTTTACGCCACTCAAAAGCGAAGATGCGACTGCGAAGCGACATCGGCTTGCCTGCCTTTCCTTTCAACTTTCTGTCTGCGGTCCTAGAATGCCGGCGATCGCGGACACCATGGTCTCCCACTTGTGGCGGTCCTGCGCCAGCTGCCGGCTCCCTGCGGCCGTGATGCGATAGAACTTGGCGCGCTGGTTCTGCTCCGTCAGCCCCCACTCCGAGGCCACCCATCGCTGCTTCTCCAGCCGATGCAGCGCCGGATACAAAGAGCCCGTCTCCACCTGCAAGATCTCGTCCGAGCGCACCCGCAGCGCCTGCGCAATGCCATAGCCGTGCATCGCTCCCCGCTGCAGGGTCTGCAAGATCAGCATGTCCAGCGTCCCCTGAAACAGCTCGATGCGATTGCGGTATCCCTTCGACTCGCGTTCCATGTTGTAGACACTCTACACCCTTGGCCGTAGAGTGTCTACGCCCCCCGCTCGGTTGGATAAAGATCGATCCTCAGTCCACCTGGCTCTAGTCCCCCACCGCGGATGAAATCGTAGCGCCGGCTTCCTAGCCGGCTGTAGCGAGGGTCTCCCGACCCACACATTGCGGGGGTTTCCCACTCTTCCGTCCCTGCTCTTCGACGTAAGGAGTCCAATGTGATTTGCGCCGGCACGCCTTCCTAAATCCATTACGGCCGCCACTGCTGAAAACTCGAGCTCCTCTTCCGCTTGAATGAACATCACCTTCTCCGCGCGCGTAGAAAGCGCAGAGCTCAGGCTCGTCTCCAGCTCACTCATGCTGACCGCCCGTTGATTGAGCTGATAGCGCGGTTCGCCGCTGCGATCCCGAACAATCCGCACCAGAACAGGCGGGCCATCCGGTTTCCGATTCACGTTTGCTGAGCGCTGCGGTAGATTTGCCGCCAAACCGCGCGGCACCTCTGGCGCGATCACCATGAAGATGATTAGAAGCACCAACAGAACGTCGATCAGCGGAGTCACATTCATCTCGCTTCGCAGTAGATCTGAACTTTGTTCGCTTCCCATTGCCATAGATGCCCTCCTCATTGCATACGCGCCGACTTGCGATCCCGCAGAAAGCCAAAGAATCGGTGACTTCTTGTGGTTAGACACCGCCCTCAAATCAAGAGTTCCCGCTGAACTCCCGATCGGCCTTCATTCTCGCTGTTGAGCGCCCAATCTTCTCACCGCGACATCATTCACTTTCCCTCCGCACGTTTCCCGCCTGCAAAACCGGCTGTCATCCTGAACGCAGTGAAGGACCCGCGTTTGCCCTTCACACTACCCACGCCCCTTCCCCGCGACCCACTAAACTTGAAGCAGGCCATCTTCCGGAGGATCGTATGGGCAAGTTCTTCCCCGCCATGGAGTCCACGCATCGCGACTTCATCGAGCGCCAGCACATCTTCTTCAACGCCTCGGCCGCGCCTGAAGGCCGAGTGAACCTCTCCCCGCGCGACCGCAAGTCCCTGCGCGTGCTCGATGACCGCACCGTGGTCTGGCTCGACCTCACCGGCAGCGGCAACGAGACCGCCGCCCACCTCCGCGCCGACGGCCGCCTCACCCTGATGTTCTGTGCCTTTGAGGGAGCACCCCTCATCCTGCGTCTCTACGGCAAAGGCCGCACCATCCACCGCGGCAGCGACCAGTACGCCTCTCTGCTCGGTGCCCATTACGACAACGCCGAGCCTCTCGGCGCCCGCCAGATGACTCGGCTCGACGTCGATCTCGTCCAGACCTCCTGCGGATTCAACGTGCCCCTCTACGACTACGTCGCCGAACGCGACACCCTCATCCGCTGGGCAGAGAAGAAGGGCCCCGAGGGTCTGGAGGCCTACTGGCGCGAAAAGAACACCCGCAGCCTCGACGGCCTGCCCACCGGCCTGCTCGACGATCCCCGCCAGGGAACTCTGCTGGACGAAGAATTGCACCAAAATCGGTGATTTTCTTGTGTCCTGGCGGCACACTGTGGCCTATACTTCCAGCAGGGCGTGACAGGCCACATCGGCGCGGCCTCCTGTGAGATTGATGGCTCAGACTTCCACAAAGCGCACCTCTGACACCCCGGCCATTCCCGACCGTCTCTACTTCAAGATTGGCGATGTGGCCCGCATCTGCGGTGTCGAGACCTATGTCCTGCGCTTCTGGGAGACGCAGTTCCCTCAGCTCAAGCCCAATAAGAGCGGAACCGGTCAGCGGCTCTATCGCCGCCGTGATGTGGAATTGGCCCTGGAGATCAAGAAGCTGGTGCACAGCGAGGGCTACACCATCGCGGGTGCCCGCCAGGCATTGGAGACTCCGCAACGTCGCCGCGCTCCCGAGCCGCCGCCTGCTCCCGCTGCGCCGGTCCAGGAGAAGACCCCCACCAGCCGCGATGCCGTAGCCGCTGTCATTGGCCACGCCCGTGCCGAGCTGCGTGAGATCGTCGCCATGCTGGCTGAACCCGAACCCAAGCCGCCCCGCCTGCGCGAGCGCATCGTCCGAGTCCGACCGCAGAGCGGGAATCTCTTCCCGCTCTAGCGCCTTCCCCCCCGAATCAAGTTGTTGCTGAAGTCTCTTTCAGCTTAGGGGAACTCTGCCTGCCGTCCTATGCCACGAAAGACGCAGCGCCTGCCTCTATCGGAGGGATGCCTTCAGACCGCGGTGTTAGCCGCGCGACCCGCATCCTCAGCCCTGCTCCCCTAACCTCTGCCGTATCAGCGAACAGCCTGTACCGCGTGCCTCGCCGCCGGCACCCCAAACGCCTCCAGCAGCGTCGATACCAGCGCCAGCGGCAATCCCACCACGTTGAAATAATCACCCTCAATGCGGGGAATCCACCGCGCCGCCCGCCCCTGAATACCGTACGCCCCAGCCTTGTCCATCGGTTCGCCGGTCGCAATATAGGCGGCAATCTCCTCATCGGACAGGGTCAGGAACTTCACCGCCGTCACCTCCACCGCCACCTCTACGCGTGACTCCGTGACCGCCGCTACCCCCGTCATCACCCGGTGCGTCCGCCCCGACAGCATCCTCAAGATGCGCGCCGCA
>CBJOJD010000390.1:0-4992 GCA_966443485.1 uncultured bacterium | reverse complement strand
TCCCCAACAGAACCACGAGCAGTCTCGTCCAAAAAGCCAAATCCGTCCCCAATCAGAGCACCAAACGGAACAACCACATCAAGAGCGAGGGCGCCGCTAAGCAAAGCAGGCGCACCTCCCAGGAGTACCCTTCATGCATTCGGAGCAAGGTGCAACACCAGATCTGCTTTGCTGCATTTCACTCCCTTCCCGTCCCCAGTCCTCGCGAGCACTTCTTCCGCGCCGAACTCCACGCCGAAACCAATGCCGAAAGATGGCCATCTTCTTTGCCCTCGCCAGCGCTGCGCTGGGCACTTTGATTGAGGGATGCGCAAGCGGATCCAAGGGGCAAACTCCGTCCACCTCCTCCGCCATTGCCGTCTCCTGTACGCCCTCTACGCTCACGCCCGGTCAAACCGCGCAGTGCAGCGCCGTTCTTTCCGGGAGTTCCACCGCCACCTTCACTTGGTCAGCCAGCGCTGGAACCATCACCTCGTCCGGAGTCTTCACCGCACCCTCCACCACCAGCAGCGTCAATATCACCGCCTCCAATGCCCAAAACGCCAAGCAGAGCGGTCAAACCTCTCTCACCATTCAGCTCAAAACTCCCGCCAGCAAACACGTGGTCATGGTGATGGAAGAGAATCAGAGCTTCGAAACGGTGGTCGGAAACACTGGCGGCTGGCCCAACCTCAACAAGTTGATGGGGCAGGGAGCTATGGCCGAGAACTACTACGCCGACGTCCACCCCTCCATCGGCAACTACTTCATGCTCACCACCGGCGAACTGGTGACCACCGACGACAGCTCCACCACGGTCTGGAACGTCGACAGCATCGCCCGCCGCATGCTCGCAGACGGCGTCTCCTTCCGCATCTATGCCGAAGGCATTACGCAGGGGTACGTGGGCGGCGATACGGGACGTTACGTCCTGCGCCACAATCCCTTCGCGCTGCTTTCCGACATCGCCGACAACCCCCAGGTCGCTGGCGCCACCATCTGGCCCTTCTCGCAGTTCACAGCCGATGTAGCCTCCAACAACTTGCCCGAGTTCTCCTTCATCATCCCCAATTTGGACGACGACGCGCACGACGGCACACAGCTACAGGCCGACACCTGGCTACAATCCAACGTGGTGGCACCCCTTGCCACCTTGCCCGCTTTCAAAACTGGAGGAGATGGCGTTCTCATCGTCGAGTTCGATGAGGCCATCGATCTCGACATCACCCATGGTGGCGGCCATGTCTCCCCAGTTTTCTGGGGACCCAATGTCCGGCCCGGCTTTACACAAGTCTCCAGCACCGTCTTTCAGCACGAAAGCATGCTGCGTACCGTGATGGAGGCGCTTAACCTGCAGAACCCGCCCGGCAATGCCGCCACGGCTCCCGACATGGCCGAGTTCTTCCTGCAAAAGTAGTTGCGCCTACTCCGCCGTCCTTACCTGGATCGACTCCAAGTTGCGAACCCACCGCGCCGGATGCTTCTCGCCCGTCGCAATCAACTGGAGCGGTCCAGCTTCCCCCAACGGCTTCCCGTCCATTGAATCGGCCACCAGCACGGTGGCATCGTGGAGCGCCGGGGTCACCTCGGCCCCGCCATACACCACCGCATAGCCGTCCGACCCTGCCGCCAGAATGTACAAGCGCAAATCCCTGCCGTGGGGGTTCTCCGGAAAGCCCAAAGACTTCAACAGCTCGAACAACGGCACACCCGAGTAGCTCTGGTTGGCCTTCGCATGCTGATTGAACACCGTCACTGTGATGTGCGGAAGCGCCGCCAGCTTTTCCGGAGTCCACTCTGCTGACTTCTCGCCGAAGCTGATTTTGAGCGGCCCCGCCGGACGGCCCGGATGCATCTCGCGGTGCATCTGTCCCATTGACTGGGCGCCGGCTCCTCCCGTCGGCGCTGAACTTGCACTCTGCCCCTGTATCTGCAAAAGGCACGCAGTAAACGCCAGAACCACCCACCCAATCCGCATCTTTCCCGGCATCCGGATCCCTCCGCCCCTCATCGTATACTGTCAATATGTCGATCGTGCGCAACATAGCCGGCATCGCCAAGGGCATGAGCATCACCTTCGGAGAGATGCTGCAGCCTACCCAGGTGGAAAACTATCCCGACGGCCCCGGCCCCCTGCGTGGTGCCAAGTTCGAGCAGCGTTTTCGCGGAGCCCACGTGCTCCAGCGCGACGAAAATGGCTTGGAAAAGTGCGTGGCCTGCTTCCTCTGTGCCGCTGCCTGCCCCTCCAACTGTATCTACATCGAGGCTGACGAGAACACCGCCGAAAAGCGCATCTCCTCCTCCGAGCGCTACGCCAAGGTCTACAACATCGACTACAACCGCTGCATCTTCTGCGGTTATTGCGTGGAGGCCTGCCCCACTGACGCCATCACCCATGGTCACGGCTTCGAGCTGGCTACCCTGAACGCCACCAATCTGGTCATGCGCAAGGAAGACATGCTGGTCCCCAATCAGGGCCTGACCGAAACCAAGTAGCGCCTTCGTCCGCACTCGATAAGCAATAAAAAATCCCCCGATGCTCCGGGGGATTTTCATTTCTAGCCCATTGCTGTTCTTACGGAGCAGGTGTAGGTGGTCATAGCTACGCCGCTTTGCCCGTTCTTCGGCCTCCTTCCCGCCCACTTGTCATCCCGGTTTCCCCACCTTGTTTTGCACCGTGCCGCGTTCCCAAAGCCCTGTAAAATCGGAGTGACTTTCGCCTCAAGCCGGCTCTGGAGGCCACTTGCTTTACTGGCTGCTCTATCAAAAGCTCTATCCGTTTTTTCACCCCTTTCGCATCTTCCGCTTTCTCACCTTTCGCACCGCTTTTGCCTCGCTCACTGCGCTCCTCATCGCGCTGCTGATCGGTCCCTACGTCATTCAGAAGCTGCGCGAATTCCAGATCGGCCAGTACATCCGCGAAGAGGGCCCCAAGTCCCACCAGAAGAAGTCCGGCACCCCCACCATGGGCGGCGTGCTGATCACCATTGCCATTCTGCTACCGACCATCCTCTGGTCCGACCCCTCCAATCCCTTTGTCTGGATCACCGTCTTTGCCACCGTCGCCTTCGGTGCCGTAGGGTTCGCCGACGACTACATCAAGGTCGTCAAGAAGCGCAACCTCGGGCTCACCGGCCGCGCCAAGCTGCTGGGGCAGGGAATGGCCGCCTTCGTCGTCGCCGTGGTCCTCTGCATCCTGCAGCAGTTCAAGATGTTCTCCACCGCGCTCTCCGTGCCCTTCGCCAAGAGCCTGCGTCCCGACCTCCTCTGGCACTGGCCTACCACGATTCCTCACCTCGGGTTTCTCGCCTTTCTGCCCTTCATCGCCTTTGTCGTCTTCGTCCTGATGGGCTCCTCCAACGCCGTCAACCTCACCGACGGCCTGGACGGCCTGGCCATCGGCTGCACCATCATCGCCGCCGGCGCCCTCACCATCCTCACCTACGTCAGCGGCCACGTCGTTTTCGCCGACTATCTCGAGCTGCAGCGCATGCCCATGGTTGGGGAACTGGCCGTCTTCTGCGGATCGATGGTAGGAGCTTCCATCGGCTTCCTCTGGTACAACGCCCATCCCGCCGAAATATTCATGGGCGATGTCGGCTCCCTGGCCCTCGGGGGCGCCATCGGAACCGTCGCCGTCATCATTCGCCAGGAGCTCCTCCTGCCCTTCATCGGTGGCATCTTCATCCTGGAAGCCGTTTCCGTGATGCTCCAGGTGGGTAGCTACAAGCTCCGCAACGGGAAACGCATCTTCAAGATGGCGCCGCTCCACCATCACTTCGAGCAGCTGGGCTGGAGCGAATCCAAAGTCATTGCCCGATTCTGGATCCTCGCCCTGGTTTTTGCGCTCCTTGCACTCACTACGTTGAAGTTGCGCTAGCCGGCCCCGCGCAGCGCGCCCTCCGGTGCACAATAGAAGAAGAGAAGACCAGAGGAAAGACCGATGATGGATGTGAAGGGTAAGAAGGTTTTGGTTGTCGGCCTGGGAAAGTCCGGGCTGGCGGCGGCGTTGTTCCTGCGCCGTCGCGGAGCGCAGGTCACCGTTTCCGACGTCCGCAGCGCCGAAGCCCTCGCCAAAGACATCCCCGCCTTGCTGGAAGAGGGAATTAATGTCGAGGCCGGCGGTCACGGCCTGCTCACCTTCCGCCGTCAGGACCTCATCATCGTCAGTCCCGGCGTGCCTCTCGATACCCCGGAACTGGCCCAGGCCCGCAGCTTCGGCCTGCCCATCATTGGAGAGCTGGAGTTAGCCGCTCGCTTCCTCAAAGGCCAAACCGTGGCCGTCACCGGCTCCAACGGCAAAACCACCACTACCGCGCTGACCGGCGAAATCATGAAGGAGGCAGGCCTTCCTACCCTGGTCGGCGGCAACATCGGCGTCCCGGTCGTCAGCCTCATTGAAGAGAGCACGGAGGCCACCTGGTCCGTGCTCGAAGTCTCCAGCTTTCAACTGGAAAGCACCGCGGAGTTCCACCCCAAAATCGCCGTGATCCTCAACATCACGCCCGACCACCTCGACCGCCACGGCACCTTTGAAAACTACGCCATGGCCAAGGAGCGCATCTTCGCCGCTCAGACTTCCGACGACTACCTCGTCCTCAACGCCGACAACGAGCGTACCGCGCTTGCGGCTCATCGGGCCAAGTCCAAGGTGTACTGGTTCTCCATTGAACAGCCGGTCTCCCAGGGCGCCTGGGTCAAGGATGGCCAGGTGCTCTTCCGCTCAGCCAAGGATGCTGCCCCAGAGGTCATCATGCCTCTGGCCGGAATTCCGCTCAAGGGCGCGCACAACGTGGAGAACGTCCTGGCGGCCATCTGCGCCACGCGCCTTGCTGGAGCGGCACCGGACGCCGTCCGTCGCGCCGTGGAAGCCTTCAAGGCCGTCGAACACCGGCTCGAATACGTTGCCACCCTCAATGGCGTGGAGTACTACAACGACTCCAAGGCCACCAACGTCGACGCCACCGCCAAAGCCCTGGCTGCCTTCGATGGCGGCGTCCACCTGATCCTGGG
>CBJOJD010000389.1:0-5065 GCA_966443485.1 uncultured bacterium | reverse complement strand
TCGGGACGTAGCCGCCTGTTTGGCATCATCGTCGAAAACATTACCAACCCCTTCTTCCCGGAATTGATCCAGAGCTTCGAAGAGGTCGCCGTGGCTCACGGCTACGAGATCCTGGTCAGCTCCTCGAACAGCGATCCCAAGGTGCTCACCACCTGCGTGCGTCGCATGCTGGAGCGCAAGGTAGAAGGCGTAGCAGTGCTCACCTTCGGCGAAGAAGAGCCGGTGCTCGACCAGCTGGCTACCCATGACATTCCATTAGTGTTGGCGGAGTTCAAGCTGGCCGACCCCAAATCCAGCACCATCCTGCTGGACTACACAACGGGCATGCGGGAGGCTGTCGAGCATCTGGCCAGGCTGGGCCATTCCAAAATCGGCTTCCTGGCCGGCCCCCACAACCTGCACTCTGCGATCACCCGCGAGAATGACTTCCGCACCGCCATGCGGGCAGCCGGGCTTTCCTTGGTGCCGAGCTGGATCATCGAATGCGATCACACCCTGCGTGGAGGCGTCACCGGGTTCGAGCGCTTGCGGAATCTGGGCTCCGGGCCCACCGCCGTCATCTGTTCCAATGACATGACCGCCATCGGTGTACTGCGGGCGGCCTACATGGCTGGGCTGCGCGTGCCTCAGGATCTATCCGTCATCGGTCTGGATGACATCGACTTTGCTGAATATACCCTTCCGCCCTTGACCACGATTCGGCTGTCCCGCATCGATCTGGCCAAAGCAGCCTTCGAGGCATTGCGACAACAGGCCGAAGCCGGTTCGGGCGCGAAGATTGAACGCGAATTCCTCGTGTCGACCCGACTGGTCGAGCGTGGTTCGACAGCTGCCCCGGGAGTTGCCTAAGTTAAGGTCCAGCCCGGCTCGACTTCATCTCGAGCTATCTCCTCATTGCGCTGGAGCGAGGAGCGCATTGCAGTAACTGCCTCGTGGCTGGCAATCGCTGCATAGCGACGATCCTCATAGGTATGGGGTTCTCCGAAACACACAACCCCTGAGAATCCGGGTGCGTCGAGCGTCCTCGAGAGATGGGATAGGAACGTGTCATCGCCGAACCAGCACAGCTCTTGCTCGGAGCGCCCAGGCTCAACCTCGTAGCGCACCGCAGCGGCAGTGACCGGAGCGCCCACCGTGATCGCCGGCTGGATGAGCGTAGCGTGAAAACGCAACACCTGTGCACCGTCCGAGCTTGTACCCTCCGGGAAAAGCAATGTGGGTACACCGACCCGCAGCCGATCGCTCATCTCTTGGGCCACACAGGCTGCACTAGCGCGGCTGGAGCGGTCCAGGAACAACGTACCGCCAGTCCGTGCAGCCCAGCCGAAAAACGGCCAGCGTTTTACCTCCGCCTTGGAGATGAAGGTGCAGGGCATGGCGGCACTAAAGATGAGGATGTCGAGGTAGCTGAGGTGGTTCGAAACCACCAGGCCCTCGCTAGGTAGTCTGCCTTCGATTGAAAAACGGATCCCCAAGCTTGCCAGCACATGCCTGCAGCAGCCCTGGAGCCACAAGGCGCGACGATGTGCGGTCAGCGGTCCTTGAAGCCGCATCCATGCGAATCGGATGAAGCAGAACCCCAATGCCCAGGCCAACGCCACAGCGCGCCGGCCTTTTCGAAAGCTCATTGCGAAAGGGGAGCCAGAAACCTGTTGCGCGCCGCAGAGGATAGCAACTTGAGATCGAGCAATGTCAGAAAATCGATGGTTCCGAAGGCCCGATCCCAAGCGGGCGGCGCCGCGATTCGGGCCCCAATCGCGAGATAAGTCTTCAGTAACTTGGGAACCTTCGCTTGCGCAGCCTGGTGGCTGTCGTCGGGGTTTCTCTGTGGGAGCGACGGCTGGGCGTCCTCTCCCTGCTCGTTGGGACACTGATAAGCCATCGTAGGACGCGTTGCAAACTCCGGAGAAACTCGGTAGTTTTCGAGTTGGCGATACACCTGCCAGCCCTCGATCGGATCCTGGGAGTTCAATGACGAGCAGCCGATCAGATAGCGCAGTCCCATGTCGTTGGCATACTGCGCAATTCCCCGCCAAAGTAGAGTCAACACCTCTGGCGTGCGATGCTCGCGATCGATCGATGCACGGCCCAGCTCGAGGATTTCGGGACGCAGTGGAGCGTAGGGAGACAGATCGAATTCCTGCTCGGAGTAATAACCCAGGTTGCGTTCCGCAGTGAGACCCGACTGCATACGGTAGGTGCCGATAATCCGCTTTGCCGGGTTCTCTTCCAGCTTGTCTTCGACCAGCAAGTGCTCACAGAACAAATCGAACTGATCGGTATCGAGTCCCGTCTCGTAAGAGCTCTCCAGCCCTTCGCCCAACTCGATGTTGAACACCTTGAAACGAAGCCGGCAGATGGCCTCACGGTCCTCAAGCGACACTGCCAGACGCAGGCGATAGCGTCCAACCTCCGCATGGATGGTGCGGTGCCGAGGTACCGCAGTGAGAGGCAGAGTGAGAGTTGAAAGGGAGGTACCCACAAGACCTGCGGGTCCCACGCCTAGGTCAAACGGTGCCTTTAGCCCTGAGTGCGGAATCACGCGAGTAGTATCCGCTGGGCACTGTGAGAGGAGCATGAACGCGCTGCAAACGCGGTACGAATAGTTGGTTGCGAGATTGTGACCTGCTCCACAGGAAAAGTGCCTGCGTCATCCCTGCCGTCACAGAAGTAAGTTGCTTCACGGCGGGTTGATCGTGGTGAGTAGATCAGATTCGCTCGGAATCACTAAAGAAATACGCTCAGACGTTCGATGAAGAGAGTAATAAATTAACCCTTTACACCTATAAAGCAGAGCACCGCCCGGCGCCTGTTCCCGTAAAGCGAATGCCACGGCAACAGGCACCTGGCGGGCTCAAGCAATTGCCCCTGCGCCCTCCTCGGCAGACTTCCAACTTACTTCAGTCTGATCCCGTAGCTTATTCGAACTTCCGATCCGCGTGATCGAAGAACAGTCCGCGCATTTGCATCCAGACTTCCGCATTGCGCATGGTCTCGCCGTTTCGCAATGAGAGAAACAACATCAAAAAGTCATCGCGCTCCGAACTTCAGTATCACTGTTACGCAATATGGTAACGGACTTCATTTTTTGTTTGTAAAACAATAAACCGATTCCTTATGGTGATCTAAAAGCGATAGTCAACCGTCCTTGTTATCTGCCATAACACTACGGAGAACGAATCGCACACAAGTTGAAGGAGGAACATCCGTGGGAGTAGCAGAAATTATTTCCCAGATCGACAGAGAAATCGCGCAGTTGCAGCAGGCCCGTGCCTTGCTGAGCGGATCCAATCCCGCCGCTTATAAGCACGCCGGACCTGCCAGTCCAAAGCCCGCCAGGAAGAAGAAGAGGAATTTAACTCCTGAAGGCCGCAAACGCATCGCCGAAGCGGTAAAGCGCCGTTGGGCCGAACAGAAGAAATCCACCGGTTCCAAATAGCAATTCCTTATAAACAGCTTGCGGGGCCCTTCCCGCTTTGCCCCGCAAGTCACACCCAGCAATCGAAGCCTTCGAACCAGCCAGTCATACCTTCACGTGCTCACAGACATAAGCTTCCAGCTGTTCACACAGAGCTGCCGGTGCTGAACCGGACAGCCCAGGTCTAGAATGTGTCGCCCGGCTTCCAATCGATCACTCGAACATTGGAATCTACAAGCTTGCTTAGTGCTTCTGGCCTGCCGGTAAGAACCGGGAACGTACCCCAGTGGATCGGCAGAATCGTCTTGGCTGCGATTAAGCGCGTAGCGAGAGCAGCTTCTTTCGGGCCCATCGTGAAGTGACCGCCAATCGGCAAAATCGCGATCTCCGGCTGGTAGAGCTCGGCAATCAACTTCATATCCCCGAAGACCGTCGTGTCCCCGGCGTGATACAGAACGGGACCATCCGCTGGCGTGAGAACGTATCCCGCAGCCACTCCCACGTACTGAGTTCCCTGCCCGTCTTGTATGCCCGCAGAGTGTTTGGCGTCCACCATGGTGACCGCCACATCATCGAGCTGAACCGTCCCTCCCAGATTGAAGCCGATCGTCTTCTCGACTCCCTGCTTCTCGAGGTAGCCGGCCAGCTCGTAGATCGCCACCACGGTCGAGTTATGCTTCTTCGCGACTGGTACAACGTCTGAGGTGTGATCGCCGTGCCCATGGGTGAGCAGAATGTAGTGAACCTTTGAAGGCAGGTCGAAGCCCTTGGGATACTTCGGATTCTGCGCAATAAAAGGGTCGATCAGTATGTTCGTTCCCTTCGCGCTTTCCACCAGTACCGTAGAGTGCCCGAGCCAGGTGATACGCGTAGCTTGCTGCGTTGACATCGATATTTATCCTCTCCATTGATTCGCCGACTAGACCGTCAGCAACTTTCGCTCGCGCGCCCAGCAAGAGAATACGTGGCCGGGGGCGCCTTCCATTGGATTGATGTCTGGCGGCCCCGGGATGCCGATCCTGACGCGTTTCCGGCAGCTCGCCCTGCTTAGACATAGACCTTGACCGCCGAACGAGGCAAGTGTAGGTTGGGCAGTAGGCGAATATATGGCGAACACTCAAGCCCTCTTCCCAATCCTCAATTCGCTCGACACTCCCCTTGAATCGCGTCCCGGGCCTCTGGCGCGAGCCGCCGCAGACGCTCCCCTCGATTCCTCCGGCTTTCTCACCGAATACCGGCCTCTGGCCACCCGCTCGATCCTCTCCAAAACCACTTCTAGACGAGGCTTACCCTTCACCCACGCCATCAACCCCTATCGCGGTTGCGAGTTCGCCTGCCGGTACTGCTATGCACGATACACCCATGAGTTCCTGGAGAAGACTCCGGAGGAGTTCGAGCGCACCATCTACTTCAAAGAGAATGCCACCTGGCTTCTGGCTCAGGAACTGGCGCGTCTCAAGCCGGGCACAGACATCGCCTTGGGCACGGCGACCGACCCCTACCAACCCTTGGAACGCCGCCAATTCCTGACGCGTTCCCTGCTCGAAGTATTCACTCGCTACCAGGGATGCAAGCTGGGGATTGTGACCAAGTCGAACCTGATCACCCGGGATCGCGATCTACTCCAAGCCCTATCGAAGAAGCATC
>CBJOJD010000388.1:0-5087 GCA_966443485.1 uncultured bacterium | reverse complement strand
GTTGGTCACTCCCAGCAAGCTCTGGAGCTTGCCCGCCGGAACAACCATGGGGCCAGGATTGGTTGCGGTCCCTGGTACGGGCTGCGGAAACGCGGTCGACATCGCTGTATGGAATGCCACGTTGCCTTCCACCTTTTGAAACACCTGGTGAATGTGGCCATTCAGAACAGTGACCGACCCATAGGGCTTTAGCAGGCCTAGCGCTTGTTCGCCGTCCTTCGTACCCCAGCCCCATTGTTCATAGACCATCCACAAGGGGATATGCGCAAAGACCACAATAGGTGTAGAGTGGCTCACCGCGCGCAGGTCCGACTTGAGCCAGGCAAGCTGATCGGCACCTAAATTGCCCATCGCATCCACCTGAACGCAGTTATTAAGCCCTACAAAGTGAACCCCACGATGGTTGAAGCTGTACCAACCTCGCCCTTTGCTTCCCTTCCCGAATCGCTCCAGGTAGAGCGCGCCATCATCGATAAAGTCATGTTCCCCGGGCACATAGAAGGTCTCCGTCACTTTTGCCTTCTTCATGAGTTGCGCAGCTGAATCGAACTCTGAGGCTTTCGAGTTCTGGGTAATGTCTCCCGTATGGATGAGAAACTCCGGTGCACTTGTGCCCACGCCGGAGTCGTTGATCCGGGTCAACGCCTTTGACAATGTGCCCGCGACATCCGGATTAGCTCCTTTATTGAAGCCGATATGGCTGTCACTGATTTGGGCAAAGCAGAACCCGCTCGACCCGGATCCGCTCGAACCATGCTTCAGCGTTTGGGATAGCAGTTTTGATGTCGGCACTCCCCCCACCATCGTCCATAGCAGCCCAGTTCCTGCCCATGCCATACAGCTAAGAAAGTTCCGCCGATCGATACCATCGCCCTCGGCAGGTGTGGCGTTCGTCTCAGGCACCAATTCATCTCGCTTAATTCGGTTCATTTCTTACTCCAGTTACTTTGTGTTTTGACTTCACCGTGTTTAACTGGACTGGCTCGGACTTATTCCGTCGTGACAGAAATGTCCAGATTTGAGTAGCTCGCGTGTTCAGGATCGGAAGCAGCAGAATTTGTCTGAGCAGGCCGAATATTTTCCTTGGTGCTCAGTTTGTACCGTTGAGGGCACAACGACTCAGGGCGAGCATGGCACTCCTAAGATGGAAACGCGAAGGCAGCACCCAGACGGCTCAGGTCTCGACCTTTGAGGATCTCGCCCTGTCCGCCATTCCCTCGCTGCACAATTTCGCTCATTGGCTCTGCGGTGATTCGCACGAAGCCGAGGATCTGGTTCAAGAAGCTCTCCTGAAAGCGCTGCGGGGCTTCGGATCCTTCGAGAGCGGCACAAACTTCAAGGCTTGGATCTTTCGCATCCTGAGGAACACGTATCTCACGTCTCGCTCCGGTCTCGCCGCACGACGAACTGTTGCGCTCGAAGAAGAACTGGGTCGAGGAGATGGTCCGGAAAATTGGCCAGACAGCATCATTGACCACCAGACGCCAGAGCTCAATGTCCTTCGTCTCGCCGACCGCAGTGCCCTGGAGAATGCCATGCGAAAGCTGCCCGGACCACTGCTTGAGGTCATCTTGCTCTGCGATGTCGAGGACCTCAAATATCGAGAAATCGCCGTGGCCCTTGAGATTCCGATCGGTACCGTAATGTCGCGGATCGCCCGCGCGCGCGCAGCGCTCCGTCATGCGCTAGAGGACGATGGCTTTACCAGGAAAGAGGTGACGCTGTGACAGGCCACCTGCCCCAGTCTACGTTGACCGCACTCGCCGATGGAGAGTTGTCAGCGCAAGATCTCGCTATCGCGAAACAGCACCTCGACGCTTGCATCTCTTGTGCATCCAAGGCGCTCGCCGAATCCATGCTCAAAACAGCAATCCGTCAGGCCGGTAATCGCTATTCACCACCCGACGGCCTGGTGGAGCGAATGAGAGGAGTCCTCAGCGCAAATGAAGCTCGGCTATTGCCCACGAAACGACCAGCCAATCGCCCCGCCGTTTCAACTCATCTGCCCTGGATCGGAAATCTTGGCTGGGCCGCAGCAGTCGTTCTCGTCCTGGCATTTGGCAGTTGGCAAGCTCTCAAGAACGCCTCTGTCAGACACCAGGACGGCCGCTCCGAGGAAGCCGCAATCATCAGAGAAGCGTCTGATTTGCACATCGCAACGCTGGCTGCACAAGTGGGTCCTGAGGTCCTCTCTTCTGACCGCCACACCGTCAAGCCCTGGTTTCAAGGGAAGATCCCCTTCGCCTTCAATCTTCCCGAAGCCCTCCCCCCCGACACCACGCTGTTAGGAGCAAACCTGGTCTACATGAACCATCAGCCAATTGCACAATTGATCTACAGCGTTGGCAAGCACCGAGTGTCCGTGTTCCTGCGCCCGAGAACAGACAACAGCCTCTCAGAACCAGTCCCCTCGGCGGAAGCGGGGTTCCAGGTAGAAAGCTTCTGCGCCAAGGACCTATGCGCGATCGCCGTCAGCGACGTCGAGCGGTCTCGATTAGCAGACTTGGTCACGACCATCAAACAAGCACAGCCTTCAGATCAACCGTGAGCGCTCTGAGCCGGACCAGGCGAATACATCGGCACGGCCCACACGGCACACTGGTTGAACCAGCCAGCGCGTTGCTACTCATCCGCGCTTGCCTTCATCCAAATCAGGGGTGACTAGGCTTCACTCGCGTCAGCTGCGTCGCAACCGAGACCCATTGCCCATTGCGTCTTTGCCATACATCCATCCAGTTGTAGGTGCCGCTGCTATCTTTTCCGGCATAAGCCGTGTGCTCGTCGTCATACGCTTGCACCCATGCCAGGTCGCCAACCACGTGGACATGCATGTCATGGATCCTGAAGCTGCTTACCACGAGCTTGCCCGATTGGATATCGCGAATGAAAGCCCGCTTGCTGCCGCCGCCACTCTCGCTCTGCAACGCCCAATCGTCGGCAACCAGTCGTGATAGCGTCGGAATATCTTTGTGGATCATCGCTTCACCCAGAGCTCGTTCCTGGTCGGCAATGATCTGTTCTGCCGATGAAGCTTGTGAAGATGCGTTAAGGCTGAGCAACGCGGCTGCGGCAAGTAGGACGACAAGTCGGATCATTGGATGCCTCCATCTGCTTTCACGATCTTCGAACGCGTTTGAACACTGCGTGCTTTCCCTCGCAACCCTGACAAGCAGCCCTCTGAAGAGAGTCACGACGATCAACTCGTTCGGACCGTCCGATACGGAGCTATTTACTCTTGTGCTCCTGGTAATAGCGCCTTGCCTTCGCCCGATTGCCGCAGTCGTTCATATCGCACCACCGGCGGCGCTTGCCTCGGCTTTCATCAATGAATACCCAGCCACAGTTCCCGCCATCACAAATCCCAATGCGCGTCCCTCGAGGCGAGCAGAATAGCGACAGCGCTTCGGTCGCAAGGATCGACCGTAGCTGTCTCGAGGCATGATCGCGCTGGATCTCGCGGCGAATCTGACCACCGACAATCACCGCGGACGGCTTGGACCCGCTGGCCTGCCGTTGAATTTCCTCCAGATCCTCACCCGGAACTGCGATTCCTCGAGCCACAGCAACTGCGACAGAGTAGACGGCTTCACGTAACCGAATCACCGGCCCAAGAGGCTCGGGCGTCTGCACCAACCAGAGGTAATCGTCTTCAAAAATCAGCCCTGCTTGCGTAGCCCATCGAACGAACGCCTCCCAATCAGCGATCTTCTCTAGCGGCTGATCGGAGAGGTGCTCACCCGCGGTATTGCAGAAATCAAGAGCCGTATGCCCGCCCACCCGCGATGCGATCGGAGTAGCGAGCAGGCTCATCCCGTCGCCCTTTTTACCCTTGGCGGACATGACCACATATTTATACCATCTAACCGGTTATACAGCGAGCATAATTTTATGGTGTGGTTTTCAGCAGAGAGCGGCCCAAAGCCGGATTTGCTGAGGGCAATTATTGTTGACATTTCCTTCATAGGCATAATACCGTTATGCCTATGATCGACAGGTCCGATCCGGTGAGCCCGGCCGGCGCTCTTCCCATGCTCATCCTTCGCGTGCTCCAGTCGGAACCGCTGCATGGGTATGCCATCGCCCAACGCATTCATCTGCTCTCCAGTGAAGTACTCGCCGTGGAGGAGGGCCTCTTGTACCCCACGCTGCAGAAAATGCTACGCAAAGGGTGGGTTGAAGCCGAGTGGGGCATCTCGGAAACCAACCGTAAGGTCCGCTTCTACCGCTTGACGCCTCAAGGAAAGGCCGAGCTGAAGCATGTGCTGGCCAGCTACGGACGCATGACGCAAGCGATCCAGGATGTTCTTCGAACCGCATAGCAGCCCGATGAGTCAGGGAGGTTTAAGGTGCGCGAATTCCTTCGCCGAGTCCATTACATGATGAATAGAAATAGGCTCGATGCCGAACTCCAGAACGAGATGGAGTTCCACCGTGAGATGGCCGCTCGTGCGGGACGGAAGAACTTCGGCAACACCTTGCGAATGCGCGAACAGGCCCACGAAGCCTGGGGATGGGTTTGGCTTGAGCGCCTTGTGAACGATCTGCGATATGGCGTAAGGCTTCTCGTGCGTGCGCCCGGATTCACGTTAACCGCTGTGCTCGTGCTGGCCATCGGTATTGGAGTGAACATCTCCGCGTTCAGCCTCTTCAACATGATCGCGCTGCAGCCGCTTCCTGTTCTCGACCCGGAGCGTATCGTGCGACTGGAACGCCGATCTCCCACCAGCTACACAAGCGAAATGGCATACCCATCGTTTCTCTTCTATCGGGAGCATGCGCGCACCCTTTCCGCCGCAATGGCGGTACTTGGCGTGCCCCCGATGGAGATCGACAACGACCAGCAACTCACCAGCGTCTCCTTTATCACGCCGAACTACTTTACTGAGCTGGGCACACGCCCGAGTTATGGCCGACTCTTCGACCCGGCCAGCGACGATAGTGACAGATCGGCGGCGGCTGTGGTCTTAAGCTACGGTCTGTGGCAGCGGCGGTTTGGCAGCGATCCGAGTGTAGTTGGCCGTGTGATCCATCTAAATGGCAAGCCGGTCACCGGGGTTGGAGTCACGCCGTACACATTCGCCAGCCTG
>CBJOJD010000387.1:0-5146 GCA_966443485.1 uncultured bacterium | reverse complement strand
CTTCTTCACTTCTTCTCTGATTCACTCTTTCACTTCTTCACTCCTTCACTTCTTCTCTCTTTCACTCTTTCACTTCTTCACTCCTTCACTCTTTCACTTCTTCACTCTTTCACTCTTCCCCCTCACCACCACTCCATCATCCGCCCAATCGGCACCTTCGCGCTGCTCTCGGGCTTGTGCGCGCGAAGCAGCATCAGCGGGCAGGGCGCCAGCTTCACAATCTTCTCCGCAATCGATCCGAACACCTGCGGATACCAACCGGACAGGCCATGCGTACTCAATACGATCAAGTCCGCATGCTCCCGTTCCACCGCGTCCAGAATCGCGCCCGCGACATCCGCGGCAGCTTCCACATTGGTCGTCAGCTTCACACCATTGCCGCCTAGCGCCTTCTTCGATACCTCGAAGCGCTGTGTAGCCGCCTTGCGAGCGGCCTCTACCAGTTGTGTCTCAGTCACGTTCTCCGGAAGTACTTCATTTGCGTACTCCGGCACCACGTGCAGCAGATACAGCTCTGCATGATGCTTCTCGGCCAGCTCGGTGGCTGCCTCCAGGGCTTCATGCGATGAGGGACTGAAATCGATTGGGACCAGAATTTTGCTTGGGATCGCGCTCACGCCTTCACTCTCCTCGCCGGAGAGCGAAAGCTCCCGCGGCTCTGAATTTTCGCGAGCATGATAGCAACCGCCCAGATACGTTGATCGGTGACCGGTGACACAGATGACCGCTTCCGACTATGCGAACAGCGTGCCCAGTGTCGCAGTCCTTTCCTCCAGCTCGGCAATCGGGACACACTCTCGCTCCGAATGCGCGGTGTGCATGTCGCCCGGCCCGATCACAATCACTTCCTCCGCCACCCGGGCCAGACGGCTCGCCTCGGAGCCAAAACTAATGCCCATGGCTGGACGAACCGGCCCGGCAGCATGCTTGGCTATCTCCCTCAGGCGGAGCTGCAACGGTCCGCTCGCCAGCGGAGCAAACCCAGGCTCCGCACGCAGACCCTCGACATGAATCTTCGCCGCCGGGTCCTCTTTGCCCAGATCTTCCGCAATCGCCATGAGCCGCGCCAGCTCTGCTTGCGGAGCATCCCCCGGAATCGGGCGCCACTCCACCAGAAACGAGCACTCGCCGGCAACAATGTTCTTCGCCGTCCCACCCTGCACCGTGCCGACATTCACCGTCGTGCACGGAGGATCAAAGAGCTCATCGCTAGACCTCCCAGCCTCTGCTTCACCGGCATAAATCCGGGAGATGAACTTCGCCGCCGCCGCAATCGCCGAAACACCTTCGCTCGGAAACGCTGAATGTGCTTCTTTCCCCTGAACCGTCACGCGGGCCAGTCCGTATCCCTTGCCCGCAATTCCCGGCCGCAATGAAGTCGGCTCACTCACAATCGCAGATCGAATCTGTAAGTTGCTGCTCGACGAAAGCCGTTCCATGCCCTTGCATCCGACCTCTTCGTCAGCGGTCAGAATCAGCGCCGATCCAGCATCGAATCCCTGAGTCCCTACAGCATCAATCGCCGCCAGGAAGCAAGCCAGAGCGCCCTTCACATCGCATGCGCCACAACCATGGGCATGTTGATCGCGCATGCTCAGCTTCAGCGCATCGTTCCAATCTTCCGCGTAAGGAACCGTATCGGTATGACAGACAAACGCCAACTCAATCCGACCTTCCAACCGTGCGGCGTGAGGCTTCGCAATCAGATTGGCCTTGGCAACCCCGCAGTCATCGCTGTAGGGGAAGAGCTGCGGGTTCCAGCCCCGCACTTCCAGAAAGCTGGCCACCCACTCCAGCAGCGGCAAATTGCTCCTATGCGATGGCGTAGGGATCGCAACCAGCTCGCGCAAAATCTCCAGTGCCGTCACAGCGTCGCTTCCCTGCCCGCGATAAAGACCCGGGGCCGCGCCGGCGCCGCGATGAAGTATGCCAGCTCCCGATAATCAGTGAACTCGTGAATCAGAAAATCAGCCTGCTTGCCGGGTTCCAGTGAACCAACCTTCTTGCCGAGCCCAAGGCTCCACGCCGCATTGATTGTGGCGGCGCACAGCGCTTCGGCCGGCAGCAGCTTCATCTCGATGCAGGCCAGTGACAAGATGAGCGGCATGGACGCCACTGGCGATGATCCAGGATTAAAATCGCTAGCCAGCACAATGCCAAGCCCCAGCTCGATCATCTTGCGCGCGGGCGGATACTCGCTGCGCCCCAGCGCGAACACCGAGCCGGGCAGAAGCACCGGCTGCACCCCAGCACTGCGCAGCCGGCCGAGCGTCTCGTCGCTTACACTCTCCAGATGATCGGCGGTCGCGGCACCCAGTTCCGCCGCAAGATCTGCTCCCGTGCCCGCACGAAACTGCTCGGCGTGCACCCGCAACTTCAAACCATGCCGCTTGGCAGCACTCAACACGACTCGCGTCTCTTCCACGGTGAAGGCATGGTCATCGCAAAACGCATCGCAGTACCAAGCCAGTCCGTCGCGCGCCACCTCCGGAATCAGCTCTTCCGCGACCCAGCGCACATACTCGCCGCGCTTCCGCTCGAACTCCGGCGGCACCGTATGCGCTGCCAACAATGTCGGCACAATGCGCACCGGGCCCTCTGCATCCAGCCGCTCCAATACCCGCAGCATGCGCAGCTCGGTGTCGCGCTCCAAACCGTAGCCAGACTTCGCTTCAATCGTGGTGGTACCGCCCCGCAGCATCCAGTCACGATGGCGGCGTGCCCCATCCAGCAGCTCGTCTTCGCTCGCCGCGCGCGTCAGACTCACCGTGCGCTGAATCCCACCGCCCGCCGCTGCAATCTCCTGGTAAGTGGCCCCCGCAATGCGGCGTTCGAACTCATCGGCCCGGTTGCCTGCGAACACCAGATGGGTATGCGCGTCCACAAACCCCGGCGTCACACAGCGGCTGTGCGCATCAATCACTTTGGTCTGCGGTCCGATCCGCTCGCGAATCTCGGCATAACTCCCGTGGGCAACGATCTGTCCATCCTCGATGAATAAAGCCGCATCCGTGCGAATGCCCAGCTCGCGCAGTTCGCCGCCGGTGCGCGGGCGTGCCGGTCCTCCCAACGTCACCAGCTGGCCGATGTTGACCACAGCCACAGTCGAATTCATAGCTACTTCCCTGCCATGGGGATATGGATACCGCGTTCCCGAGCCGTCTTCTGGGCCAGTTCGTATCCCGCATCGGCATGACGGACCACGCCCAGCCCCGGATCACTATTCAGCACACGCGCTATGCGCCGCGCGGCGTTCTCTGACCCGTCCGCCACCGTCACCTGACCCGCATGCAGCGAGTACCCCATGCCCACGCCGCCACCATGATGAAAGCTGACCCAACTCGCGCCCGAGGCCGTATTCAACAGCGCATTCAACACTGGCCAGTCGGCCACCGCATCGGAGCCGTCCAGCATCTTCTCCGTCTCTCGATAAGGGCTGGCGACCGACCCGGTATCCAGATGATCGCGGCCGATCGCCACCGGCGCAGACAACTCACCCTTGCGCACAAGGTCATTCATCGCCTCGCCCATCCGCGCGCGCTCCCCGTACCCCAGCCAGCAGATGCGCGCAGGCAAGCCCTGGTAAGCAAAGCGCCCCCGCGCCAGCCGCAGCCAGCGCGTGAGAATCTCGTTCTCTGGAAAGAGATGCAACGCCAGCTCATCCGTCCGATCGATGTCCCGCGGATCACCCGAAAGCGCCACCCAGCGGAATGGCCCCGCTCCCGTGCAGAACAGCGGCCGAATGTACTCCGGAACAAAGCCGGGGATAAGAAACGCGTCGGCGCAGCCCGCATCGCAGGCAAAGCGACGAATGTTGTTGCCGTAATCGAACGCGACCGCACCCGCGCGCTGCAGCGCCAGCATCGCGTCCACATGCTTGACCATGGACACAGTGGAGCGCCGCACGTACTCTTCCGGATCCCGCTGGCGCAACTCCGCCGCCTGCTCGAGTGACATCCCCTGAGGGATGTATCCGTTCAAAGGATCGTGTGCGCTGGTCTGATCGGTAACCACATCCACTTGAACGCCGCGGCGCACAATCTCCGGCAACACGTCGGCGCAGTTTCCGACCAAACCCACACTCAGCGCCCGCCCCTCGCGCCGTGCCCGCTCGCAAAGATCGAGCGCTTCATCAAGATCCTCGCAGAGCGCATCGCAGTAACGTGTCTCCACACGGCGCTGAATCCGCGTTCGATCCACCTCGATGGTCAGCACTACCCCATCGTTCAGCGTGACCGCCAGCGGTTGAGCGCCGCCCATGCCGCCCATGCCGCCCGTAACCACCAGCTTTCCTCGCAGGGAGCCGCCGTAGTGCCGCTCCGACAATGCGGCGAAGGTCTGAAAGGTGCCCTGCAGAATGCCTTGTGTCCCAATGTAGATCCAGCTACCCGCCGTCATCTGGCCGTACATCATCAGGCCCTTGCGATCGAGCTCGTGAAAGTGCTCCCAGTTCGCCCATTTGCCCACCAGATTGGAGTTCGCAATGATCACCCGCGGCGCCATGTCATGCGTCGGAAACACCGCCACTGGCTTGCCGGATTGCACCAGGAGCGTCTCTTCGCTGCCCAGCTGCTCGAGCTCCCGCACTATCGCGTGGAAGCACTCCCAGTTGCGCGCAGCTCGGCCGATTCCTCCATACACAACCAGATCGCTGGGGCGTTCCGCCACCTCGGGATCTAGATTGTTCATCAGGCAGCGCAGCGCCGCTTCCTGCTGCCAGCCCTTACAGCGCAGTTGCGACCCACGCGGAGCGCGAATCACAGGGGCTTCCGTTACGCTCATGCTCCCTCCCGAACAAATCGTTGCTGCACGTGTTGATAGCGCGTGCGAATCTCTTCTTCCTGCACGTGGCGCCCATCCCGAAGCACCATCTTCCCGGCGACCGCTACGTCGCGAATGGCTGAACGGTTCACGGAGAAGACTGCCTGCGCAGCCATCGATTCGGCATCCAAACCCAAAATTGAAAGATCCTTCAGGTCGATCGTGAAGAAGTCAGCCAACTCCCCAGGAGCAAGCCTACCGCCGTTCATACCCAGGGCGCGATAGCCGCAGGAGCTGGCCGACTGCAGTAACCGCTCTCCAATGGATCGGGCGCCGATATTATCGAGAATCCCGCGCTCCCGCTGCAGCAGCCGCAAATGATACT
>CBJOJD010000386.1:0-5165 GCA_966443485.1 uncultured bacterium | reverse complement strand
GCGCTCTTCACTCCATCGACTCCTAAATCGCAGTCGAGCGAATCGCAATCCTGGGCATGGCTTCGGCCATGCCCAATCCTTTTGCAGCTATGCCGACCATCTTCTAGATCCGATCCTCGAATGATGTAATGAACTCATGCCGCCCATCGACTCCGGCCAGCCTTCGTGGCACACGCGCCTCCTCGCGTTCGCTGCTCGTCTGGACTGGTTGCGCGGCACGCGCGCCGCGGTCGCACTCTGCGTGCCCCTCGTGCTCGGCGACCTCTGGCACATCCCCAACCTTGGCTGGGCCGGACTCGGCGGTTTCGAAGCCATCCTCGCCGATCCCGGAGGTCCCTATCGCGCCCGCCTGCATGGCCTGATCACCCTCGCCCTGGGCGGCGGCCTCGGCGTGTTTCTCGGAGCGTTGGTCGGCGCTCATCTGCTCTGGGCCGTTCCCGTCACCCTGCTGTGGTGTTTTCTCTGGAGCTATCTCGCTGTCCTTGGCCCGCCCTTCACCACCGCGAGCGTCCTCGTCGAGGTGGTCTATATCTGCGGCATCGGAGCTCCTACCAGCGATGCGCACGCCGCTCTCAATCTCGGTCTGCTCCTGCTTGCCGGTGGCCTCTGGGCCGCTGCCCTCTCCCTGTTTCTGTGGCCACTCGACCCCTACCGCCCTGCTCGCTCCGCCATCGGCCAGTGTTACATCGAACTCGCCTCCTTCCTGGCGTCAGCCGTTGAGCTCTCGAAGCGTCCCGCGTCCGCCACATCGCTCTGGCATCGCCTCGCGCAACATCATCAATATCGCGTCCGTCACGCGGTGGAGCGCGCATGGGAAGCGATCGCACAAGCCCGCTCCGAGCAATTCACCAGCAGCGCTCAGATGAATCACCTGATCGTTCTGCTCGAAACAGCCGACCTGCTCATCGCCCGCACCATCGCCATCGCCGAACACCTCGAGCATCAGCACGGCGCTCAGAACGGCCAATTCTGCTCCGATTCCGCCTTTGCAGGCTTAGACAATCTCCGCAGCACGGAGGCGCTGATCTCCGTTCTCTTGACGCGGCGCTCTGCCCTTCCCATCTCGCAGATTCGTGCACAGCGTGACGCCGTCAGCTTTCTCCCCATTTCGGTGAGCCCCTGCGCGGGTGCGTCAGACCCGTCCAACCGCTTCCTCTTCGAACAGATCGCCCAATCTGCCTCGCTGCTCGAAACAGCACTCGATACCTCGGCCCAGCTTCGCTCTGGACCAAGCAAGACTCCAACTCACCCGCGCTTGGCCTCCGTCACTCACTTCGGCTACGTCTACGGGCGCCTCGCCCAATTGCGCCGCGGCTGGAGTCTCGACTCCCTTCGCGCTCATCTCACCCTCAAATCCCTCACCCTGCGTCACGCTCTTCGCGTAGCCATTGTGTGCAGCCTTGATGTAGCTCTGGTGTTGCGCTTCGAGGTAAATCATGGATATTGGCTGCTGCTCACGTCTCTCATCGTTTTGCAGCCTCATGTGGGCAGCACCCTGCGTCGTGGAGTGCAGCGTATCGGCGGCACCATCGCGGGAGGCGTCCTCGCCGCACTGCTTGCCATGCTGCTCCATTCTCAAATGGCCACAGCCGCCGTCCTCTTCCCTTGTGCTCTGCTTTCCCTCGCGATCCTGCCGGTCAGCTACGCTGCCTTCGCCTTCTTTCTCACCCCCACGTTCGTTCTCGCCTGGATGCCCTACGCTGGCGACTGGCAGCTCGCCGTCGTTCGCATCCTCAACACGATCGCCGGAGCATCCATCTCCACCATCGCAATGCTCTTCCTCTTCCCCGCCTATGAACGCGAACGCGCGCCTCAGGTGCTCCGGGAAAGCGTCGCCGCCGATCGTGCCTACCTCCAGGAACTAGCCGGCGCTTGGCGAAGCGGCTCCCGATCTTCCCGCATTCTGGCCAACGCACGCCGTCGAACCGGCCTGGCGCACAACGCGGCGGAGGAGTCGCTGGATCGGCTCCTGGCCGAGAGCTGGCGCGCCCGGGAGGGCTTCGGGCGTTCCGCCACCACCGTGGTCACCTACTTACGGCGCTTCGCCCAGGGCGTCACCACCCTCACCGCTCTCGAAGGAGAGTGGGATTGGAAGCGCTCCCAGCCTGTCCAGGACCGCCTGAGCATCCTCGACCGGAGGTTGGAATGGCTCGAGCGTGTGCTGACCAGCCCGGACGCACCCCCCGTCCCGCCCTGGCAAGCCCCGTCCTCGGCCGACTCCCCGCCTGCCAACCACCCCGGGACCATCCAGCTTGAGCGGCTGCTCCAGCACACCGACGTGCTCCGTCAGCAGCTCGACTTCCTCCGGGACTCCGGCTGGACCTCCAGCTAAGCTGCTCGATTCGCTCGCAAATCCATGCAGATCAGCGCGGATAGGTCCCTGGAATTGACCCGATGGAGCTCCTTTGTCTGCTTTTGGGCCGGCCAGGTCCAAAATCGTGCCATTCTAGAAGCGTAGCGAACCAAATGACGCGTAGAATCGTCTCTAAATGAGGCGCCCCGTCTCGTTTGGCTCCAAACGACCGGAAGTACAACTCCGGCAACGTGACGTCACGGGATTCCTGTATCACTCATGACCACACCACGCCCCCTCCCGATCCTCTGGTCCTCGCTGACCGCACTCACGCTTGTGTCGTGCCCCATCGCGAGCATCGCTGCCCAAACCGCCAAGCCGGCAGAAGCCGCTTCCTCCGCTTCCGCGAAGCCCTCCGGCACTCCGGACACCCAGGCCGCCAACCGCGGTTCGGCTTACTTCCATGCCGCCATGGCGGGCTTCTACGAGGAACAGGCCATCAACTCCGGCCGGCCCGAGTTCATGCAGCACGCCATCGAGGAGTACAAGGCGGCCATCAACGCCGATCCCTCTTCCCCGGGCCTCTACGACCAGCTGGCCGATCTCTACTTGCGTGCCTCCCGTCCCCGCGAGGCTGAATCCACCGCCCGCGAGGTCCTGAAGACCGCACCCAATGACGTGGATGCCCATAAGCTCCTGGGACGCATCTACTTACGGCAGCTCGGCGAGCAGCAGAACGGGGTTTCGTCAGCCTCTCCTTCGGGCAACGTGCTCGATCAAGCCATCGCCGAATACGAAAAAATCGTCTCCCTCCAGCCCAAGAGCGTTGAGGACCGCATGGTTCTCGGGCAGCTCTATACCGTCAAGCATCAGACCGCCAAGGCGGAAGAGCAGTTCAATACCGCTCGCGCCATGGATCCGGAGTCCGAAGAAGTTGTCCTCAACTTGGCGCGAGTCTACGCCGAGAACGGCGATCTGGAGCGTGCCGCCAAGTCGATTGAGTCCGTCCCCCAGAGTGATCGGACCGCCCGCATGGACTTCACCCTGGGTGCGACTTACGAGCAGCTCAAGCGCCCCAAGGACGCCATCGCTGCCTACCAGAAGGCCGCCGAACTCCAGCCCGAAGACTCCGCCACTTTGAACGCGCTCGCTCAGGCGCTGTTGAACGACGGGCAGTTCGATGCCGCCCTCAAGCAGTACAAGAACCTCTCCGCTGCCGATCCTGAGGACGCGGGTGCCCTGGTGCACATCGCCGAAATCCAGCGCCGCCAGGGCAAATACGAGGACGCCCTCGGCACGATCCGCAAAGCGCGCAAGAAAGATCCCGAAAATCAGGAGGCCGGCTACAACGAAGGCCTGCTGCTCGATGTGCTTGGCCGCTACGATGAGGCCGCCGAAGTCTACGCAAAGATCCTCGACCAGACCTCCCACGCCAACGGCGCTTACACCGCCGACGAGAAGAACAACCGCGGTATCTTCCTCGAGCGCCTGGGCAGCGTCTACCACGAGCAGAACAAGATCGATCAGGCCATCGCGACCTACGGCAAGATGATCGAGCTGGGTGGCGAAACGGCCATACAGGGCTATCAGTCTGAGGTGGATACCTACAACGACGCCCACATGTTTGACAAGGCTGTCGAGGTCTCCCGCCAGGCCGTGGCGGCGAATCCCAAGAACATCGAGTTGAAGTTGATGCTCGCCGGAGAGCTGGTCGACCAGGGCAAGGCAGACGAAGGCGTGAACCTGGCGAAAGGTCTGCTCAACAACTCGGAGACCGATCGCAAGGTCTACTTCGTTCTCGCCAATCTGGACACCCGCTTGCACCGCTGGAAGGACGCGCAGGACGTGCTGGACAAAGCGGCACCCCTGGCCACCAAGAAGGAAGACAAGCTTTACCTGCTCTTCCTCCGCGGTGCTCTCGCCGATCGCGAAAAGCACTCCGATCAGGCTGAACAGTACTTCCGCCAGGTCCTCGACATGGATCCCAACAACGCCATGACCCTCAACTACATGGGGTACATGTTCGCGGACAAGGGTATCCGCCTGCCCGAAGCTCTCAAGCTGGTGCGCAAAGCCGTTGAACTCGACCCCATGAACGGAGCCTACCTCGATTCCCTGGGTTGGACCTACTTCAAGCTGGGTGAGTACGAGCTCTCAGAAGAGAATCTGCGCCAGGCCGTGGAGCGCGATCAGACCGATCCCACCGTCCACGATCACCTCGGCGACCTGTACGAGAAGACCGGCCGTATCCGCCTGGCAGCAACGCAATGGGAGTTGTCCCTGTCGCAGTATGCGAAGACGCCCAGCGTCGACGTAGAGCCCGGCGACGTGGCCAAGGTTCAGCACAAGCTGGATGGAGCTCACGTGCGGCTGGCCAAGCAGGAAAGTGCGGCTGGCGGTACCTCCAAGCCCGAATAACCTGCGCTTCTGTTTCACCACGGCGGCTTCCTTTTGGAGGCCGCCGTTTTCATTTGGAGCCGAAGCCGGTAATCGAACACACTCCGCCGCACCCGCCTGCCGGTACCAGCGCGGCGCAACTGAACCCGCCTCAAGCTTTGAGGTCGCTAGCGGTTCCCTTCCGCGGCCGACGAGATGTACAGGTCCACGTTGTTCTTATCCACCACCGAAGTCCCCGTGTCCACGAACATCGGGAAATACGAGAAGGAGTCCACCCCATAATCGCGGGTAAGGCCCTCTTTGGGCGGATAGTGGTAGATCGAATCCAGGGCCCGCAGCCCCACATATCCCATCGTGAATGGCTTCTGGGCGATGGTCGCTTCGATTACGCCCGCCTTAATCCCGTCCAGCGTGTCCTGATTCACATCGAATGCCACCAGAACCCGGTCCGTAGCCTGAGCTCGCTTGATCGCGT
>CBJOJD010000385.1:0-5181 GCA_966443485.1 uncultured bacterium | reverse complement strand
GACTTCAACACCATCACAATCGTGCCGCCCGAGCCAATGCCGTAGTCCGGACTGTAGTTGCTGTCCAGTGTCTGGAACTGCGCGATCGCATCCTGCGCCGGCAATACCATGTAGCAGCCGCCGCACCCGCGGTCGTTCAACTCGCCTCCATCCAGCAGGTAGATGTTGTGCGACGTACGCGTCCCGTTGAAGCTGATGCCATTGGCGGAGGTCAACGCGTTCACGCCTCCGAATGACGGCAGGTTGTTCGACACGCCCAGGCCCAGCGCCGCCAGTTGCACCACATTGCGGCCGTTGGTTGAGAGCTGTTCCACCTGCCTGTCGTTGATCAGCGTGCTCACCTCGCTGGTCTCTGATTGCACCTGCAGTGCGTTCGCAGCCACCGTCACCGTCTGCGATTGCACCTGCAGCGCGTTCGCAGCCACCGTCACCGTCTGCGCCTGGCTGCCCACCGTGAGGTTGACGTTCTCCTCCAGCGTCTGCGCCACGTTCACCACAATGTCGGTCTTCGTAAACTTCTGGAATCCTGCGGCCGTCACCGTCAGGGTGTAACGGCCGATACCGAGGTTTGCGAACCGGTAAGCTCCCACGCTGTTCGAGGTCGCCTGCCGCACCTGCCCGGTCGCCGGATTGGTAAGCGATACCTCAGCGTTCGGTACCACTGCTCCCGTTGAATCCGTAACGGAGCCGTTAACGGTCGCGTTTTCCTGCGAGTGAATCGCGGGGAAGATCGTCAACAGCAAGACCACTGCCAAAATCTTGAATCTTCGGGTAAACGTATTCCCACCGCCGCGCTGAGGGGGGATCTCTTGGCGCTTCATCTCTGACCTCCTGGTAATCGTTCTCTGGTTGGGCCGCCCGCAAGCCGTGTGCCTGGGCTATCGGCTCACTGGCACGGCAATCCTCGTCATCCACTCGATGAGCTGTGCAACAGAGACACAGTGCATCCCGTGGCCTCAGACCGGCGCCACTAGGACCACATGGATTGGCTTATACGATTCCTTAGCAACAAGGCCTTGCAAGGTACTGCATCATTCCGGGGAGAAGCACGCACACCCGCTCATCGCAGGTACGCAGGCCGCAGTACTACGGCTTGCTATCTTCGACCAAGCTCGAGGCTCGGTGGCTCTTCGAACTGTCATGCCAATAGAAAGACGCGAGAGCGACGCCTTCCCCAACCACCGCATTCTGAATCCCGGCTTCATGGATTGTCAAACCCCGACGCCGCCAAAAACAAAAGCGCCTCTGCGCCCCCTACAGGAGAAAGCGCAAAGGCGCATTTTGATTCACTCGAGTTGCTTACAGCAGCAGCGTTGAAACTACGCGCGGCTCATGTAAGCGCCTTCGCTCGTGTCCACGCGAATCTTCTCGCCTTCGTTGATGAAGGGAGGCACCTGCACCACCAGGCCTGTTTCCATCTTGGCCGGCTTGGTCACGCTCGACGCCGTAGCCGACTTCAAACCAGGCTCCGTCTCCACGACCGTCAGCTCCACAAAGCTGGGCAGGTCAATACCTACGGCCGCGCCATCGATGTAGCTCACCTTGATCTGCAGGTTGGGCGTCAGATACTCGATCGCATCGCCCAGCAACGACCCCTTCAGCACCGTCTGCTCGTAATCCTCAGGATTCATGAAGTAGTAGTCGTCACCATCGGCGTACAAAAACTCCATCGTGACTTCGTCAACCGACACCTTCTCGATCGCGTCGGCGGAACGAAAGCGGTGCTCGAACATCGCTCCCGAACGAAGGTTGCGCAGCTTGGCCTGGATGAACGCGCGCAGGTTGCCGGGCGTACGATGCTCCACCTTGAAGACCAAATGGAGCTGGTCGTTGTGCTTGATGATCATGCCCGGGCGCATTTGAGTGGCGGGAATCGCCATAAAGAACTCCTTGCAATCGTTGCGTCAAAACGCAAATGAAAATCGGGAGAGCGGCGTCTTCAGCCGAGAGACGGCTTACGCGGGATGGTTCGCACTCCGCCGCGGCGCGGCGTCGGTTCGCTAAACTAGCCGAAGATGCTTTCGCCCATCCATCATTGTATCTTAGCGGTCGCGCGGCGCGCCTTGGTCGGCGCTTGCACCACCGGCTTGGCCGGCGGCTCATGATGAGTGCCCTTGGTCAGCAGACTCAGGTGCCCGTGGATCTCATCCCGTAGCAACCGCGTCTCCGAGAGCAGCAGCTTGGCCTCTTCCACCAGCCCGCGCATCTTCAGATCCGCTGCCTGCTTGGCAATCCGGTGCGATTCCTGGTGGAGCAGATCGATCCGGTCAATCAGATGACCGTCCCCATGCCCGCCCAGCTTCTCGCCTTCCACCCAGGCCCCAAAGCGGCAACGGCCCGCGTCCAGCTCCGGAGCACTGGTGCGCTCCCCGGTCACGAAATCCTCGATGGCCTTGTTCCAGGCACTCAATTCCACCTCAGCCACCAGTAACGGCCACTCCGAAGGGCTAAGCGCCACTGCCTGCGTCCAGCGCGGATCCGGGCGCCACTTCTCATACCAGCCCAACAGCTCTTCCGCCGGCATGGGCTTGGCAATCCCGTACCCCTGCGCCAGCTGGCAGCCCAGCTTCAACAGCAGCACGCCGTGTCCCACCGTCTCCACGCCTTCCGCCACCGGAAGCCGCCGGAATGCCGTGGCCAATCCCATCACACCTTGAAGAATCGCCAGATCATCCGGATCGTCGAGCATATCGCGCACAAAGCTCTGGTCGATCTTCAGCACACTCACCGGCAACTGCTTCAAATAGGTGAGCGAGGAGTAGCCCGTCCCGAAGTCGTCGATGGAGACTGACATGCCCATACGCCGGCACGCCTCAATCACCTGCGAAACCACCGCAACGTCCTGCAGCGCGCTGCTCTCCAGCACTTCCAGCTCGAGATAAGAAGGATCGACATTGGGATGCGCCTGCAGCAGCGCCCCCAGCCGCTCCACAAAATCCGGATGCTGCAACTGCCGCGCGCTCACATTCACGCTGATCGTCATGCGCCGTCCCGCGGCACACCACTGCTCCACTTGCTCCAGCGCTGTGGCGATCACCCACTCGCCCACATCAATCGCCAGATCATGCTGTTCCAGCAAGGGCAGAAACATTCCCGGCGGCAACAGCCCGCGCTCCGGATGACGCCACCGAATGAGCGCCTCCGCTCCCACCAGTTCGCCGGTCGCCATATTCACCTTGGGCTGATAGAACAGCACAAACTCGCGCATCTCCAGCGCCTGGCGCAACCGGCCCAACTCCTCATGCCGTCCGCGGGCCGACCGGTCTTCCTCCGGATCGAACGCATGCCAGCGATTGCCCCCCGAGAGCTTGGCCACATACATCGCCTGGTCGGCCTGACGCAGCAGCTGATCCGCATCCACGTCCTCAGACTGCGGATAGAACGTCACCCCCGCGCTGGCCCCCACCTGCAGACTGTTCCCGCCCACCTTGATGGGATCCGATACCGCCCGCAGCAATCTTGAAAACAGCGGCCCAGCCGCATCCGCGCTCGGCAAATCCGAGAGCACCACCACAAATTCGTCGCCGCTGATCCGCGCCAGCAGATCTCCCTCGCGCAGTGCCCGCTTCATGTGCGTCGCTACCGTCACCAGAAGACGGTCCGCGGTCGCGTGACCATGCACGTCGTTGATCGCCTTGAACGCATCCAGATCGAAATACGCCACCGCCAGACGCCGCGAGGAGTTCCCGCAGTTGGCCATGGCCTGGCGCAGTCTCTCCACCAGCAGCACGCGATTCGGCAATCCGGTCAGCGCATCGAAGTGCGAGATGTGCGCCAGCTGCCGCTCCTGCTCCTTGATCGGCGTGATATCCGAGCCGAGAGACAGGTAATACTGCGCCTTCCCCTCCGAATCAAACACCGTGGTGATCGTGGTCATCGTGGCAAAGAGGCTGCCGTTCTTGGTGCGGTTCCAAAGCTCCCCGCGCCACCGGCCCGAATCCTTCACCGACCGCCACATCTCTTCAAAGAAAGAACGCGTGTGTCGTCCCGACTGCAGCAGCCTGGGATTGCGCCCCAGCACCTCATCGCGCTGGAAACCCGTAATGCGCGTGAACGTCTCATTCACTTCCACGATCCGCGCCTCGAGATCCGTCACCATGATCGCTTCACTGGCATGCTCAAACACGCTGGCCGCCAGCCGGAGCCGTTCCTCCGCCACATGCGACTTCGTGATGTCGTCGATGAACAGCACGATTCCACCCACCGTGCCATCATCATGACGCCATGGCAAGATCTCCCGGCGCAGCCAGCACACGCTGCCGTCGGCGCGATCAAACCGGTCGCAGTCATGCCGAAGCGCCTCTCCAGCCATGCCCCGCGCATGAGCTTCCTTCCAGCGCTCCGGAATATCGGGAACCACGTCGTAATGACTGCGGCCCACCACCGGCTCGTCCCCAATTCCCAGGACCTCCAGCCAGCGGCGGCTCACCGCCAGATACCGCATCTCCTGGTCGAACATCGCCAGCGCTGCAGGCGCCTCCTCGATAAAGAGACGCAGACGATTCTTCGCCTCCTGAAG
Source organism: uncultured bacterium (assembly GCA_966443485.1). Taxonomy (GTDB): domain Bacteria; phylum Acidobacteriota; class Terriglobia; order Terriglobales; family Acidobacteriaceae; genus Telmatobacter. The sequence goes on along the minus strand of CBJOJD010000385.1, from coordinate 662 downwards.
AGCCGACTCAATCTGCTTGCGCTCCGTCACATCCTGGATGGTGCCGCGCACCAGCAAAGACTTGCCATGGCCATCCAGCTCCACCCGCCCAATGCCGTGCACCCAGCGCGCTTGTCCATCGCTGGGCCGTACGATCCGGTACTCCCGGTCCCACAGCTGGCCCTTCCCAATCGTGGTGTCCGTAAACTCCTCGATCACCCACTCCCGGTCTTCGGGATGAATCAGGTCTCTCCACCCGTCCACGGTGTGCGGGTAGTCCTTATCGATCCCCAAAATTCCATCGAGCAACGAGGACGTCACCACCGCCCCGCGCCGCGCGTCCAGCACATAGCTTCCCACGCCCGCGATTCGCTGCGACTCGCGCAGAGACTCCACGTTCTCCAGCAGGTGCTCCTCGGCCAGGATCCGCTGCGTCATGTCCCGGAACAGCGCCAGCACCCCAATCACTTCGTTGCCGGCGTTCTTAACCGGAACCTCGCGAACATGCACCCAGCGCACACCCGTCTCGCTGCCCGTCTGCACCACATCCTGCACCTCGGCAGCGTCACGCAGCACTTGCCGCTCGATGCGGTAAAAGTTGTCCGCATCCTGTTCCGGACAGATATCGTAAGTCGTCAGCCCTACTGGTCCCCGCTCCGCCAGCGCCGCGGGCAGATGCATCC
>CBJOJD010000384.1:0-5232 GCA_966443485.1 uncultured bacterium | reverse complement strand
GGCGACGAGCTGATCCGCGGAGAGCTGCTGGTGGGTGGTCGAGGCGGGGTGAATGACGAGCGACTTGGCATCGCCGATGTTGGCCACCAGGGAGAACAGTTGCAGGGAGTCAATGAACTTCTTGCCTGCGTCGTAGCCGCCCTTGATGCCGAAGGTGAGCAGCGCGCCTCGCCCGCCGGGCAGGTACTTCTGAGCCCGCGTGTAGTAGCGACTGGACTGGAGGCCGGGGTAGTTGACCCATTCCACGCCAGGATGTGCCTCGAGGTGCTTGGCCACGGCCAGCGCGTTCTGGGAGTGCCGCTCCATGCGCAAGTGCAGCGTCTCGATGCCTTGCAGCAGCAGGAAGGAGTTAAAGGGCGAGAGCGCCGCGCCGGTGTCGCGCAGCCCCTGGATACGCGCCTTGAGGATGAAGGCGAGCGGTCCGAAGGCTTGGGAGTAGGAGAGTCCGTGATAGGACGGATCGGGCTCGGTGAATTCCTTGAAACGCCCGGAGGCAGCCCAATCGAACTTGCCTGAGTCCACGATGACACCGCCGATGGTGGTGCCATGGCCACCGAGGAATTTGGTGGCGGAGTTGAGCACGATGTCCGCGCCCCACTCGATCGGACGGACCAGGGCTGGAGAGGCCGCGGTGTTGTCAATGATCAACGGCACCTTGTGCTCGTGGGCGATGGCGGCGAACTGCTCGATGTCGGTGATGTCGAGCTTGGGATTCCCCAGGGTCTCGGCGTAGACGGCCTTGGTGTTGGAATTGATGGCCGCGCGCAAGCCCGCGAAGTCGTCGCTATCCACAAAGCGCACCTTGATGCCGAGGCGCGGCAGTGTGTAGTGGAAGAGGTTGTAAGTGCCGCCGTAGAGCGAGGTGGTGGAGACGATTTCATCGCCGGCTGCCGCCAAGGTGGTGATGGCCAGAGTCTCTGCCGCCTGTCCTGACGATGTAGCCAGCGCCGCCGCTCCACCTTCCAGTGCCGCCACGCGCTTCTCAAAGACGTCGGTGGTGGGGTTCATGATGCGGGTGTAGATGTTTCCGAACTCCTGCAGAGCGAAGAGCCGGCCCGCGTGATCCGCGTCTTGGAACAGGTAGGAGGTGGTCTGGTAGATGGGCACGGCACGCGATCCGGTTGCGGGATCGGGCGATTGCCCGGCATGAACGGCCAAAGTGGCCAGATGCTGCTTGGTTTCCGCCATCGTTTGCTCCTTCGCTCAGTCTTACCGGCTCACCCTGCTTGCGGATGGCCGCTCTGTCGTGTTCGGTGTGATCTCCGCGGATTGCGCGCAAAACAAACCGGCCCGAATCCTCACCAGGACCCGGGCCGTTTGCTCTTAAGCCTTGAGGCGCTCAGCCTCTCAAGAACTCAACGGACGGGTCATCTCGCCACACATGCACATGGCCATGACCTCCGTTCCGCACTTCCGTGAGTTCCGCATTGAGGTCAGTATCGAGGCTGGCCAGCGGGGGTGTCAACCAGGAATGTGCGGTCGGAGTGGAAGTTTCTGGAGAAGGGCGGTCGATTATCGCGCCATGCCGATGTGGCTACTCTTCGGCCTTCCAGACATAGGCGCCCGGCTGGGGCAGTCCGATGTGGGCCAGCACCCGGAAAACAAACTGCCGAGCCATCTCGGTCGAATCGATCGGCTTGTTGTAGAAGGTCGGAATGACCGGAAAAATCACGGCTCCGGCCTCGGCAGCCAGGTTCATATTGCGCAGGTGAATCCGATTCAAGGGCGTCTCGCGAACGCAGAGAATCAAGGAGCGGCGCTCCTTAAGCGTCACATCCGCGGCGCGCGCGATGAGCGAGTCAGCCAGGCCGTTGGCGATGGTGGCCAGCGTGCCCATCGAGCAGGGCAGCACGATCATGCCGTTGGAGGGATAACTGCCGCTGGCCATGGGGGCGCCGATGTCCGTATCCGCGTGCTGCACGGTTTTTTGGGGTGCACAGCCGAGCAGTTTCTCGAGCAGATTGGTCCGGCCCGAAAACTCCAGTTCCTCGGCAATCACGCGCAGAGCATTGTCCGATGCCACAAAGTGCACGCGCGAGACGCGATGGTCCGCCTCTAAGGCGCGCAGCAACTCGCGCCCGAAGAGGGCACCGGAGGCACCGGTAATCGCCACTGTCAGTTCCAAGTTCCTAACTCCTGGTTTCCGAGTCGCTCGATCCGAGATCGGGACGAAGCTTGAATTCGCAACGCGCCCCGGCGCAACGTGTGTTAACCCCGTGTTTCAGCGCGGACCGCTCGGACGATGGTTCTCGAGAATCAGCCAAATACGCAACGTTGGTCGAATTCGATTCCACAACTTCGGAGGAGTGTGGTGAATTCCTGCTCAAAATCGCGTTCTTGGTGATGCTCTTCTTGATTCTGAATATACCGTTTGACGGTTGCGACCTGCGATGGGCTGACGCTGAACGCCCCATAACCTTCTTGCCAGGAAAAGCCGCGGCCCATCCAGCGAGAAGAGCTTCCTTTGAGCTTCTGCACCGCGTGTGCCAGGGTGATGGAAGACGGCAAGACGAGCAGCACGTGGACGTGATTGGGCGTTCCGCCTGCCGAAATCAGCGAGAATCCCTCGCCGTTCGCGATACCGCCCAGATAGGCGTAGAGCTCACTTGCGCGCGCAGCAGGAATCAGCGGGCAGCGGTGCTTTGTGCTGAAGACACAATGAATGAAATTGCTCGCGTATGTATGCGCCATTGTGCACCGTCCCTACGGGACTAGCCAGTGTACAGCGGATTCGTCCCCCACGCTGAAGCGCGGGGCTAAGGAACGTTGCGCCTGCGGCGCGACTTTTGGCGCGGCATGTTAGCGGTTATGTGACACCCCGGCCCGCGAGGTCAACCGGCTGCGAGGCCAGCGCAGCCGCGAAGATCTTGAGCTGTGTCTACCCGCCGTAGGCGTGGAGTTTGTTAGCCCCGCGCCTCGGCGTGGGGAACGGTTGCGCGCAGGAGACGAGTCCCGCAGGGACGATGTAAATCGGTTCGATTCCGCGCGGTGTCGCCCAGGTGATCGATGCTGCTGGCTGCTGCGAGAATCGAACCTATGATTCGTGAGTCTTTTTGCTTCAGGGCTCCCGACTCCTACGATTCGCCTAACACCCGCTTGAAGATCGCGTCCACGTTCCCCAGCTGCCGCGTGTAATCGAAGGTCTTGGCAAGCTTGTCTGCGCTGAGCAGGGAGGTGATCTGCGCGTCGCGGGCTACTTCATCGCGAAATACCAGATCCTCCTTCCACGAGCGCATGGCGTGCGACTGCACCAGCCGATACGCGTCTTCGCGCATCATGCCCGCCTCGGCCAGATCAAGCAGCAGTTGACCGCTGAAGATCAGGCCGCCCGTGCTTTCGAGGTTCTTCTTCATGCGCTCGGGATAGACCAGCAGGCGATCGATCAGATCAGTGGTCTTGGCCAGCAGGTAATCCACCAGGATCGTCGAATCGGGGAAGATCACACGCTCTACGGAGGAGTGGGAGATGTCGCGTTCGTGCCACAGCGCCACGTTCTCGAACGCTGCCTGGGCATTGCCGCGCAGCACGCGGGCCAGCCCACTGATCTGCTCGCTGGTGATGGGGTTCTTCTTGTGCGGCATGGCGGAAGAGCCCTTCTGCTTTTCGCTGAAGTACTCCTGCGCCTCTCGCACTTCGGTGCGCTGCAGATGACGGACTTCGACGGCGATCTTGTCCAAGGTGCTGCCGATGATGGCGAGCGCTGAGATATAGGCGGCATGGCGGTCGCGCTGGATGACCTGCGTGGCCACCGGCGCGGGCTTGAGTTCGAGACGAGCACAGATGCGCTCTTCGTGCTCAGGCTTGAGGTGGCCGAAGGTGCCCACCGCGCCAGAGAGCTTACCCACCCGCATGTCCTCGGCTGCAGCATCGAACCGGGCCAGGTTGCGCTGCATCTCCGCGAACCAGTTCAGCAGCTTCAGTCCAAAGGTGGTCGGCTCTGCGTGGATGCCATGGGTGCGCCCGATGGTGGGGGTGTGCTTGAACTCGAGGGCGCGGCGTTTGAGCACCGCAAGCAGCGCTTCCAGGCCGGTGCGAATGTGCTGCGAGGCTTCTTTTACCTGGAGGGCCTGGGCGGTGTCGACCACATCGTTGGATGTCAACCCGTAGTGCAGCCAGCGGGATTCGGCATCCAGGCCCTGTCCCTTGAGGCTCTCCGCCACCGCGGTAGTGAAGGCGATGACATCGTGCTTCACCTCCGCTTCGATCTCGCGGATGCGCTCTACGGAGAAGCTGGACTTTGAGGCGATGACCTCGGCTGCCTTGGTGGGGATGACGCCGTCCTCGGCCAGGACCGCGCTCGCTGCGGCCTCCACCTGAAGCCAGCAGCGGTACTTGTTTTCTTCCGTCCAGATACGCCCCATGGCGGGCCGAGTGTAGCGCTCGATCAATGCAATCTCCTTACGAATCAGAGCTGTCCAATGGGTGTTTTTCACCGCATCAGGCCAACTCCTGATTGTAAAGGGATGCGCGCGCCTAGAGCCTGTTATTAACTTTCCCGCAGTCGCGAAAGTTAATAACAGGATCTAGACGCTAACCAGGCCCAGGCGCTTGCGCAGCTCGTCGTAGAGCAGGCCTCGCCCGGGGGTGTACGGCTGGAACCATTCGCCGTCGATGACCATTTGAGGGATGGCCCGCTTGCCGACACGCCGAATCACCTCGTCCGAAGCGGCAGGGTCGGCATCGACGTTGATTTCCGTGTACTGGATCCCGTGCGAATCCAAGAATTGCTTTGCTGCGCGGCAGTCTCTGCACCAGGACGCCGTATACACCTGAACCACCATGGCGAACATTGTACTGTGCCATTGCCGCTCTGCGATATGCGCGCGGACACAGCTCCTTGCAGGGCGTTTTCAGCAATTGCGCGGCGTTGGTCCGGTAGACGACTATTTTTTTGCCGCTGGTGGCCGCGGCTAAGATCGGATCATGACCGCGGACGAGATCAAGACACTGCTGAAACTGCAGCCGCATCCGGTTGAGGGCGGGTTTTTTCGCCGCACCTACACCTCATCGCTTCAGGTCGCGGCTCCGCAGGGAGTGCGGGCTGCAGGATCTGCGATTTACTACCTGCTGGAGACTGGCACCTTCTCCGAGATGCACGCGCTGGCTTCGGACGAGATCTTTCACTTTTATCTGGGCGATCCTGTGGAGATGCTGCAACTGCATCCAGATGGCCGCTCCGAAGTGCTCGTGCTCGGTTCCGATCTCGCCGCCGGCCAGCTTGTTCAGACGGTC
>CBJOJD010000383.1:0-5246 GCA_966443485.1 uncultured bacterium | reverse complement strand
GATCCTGGCCACTGTATGCTATGTAGAAAACTACTTGACATCAGGTCAGAGCACGTTGCACCATGCCTACGTTCGGTTCGGAGGATGAGAGATGCTATCCCGGCTCATCGCAGTGCTTCCATGTCTTGCCCTCGCGAGTGTCGCGCTCCTCGGTCAGTCCAGCGCTCCCAACCCACCAACGCCAACCGAGACACCTTCGGCAGTGCACAAGCTCTACGTCGAAGATCAGGAAGATACGAAGACCATACACAGCGACGCCACAGAGGCCGAGTACCACCAGCGCGTGAAGGTACGCCAGGCAGCCCTGCGAGCCATGCTGGCCGCGGGTCAAGTCACTTCGGGTGACGACTTCCTGGACGCTGCATCTCTCTTCCAGCACGGCGACACCGCCGAGGATTGTTTGTTCGCACACATCCTCGCCATGGAGGCGCTGCTGCGGGGGAAGAGGTCGGCTAGGTGGATGGCTGCGTCTTCCTTGGACCGGTACCTGCAGTTCGCCAAACAGCAGCAGGTGTTTGGCACCCAGTACATCATGGACCGAACCCAGCCCGTCAATGTTCCCGGAGGTCCCTTTCCGTTTGGAAGGACACTGGAGCCCTATAACGAAGGGTTCCTTTCGGATTCATTCCGTGCCGATTTCTGCGTCCCCACCTTGGCTCAGCAGAAGCAGAACCTCGTCTTGTTCAAGGCTGGCAAATGGCCGCGCGAGACAATGCGTCTGAACTGTCCTTGACGGACGCGCGGAACTCCTCACTCTGCACTCGCTGCTGATCTCCGGGGTTGAGCCCAGCCGATGTGGCCTCCTGGCAGGTGTTACAGTGGATTTTTATCCTCCATGTTTGCCACCTCCCAGCACGCGCACTTCATCGGTATCGGCGGAATCGGCATGAGCGGCATCGCCGAGATCCTCCTCACGCAGAACATGAAGGTCTCCGGCTCTGACCAGCGTCGTTCTCCGGTCACCGATCGCCTCGCCCGACTGGGAGCCATCGTCTACGAAGGTCACGAGGCCAGCCACGTCGCCGGTGCTACCGTCGTCGTCACCAGCTCCGCTGTGAGCGCTGACAATCCTGAAGTCGAAGAGGCTCGCGCGCGCAAAATCCCCGTCATCCAGCGCGCTGAAATGCTCGCCGAGTTGATGCGCCTGAAGTACGGTATCGCCATCGCCGGCATGCACGGCAAGACCACCACCACCTCCATGGTGGCCAGCGTTCTCGCTGCCGGCGGACTCGATCCAACCGTGGTTGTGGGCGGTCGCGTTGATGCGCTCGGCTCCAATGCCAAGCTCGGCACCACGCAATACATGGTCGCCGAAGCCGACGAGAGTGATCGCTCTTTTCTCAAGCTCTCGCCCATCCTCGCCGTCGTCACCAATCTCGACCGCGAGCACATGGACTGCTATCACGACATGGAGGACGTGGAGCGCGCCTTCCTGGCCTTCATGGACAAGGTGCCCTTCTACGGAGCCGTCACCGCGTGCATCGATAATCCGCTGCTCGCCGCCATCTTGCCCAGTGTCCGCCGTCGCGTCTTCACCTATGGCCTCACCGCTGGCGCTGATTACCGCTTGCAGCTCCTGCCTGCGGTCCCCGGCAGCTTCTCCCGCTTCCAGGTGAACACGGCCAACGCCGCGCTGGGTCCCTTTGAATTGCACGTTCCCGGCCGGCACAACGTGCTCAATGCCACCGCTGCCGTGGCCATTGCTCACCAGCTTGAAGTCGCACCCCAGAAGATCGCCGAAGGGCTGCGCAACTTCCTTGTTGGCGATCGTCGCTTTCAGCATCGCGGCAGCGCTCGCGGCATCGCCGTGGTCTACGACGATGGCCATCACCCCACCGAGATTCGAGCCACCCTTGCTGCCGCCCGCGAATGCGCCTACAAGCGCATCCACGTGGTCTTCCAGCCACACCGCTACAGCCGCACCGCCGATCTGATGGATGAGTTTGCCTCTGCCTTCAAGGATGCCGACACCGTCTTCGTATTGCCGATCTATGCGGCCAGCGAGCAGCCCATCCCTGGTGTCACCGCCGAGCGTCTGGCCGAACGTATCGAAGGCCCTCGTGTGCAGTTCGTACCCGACTTTCCGACCGCGATCGCTGGAGTGAACTCCCACGCTGAGGAGGGTGACCTGATCCTTACCCTGGGTGCCGGCAGCGTCAGCCAGCTTGCTCCGCAGATCCTCGCCGATCTCGAAGCCAAAGCGACCGTCTAGGGAACTCTCCACTGCGGCAAAATGGCACCGTCAAAACCTTGTCAAGAGCAAATAGTTCTAAGTTGCTCATTCTAAAGAGTTGCGTATTGCCGATCAATTACCGCTTTTCTGAGATACTTGAAACATTGGGGAATGCTGAACCGCTGCCCCGCCACTCCGCGCAGCGGAGCTAACCTGCTGTCTTCCATTCACAACCTAGGTCCCCGGCCTGCCTGTACCTTCGGGATAGGGTACCCCCTCCCCCCCCGGCAAAACCGCCTGTCTGCACCTCAGGAGGTGCAGAATAGCCAAAATCTGCGCAATACGGGACTATTTGGCTTGGCTCAGCGCCGCTCCATCGAGCTTTCCAATGCGTCCGTGCGGACCCACCACAAAGGGCAGGGAAATGGCATTCCAGTTCCGATCCGCATCCGCCTGCTCATGCAGGGCTGCACTGGCCTTTACCGCTCGCCAGGTCCGTCCGCCATCTGCCGAAACATCGGTCCCATTCGGTCCCACCGCAATCCATAGCTTTCGATCTGGATCCCAGGCCGCGCTGCTTCGATATCCGTGGGGCGGCACATCCGCAGCCGTCCAGTGCAATCCCGAATCGTTGCTGAACGCGGCAGTCCCTTCAGACGCGTCAGGCTTTCGATAGTCGCCTCCCACTGCCACGCACACGCCCTTCTCGATCCAAAGCAGCCGCCACGGATCGGTGGGGTCAAGATTGGCCGCACTCACCGGATCTAACACCCGCGACACCGCGAACGCTCCGGCCGATTCGCCCGGGGCCAGGGGAATGCTTTCTCCCACAAACTTCCAGGACTCCTTCACCCCGTGCTTCACGTACTCCGAAAGCACGATGCTGCGCGCTCCCGGCGTGCCACCGGTCACCAGCATCACTCGCCCGATGCCGTCCAGAAGCATCGATGAGTTGCTTGCTGCAAACAGCGCTTCGCCTTCCCGTGCCGCCGGTGCGCCGAACTGCTCGCTGTACCGCGTCCAGTGGTCGCCATTGTCTTTACTGGCAAACTCCGCGAACTTTCCGCCCACCGGATCTCCCACGACCATGCCGGACCAGTGCGCCGGCTTCGTGCCGATCGCCGGTTCATGCACGAATCCCAGCGCATCCCAGAACCCCTCAGGATCGGGATTGCGAAACACCAACTTCCAGGAGTGACACCCATCCGTGGTCTTATACAGTCGCGAAAGGTCACCTTTGCCGCTCGACATCACAATGGCGGTGTTCGCATCGAACCCCTGCACCCCGCGGAAATCCAGCTTCTCGGCCCCTTGTGGAACAGCGCAAGTCTGCCACTCGAATCCCCCGTCCTCCGTGCGCAGGACCGTTCCGTTGGTGCCCGATGCCCACGCCACTCCGTTGCCCACCGAGTAGATTCCGCGCAGGTCCGCAGTGGTATTCGAACTCTGCACGGTCCACTGCGCCTGACCCACGATGCTCGCCACCAGAACCATGCCGGAGAGAAGAGCCGTTCGTCTCATGAGGCGAGTCTACCCGGAAGCAGTGAACGGCCGCAGCCCCATAGCTGTCTGCTGACCGCTGTTTGCTGTCCGCTGTCTGGCGTCCCTCATCGCAAAACCTCAGCGTCACTTTGGGCTTGCAGTCAGCAGTGGGGGTCGTATGCTATTCTCAGCGTCGAGAATTCGACTCCCCGGAGACAGATCAAGATGGCATATGTGATTGCAGAACCCTGTATCGGCACCAAGGACACCGCCTGCGTAGACGCGTGCCCGGTCGATTGCATCCACCCCAAAAAGGATGAATCGGGCTTTGGCGAGACCGATCAGCTTTTTATCGACCCTGTCGAATGCATTGATTGCGGCGCTTGCGTTCCCGCTTGCCCGGTTTCGGCGATCTTCGCCGCCGACGACCTGCCTGAGAAGTGGGCCCACTTTGCTGAAAAGAACGCCGCACACTACGGCCGCTAAGCAATTCTTCTTCTATCCGGCGCGCATCCTGTCTCATCGGGGTGCGCGTTTGTGTGTGCAGGTCATGTGCCGAGCTGCTCTATACCCAAGTCTCGAGCTGCGGTCTTGTCCAATGTAACGATTCGCTCGCACCCCGCGGCTTTCGCGCATACTGCTATCAGGCAGTCTGTGAATCCGGTTCGAGTGCCGCGATAAAGAGTAAGTGCTCTCTGCACCTGATCGCTGTGCTCCAGACTCACATCCTGGCTGGCCAGCAGCCGATCAAGCACACTCCCGATTTGTTCCCGGTTGAATTTGTACGTTTTTGCGAGAGACCAGACGGTTTCCAGAAGTACCGCTATGCAGATCCACCCTGGATTCTCAGCAGACAAATGATCGAGCAGGTTATTCGCTGCGCTCGACTGTGTGGGCTCGTCCTGCACCAAATAGCGAAGTAAGACGTTCGTATCGATGCCGATCACGCTGCCTCGTCCTTTGAATCAACTCCGGATTTAGGGGCAGTATCCGTTCCAACACTGGCCAGATATTCCTCCTCAATCGCTTCGCTGATCCCCTGGTCGAGCTGCTCCAGCGTCGGAGTGTAATCGAGCTTGGGCACGATGCCTTTCAAGTCGCGAATAGATCCGTTTCGCGGCCGAATAGAAAACTCCCCATTTCCCAGATCGAAGAACATAAGGTCGTCTCCTGCCGCTATGCCAAGGGCCTTCCGGACTTCGAGCGGAATCGTGACCTGTCCCTTTGACGACATCCGAGCAAGGATCATCTGGGTAACTCCTTCAAGTCTAATATTAGCTTACTTTTGGAACTTTTCCTTACTTAATCTTCAAAGTAAGATCAAATCTGTAGATGTTGTGAGATGCGATCATGGAAGCCAATGGCCGTTCTCACCAGCGACTCCGTCATCCTGCGCACCTGGCCGGTCCAGGAAGCCGACCTCATCGTCAGCTTCTTCACCCGGGACTACGGCAAGCTGCGCGGAGTCGCCAAATCGGCCCTCAAGAGCCGCAAACGCTTCGGCGGCGCCCTCGAGCCCATGACCCTCGTCCGCGCCTGGTTCGTCGAACGTCCCAAGCAGGAGCTGGCTCGCCTTGACCAGCTCGAAATC
>CBJOJD010000382.1:0-5249 GCA_966443485.1 uncultured bacterium | reverse complement strand
GGGGCCAGCGATTGTGGGGAGTGTGAAGGTGCGGAGGTGGTTTCCCAGGTCTCCGACACCGGGAGAGACCTGGGGCATCCGGTCTCGGAGCTGGCTTAGCGCTCCAGGTTCTTGCGCAGGATAGCGGCGAGGACGCCGGCTAATGCGGCGAGACGGAGGATGCTGAACCAGGCGCCCCCTTCATTGGGGTGAGCGGAGCTGATCAGGACCGAGTAGGCGACGGCCTGGATGGCGAAGAAGGCGCTGAAGGCCAGGAAGAGCAGGTCGCGCGTGGTTCGCCAGAAGCGCAGGAAGAAGAGGGCGGCGGCCAGGGAGCAGGCGGCGACGAAGCCGAGCAAGAAGGCGTCGGCGACGGGGTGATCGAGGGGAGCGAGCTGGTTGAGCGGGGGCGAGATCATTGGCTCTCCCAGATGAGGCCGTAGAGGAGCAGGGCCATGGCAATGGCGGTGGCGCCGAGGCGATAGCTGTAGAGGTCGGTCTGGAGGAAGATGAGCAGGTCGGCGATCTTGAGCAAGCTGGCGATGGTGAGGCCCACAAAACACAGCCCGCTCCAGAGCAGCAAGTGGCGGCGCACCTGAGAGTAGGCGCGCAGCAGCAGCACGGAGCAGATCAGAGTGGTGACGGCCGACAGGATGTAAAAAACGCCGTTCACGAGTCCCTTTCCTTCTTCCAGCGAAAAGCACGCGCAAACTCGCGGATGGGCGAGGAGGGCTTGCTGTGGATGAGGGTGGAGATGCGGACCAGGTCTTGCCGATAGGCCGCATCGACGCGGTGCATGGTTTGGTTCTGCTCCTCCGAGCGGGAGAGATAGGAGTACTTGGTTGGGGTACCCGGTTGCTCCTGGACGAGACGCAGACGGAGGAGATCCTGGATAACCTCGCTTACCCGTTCCGCCGGGACGTAGAGGCGGGAGGCCAACTCCTCGGCGGTCCAGCCCACCGGGCGGCTATTCCAGAACAGGATGAGTGCCTCCAGATGGGGCACGCTGTCAATTTTCTCCAGGATGAACTCGTAAGGGTCCATTCCTGGCTGCAGGTCGCGGTCAGTCATGGGGAAGATTGTGAGAGAGCGGAGTAGAACCGAATGCAATCAGCGGCTTCGGCGGCTAGGGCCGCGCTCTGTGTTCCGCTGTTCGGCGCGAATCCGCTCATGCCCTTTCAAAGCCGGGGGTTGGGGGAAGCCGAATACGGTCGACGGCGGCCCCGAGTGCCAGCAAAGGGCGATGGTAACAGAAATACGTCGCATGGCGACTAAAGACGCGCTCGATCCGGTGCGCATTCTGGCAGGAGTGGATTAAAGCCGGGCGGTTCTTTCAAATGCAAACGCAGGTCCTTCCCTGCGGTCAGGATGACAAACCACGGAGGGCCGCGGGTCCTGTGCGGCGGTCAGGATGACAAAAACCCGGGGAGAGCCGCGGGTCCTTCCCTGCGGTCAGGACGACAAACGACGGGCTGATGGCGTGTCTCAATCCAGCAGTTTCTCGATCTCGGCGAGATCGAAGCGGCACTTGCTGCCGGGTAGATCAAAGGCGGTTTCGGTAAGCGGTACCAGGCCGCCCGTGTAGCGATAGTGGTCGCCGCCGGGATTGAGGACCAGGATGGTGGGTATGCCCATCTTCTCGTAGTCCAGGAGCTTGGCCATCATGCGGGCGAGGGAGTCCTCGGGCGAGAGGATCTCGAAGACGGCGATGGGCGGGTGAGTGACGATCTGCTCGACGGGGCGGTTGCGATCGAGGAGGGTGACGTCGGGGACGCGGAAGTTGGTGGGCGAGACCTGGACCCGAAGTTCGGGAGCAGCACGGATATTCCACTCGATGCGGCGGCTTCGAAAATACTCCAGCACGGCAGCTTGCAGGTCGGCATGGCTCCATTCGCCCATGGGACGCTCCTCGATCACACCGTCGACGTACTCCGCGTCCGGCTCGAAGGAGGAGCTGAGATAGACATCCAGAGGCACGGTTTCGAGGCTGGAGACGGTAGCCATCGCTTCCTCCCTTCCTGAAGAGGAATTGTAGCGCCGAACTTACCTGCGACGAGCTAGCGGACCGGAGCGGGGGCGGTGCTGGCGCCGGAGGTCCGGCGCACCAGGGCCGGGACACCGAAGGCCAGGCCGGCGACGAGCGCGGTGGAGAGCAAGTCGTTGCGGTAGAAAGGCAGACCGGCGACGTAGCAGGCGGAGAGTCCGCCGAGGGTGTGGGGATACATGGTGCTGCCGGCCCACACGGAGAAGTTGGAGACCGCGAAGAAGGAAGTGGGTCCGAGGAGGACGGCGGCGCCCAGGCGGGAGGCGCTGAGCTTTTCATGGAGCAGGATGCGGCCCAGGATCATGGCCGCGGCGTACCACACCCAAGTGATGACGTAGCCCTGCCATTGGAACGAGTAGTGATAGGCGAAGACGGTCAGGTAGTAGTCGGTGGCCATGAGTACGGCCAGGGGGGCCAGCATCTCCCGCCAGGAGCGCCGCGCGCCGAAGTACAGCAGGCTGCCGCCCACGGCGGTGAAGTTGAACCAGCCGGCATGGGGGACGACGCGAGTAATGACAGCAAAAAGCAGCAGGAGATAGGCGGGCATGAGAACCTCGGGTACTCGTTCTTTAGGATTCGCGACCGTTTTGGTGGTGGCGAGGCTTTACTCATTCTGCGGGTTGGCTCGGGCGGGGTCAACTGGAAGGATGGGGATGGGATGGAAATTGTTTTGATGGAGGGAAAAAGGGCGGGGGAGCCGGAGGGCGAGTGGTTTGGCTGCCGTGTGACCTGGGGAGAACGTTTTTGCCGCAGTTCCTTCGACTGGCCCCTGAACTGCGTTCACGGGCCGCTCAGGATGACAGCGAAGACTGAGGATGACATTCCACCCCGGGGTGGGGTGCGGAGCGCATCTCCGAGCAGACGGCGCCGATTGGCTATGATCACCACGCTCGAGTTTCAAGCCCGCACGACGTTTGGGACGCCGCAGTGGTTCTGGGGGAGATCTGGTCTCCCGCCCAAGCAGAGCTTGGACGGGGCACCCTGGTTGGACGGGGCACCCTGGTTGGACGGGGCAGCCTGCTTGGACGGGGCAGCCGCTATTTTGCTCTTTGCCGGTCCTCGTTATGCGGCTCTTCGCGGCTGGGGGCTACTTCTGCTCTTTGCCGCTCATGACCTGGCCGGCTTCGTCTTTGTTGTCCACGATGTAGACCCATCCGGAGAGTCCGGCGGGAGGGGGCGTGGAACCGCCGCCGCGGAAGGAGTAGGCGAAGCGGAGGTCGGAGAACTGGACGGTGGTCCAGGCGCGACCCGGGGGGAGATGGGGCGGGTCAAGGCCGGGAGCGGGGACCTGTCCGAGATCGCGCACCACGGCCCACTGGCCCCAGTCCAGATAAACCTTGCCTAAATAGGTTTGCTTCGCGGCTTCGAGGGCGGGGGTGTCGGTGGGTTTGTAGATGATGTCGGTTTGAGGATCGCTGTCGATCGAGCCGGAGCGGGAGTCGACTTCGGCGGTCTGGTAGAAGCTGGGGGTCTCGAGGAGGGCGTGCCAGCGGAAGGGATTGATGGGATAAGGCTCGAGGGCGACCCGGGTGGTGGGGGCGTCGGTGACCTGGGTGTTTTGCAGGAGGGCGGTGGCCTCGGCGTGCTCGGCCCAGCGCCAGCAGCCGAGGGCGAGGGCGCCGCAGAGGGCGAAGATGGCCCAGGCGCGGCCCCGGAAGCGGGTGCGGCGGGCGCCGATCTCGCGGTCGGCGAGTCCCAGGAGCCAGGGCACGATGAGGGCGAGGAGGTAGAGGGCCCACAATACCGGTTCGGCGATGAACATGAAGCTGCCGGCGTACCAGCGCGGGTTGAAGGGGAAGAAGGGGCGGACGCCGTAGTTGTTGGTCCAGTCGAGCAGGATGTGGGAGTAGGCGGCGATGAGGGCGATGAGGGCCAGCCATCCCCAGCGAACGGGCTGCAGGGTGTGGGAGCGGGCCAGGGCTTGGTCGCGATGGCGGCGGCGCAGCAGGTGCCAGAGGGCCACGGCTCCGAGGACGGCGGCGGCGACGAAGGGCGCGCCCAGGAAGGTGTGGGTGATGCCGCGGTGATGCTGGAGCTCGGCGACGGGTCCGCGGAATTCCCAGAGGATGTCGATGTCGGCGGCTTCGGCGGCCAGGGTGGCGACGAGGGTGGCGTAGGCGGTCTTGCGATTGAGGCCGGCGCGGCCGATGCAGGCACCGGTCAGGAAGTGAGTAACGGGCTCCATGCGATCTGCAGACCATAGTACCGTCCTGGGTTGGATGGGGAGGCGGCCCTCCTATAATCCTGCCCATGGACGGTAAAGGGACCCAGGATGTGGCGCAGCAGGTTGAGGAGCTGCGCAGCGAGATTCGGCGGCACGAGCATGCGTATCACGTGCTGGACAAGCCGGAGATCTCGGATGCCGAGTTTGACAAGCTGGTGAACCGGTTGCGACGGCTGGAGGAGGAGCATCCGGAGCTGATCACACCGGACTCGCCGACGCAGCGGGTGGGAGGCAAGCCGGCGGAAGGGTTCCAGAAGGTGCGGCACTCGCGGCCCATGCTGTCACTGGACAACGCGTACAGCGAAGAGGAGCTGCGCGACTGGGACCGGCGGGTTCACGAGCTGGCCGGCAATCTGGCGGTGGAGTACACGGCGGAGCTGAAGCTGGACGGGCTGAGCCTGGCGCTGCACTACGAAGCGGGGCCGGATGGAGGCGCGCGCCTGTCCCGAGGCGTGACGCGCGGGGACGGCCAAGTGGGCGAGGACGTGACCACCAATGTGCGGACCATCCGCAGCGTGCCGTTGTCGATTCCCGCGAAGACGCTGGAGAAGCTGGAGCTGCCGCAGGGATTCGAGGTGCGCGGCGAGGTGGTGATGCCGGAGGCGGCGTTCGAGCGGCTGAACAAGGAGCGCGAGGCGCAGGGGCTTCCGCCAGCGGTGAACCCGCGCAATGCGGCGTCGGGAACGATACGGACGCTGGAGCCTTCGATTGTGGCCAACCGGCAG
Source organism: uncultured bacterium (assembly GCA_966443485.1). Taxonomy (GTDB): domain Bacteria; phylum Acidobacteriota; class Terriglobia; order Terriglobales; family Acidobacteriaceae; genus Telmatobacter. The sequence continues at coordinate 277 of CBJOJD010000382.1, read as the reverse complement.
CTGGTGTTCTTTGCGTATTTTTTGCTGATCGAAGGGGAGTACTACGAAGCGGGGCAGGAGGCTACGCTGGATGCGCTGACGGCGCTGGGCTTTCGCGTGAATCCGCATCGCGGCAAGGTGCACTCGGTGGAGCAGATGATGAAGTTCATCCACTCGACGGAGGAGCGGCGCGAGAAGCTGGGGTATGACATTGACGGCGTGGTGTTGAAGCTGGACTCGCAGGTAGGGCAGCAGCGTTTGGGGTATACGGGGCGGGCGCCGCGCTGGGCCATCCGGT
>CBJOJD010000381.1:0-5264 GCA_966443485.1 uncultured bacterium | reverse complement strand
GTTGTTAATTCCCACGATGGCTACGGTGCCCTTGCCGTGCAGGATTTTGCCCAGCCGACGAGCAGCCATCTGTCCGCCCAAGGTCTCGTTGTTCAGCACGTAGGTCAACGTTTTACCTGGAGGGAGTCCCAGGTCGGAATCGACGACCACAACCGGGACCCCGGCATGCACGGTGCGCTGCAATGGAGTACGGAGCGGGAGATCTTCGATAGGCGCAATGATGACGCCGGTCATGTGGCGCTTGACGGCGCTGGCCAGGATGTCGATTTGGCGCTGCACGTCGTCCTCGCGCATAGGGGCGTTCCAGTAAACGCTTATGCTGTGACGCAGCGCCTCGCGGGCAGCCCCGGTGTGCTCCGCCTCCCACAGCCAAGTTCCGCAGGTGCGGGGGACCACGGCGACGGTGAGAGGTCCGCGTCTGCAACCGATGAGGGGCGGGAGGCACAAAGCGAACCCGCAGAGGCCGAGGACCAGACCTCGAACGACGCTGCTTCCAGACTGCAATTCTAATCTTTCCTTATAGTTAGCCATCACCGGCCGCGGCGCTCAGCGGGTCGCGTCAACGACGGTGCTGTGAGTGAAGACCATGGTACACCTGCACTATAGTCACTGAACAGAAGCACTGCCTAGAATTGCGCTGTTCTCAAAGAGGCCGGCCCGAGGTGGAGTTTAGAGGGGGCAGGAGCATTGAGGACATCGTGGCGGGGGAGGAAAGACACCGATTCAGTAAACGTTTGCTCCGCCTATTCAGCGCGCACCAGAGTCAGATTTTCAGGAGAAGACAGTGAGACAACTACCATTTCAACTTTTGGCGGCCATGCTCCGCAATTGCACCTCGACACGCTCCCCGGGCGTGCGCGGTGTATGGCTGGGCATTTGTTGCTTTGCATTGGCGAGCATACCTGCGCTCGCGCAGTTCAACGCAAGCATACAAGGCAACGTAGTCGACCCGAGCGGCGCTGGGGTCAGTGGCGCTCACGTGACGCTGACCAACACAAAGACAGGTCAGATTCAGTCGGCGGTTTCTGACGCCAGTGGACGCTATCGCTTCGTGAATCTCGCGCCCAACCAGTACCAATTGGAGACGACGGCCAGCGGCTTCGCCAAAACGGCCGTGAGCTTGACGCTCGAGACCAACCAGATTTTGGAAGTTCCGGTCCGAATGACCGTGGCGGCGGAGAATACGACTGTAACGGTAACGGGCCAGCCGCCAGTGCTCGACACGGCAGAGACCCGCAACGAACTGACCCTTGAGAACGAAGCGGTCGATTCCCTTCCCCTCCCCGGCCGCAGCATGATCTCTCTTGTAACGATGGCGCCCGGTGTTACAGGTCTCGGCCTGGTAGCGGGAGGCTCACCCGGTTCGGGTTCAGATAACTTCTCCACCGAGACCCAGGTCGATTCCAGCGCAAACGGGCAAGGATCTGTGGGCAACATGTACATTGTCGACGGACTGGATGTAACCAGTGCGATTCGCGCCGGGGTATTGAATCTGACACCCAATCCTGATTCGATCCAGGAGACCAGTGTTCAGGTCAACACGTACAACGTGGAGTATGGCCGCGCCAGTTCTGTGCAGATGGCAATGACGACCAAGTCTGGCGGCGACAAGTTCCATGGCAGCGCAAGCGACTACTTCAACAATCAATCGCTTTGGACGCATACCCAGTTCAACGGCGGAGCCAAATTCGCTCCCTTCCACAGCAACAACATGTCGGGAACGATTGGCGGGCCGATCTGGCCACACCATCAGGCCTTCTTCTTCTTCGCGATTGAACCGCTGCGGGAATCGAACTCCACTGGCAATGCCAGCATTTCTTTCGAAGATCCGCAGTTTGTGCAATGGGCCAAGAGCAACTTCCCCAACACCCTGGGTACGAGCCTGCTCGCAACCTATCCCGTTTCAAAGGTCACCAATGTCACGGTCTCTCAGACCGCTGGACAGGCTCCCTCGTTGAGCTCAATTTGCGATACCTCTGCTTCTGGGAACTTGCCCTGCTCCATGGCGGTGTTCGACAACGGGCTTTTCAATGCGACGAGCTTCCGGAACGGCACACAGTGGAATGCGCGTATCGACAAGAATTTCACCAACGATCGCATCTACGGGAACGTGTACCGCAATACGTTGAGCACAGGCGGTCCGGCTGCTCGCTCCGCATTCGCCTCTACATCCAACTACTGGACGATTGCGTGGCAAGGCAATGAAGAGCACACGTTTTCAACGAACACCATCAACGAAGCGGTTGCGGGCGGCATGCGCGTGGAAGGCGTGCTCCCGGCAACGGGCGATTTCAAGGTGCCGCTGGTCAACGTTACAGGACTCGGCACTGGATTCGGCAACGGATTCGCGATGGGAGATTTCATTCAGCACAACTATCACTGGCGTGATGTGCTGACGCATATCCGCGGCACCCATACCTTGAAGGCAGGATATGAGGGCTGGTTCGGCGATGACGTGGAGGACTTCCAAGGACCTTACGATTATCCGACCTTTGGATTCAACAGCATCATCGACCTGGTGGAAGATAAGCCCAACACAGAGAGCGGTGTCGCCTACAACCCCGTGACGGGCCAACACGTGGAATGGAATTGGAATGCCGCCGGCAGCACCCACGGGTTGTTTGTGGAAGATACCTGGCACGCGGTGAAGAACGTCACTCTCAACTACGGCGTGCGCTGGGACGACTTCGGAAACCCGTATTCACGGAGCGCGCAGACCGTTTTCGGTAACTTCTATTTCGGACCTGGACCTACGATCAATCAGCAGGTCGCGAACGGATTCGTGCTCCAGAAGAATCACGCGCTCAATCGCGCCATCACCGATGTAATCAGCCCTCGCGCGGGTATTGCCTGGGATATCACGGGCAATGGACAGTGGGTGCTGCATGGTGGCTCGGGCATCTTCCATAACTGGCCAACGCTGGCGAACGTGCAAGAGGAGTTTCGTGGCAACCCGCCGGGGCCGATCTTCCCAACCTTCTACGCAGGCACCGCTCACGCTCCGCTATGGGGTTTAGGAACGTCGAACAAGCCTCCATTTGGCTACACCTATCCGACCCTCAATCCGACGCCGCTGAATTCGCAAGGCGGTTTGACCGGACTGCAGTTTGGGATTGGCGGTATCGATCCGAATCTGAAGTCCCCGGTAACGTATATCTACTCGGCGCAACTGGCGCACCCCATCACGCACGCCTTTGTGGCCAGCGTCGGCTACTCCGGATCGCGCGCGCACAGTCAACTATCAGGCGGCGGGCAAGTCTATAACGTCAGCTACGGCGTGGACATCAACTCCTACGCTGGCGACCTGATCCAGAATTTCCCCAACAACATCGCAACGGGAACTCTGGTTCCGACTCGCCTCAACCAAAGCTTTGGATCTATCTCGTACACCCAGAATGACCGTCGTTCAACCTACGACTCGTTCATTGCCGATGTACGCGGCCGCTTCGCAGGTACCGGCTTTGTCGACGTGTCGTACACGCGTTCGTCTTCAAAGGACGACACGCAGGTATATCCCACCTGGAGCAATCCGAACCAGTACTTCGGACCTTCGAATTGGGATGTTCCGAACCGCATCTCTGTGACTGGCAACTATCAGCTGCACGGGCTGGAACACGGGAGAGGTTTGATTGGAAACCTCACCGGAGGATGGGGAGTCAGCGGCACGATCATTTCCCAGTCTGGCTATCCGTTCACGGTGGCCAACTATCAGGGCTTCATCCCGGTGTGCGACAACAATCCGGCCGCGACTTGCACTTCAACCTCAACACTCACTGGCAATCGCGGTGGGGACTACAACGCCGACGGTGATAATTACGATTATCCCAACGTATCCTCGTACAGCATTCCCCACTCGCGGCGCGACTTCCTGCAAGGCGTGTTCCGCAACAACCCGAATCAAGTGACCGCGCCAGCATTCGGAACGGCAGGGGGGAACGAGAGGTTCAACAACTTCCGCGGACCCTCGTTCTTCGAGACGAACACGACGCTGTCAAAGACCACGGCTATTCGAGAGGATCTCAAGTTCGAGCTGCGCTTTGACTTCTTCAACCTCTTCCACAACACCAACCTGCAAACTCCGGACGTAAGCATGACGGATGGCAATTTTGGCAAGTCAACGTCACAGTATGAGCCGCGCTGGATCCAGATTGGGGCAAATTTGAAGTTCTAGTGTTTGAAAGAGAAGCACAAACATGCCTCTCCTGCGGTGGAGCTTAGGATTCGCTCCGCCGCGCTTTTTTCGTACCAGCCACTTTTGCAAAGGTATTCGCAATCATGACAGATATAGATCGCAGAAGGTTTCTGAAGCTGGGAGCCGCAGCGACGGGCGCCATCTCCGTGGGCGGCCGCACGCCTCGCCTGTTCGCCGCCCCGGAAGCGGGACAGCCAAATATCGCCGTTCGCCCCTCGATTCGCACCTTCGACTACGGACAGGTCGAGCTTCTAGAGGGGCCGATGCGTCAGCAGTTTGACACGAATCACGAGTTCTTTCTCAAAATGGATGATGATCGGCTGCTGAAGCCTTTTCGCCAGGCGGCCGGGCTACCGGCTCCTGGCGACGATATGGGCGGCTGGTACGATCAGGATCCAGCATTCAATGGCAAAGGCAGCTTTCACGGATTCATTCCTGGCCACAGCTTTGGACAGTACATGTCTGGTCTGGCCCGCGCCTATGCGGTGACGGGTTCCAAGCCGACTCAGGAAAAAGTGGAGCGCCTCGTGAGGCAGTTCGCGCCCACGGTAACAAGCCGCTTTTACGACAACTATCACTTGCCCGCTTATACCTACGACAAGACAAGCTGTGGGTTGATTGATGCGCACCGTTACGCGGGTGTGAAGAACGCAATGCAAGTGCACGAGCATGCGACCGAGGCGGTTGTGCCGCACCTCCCTGAAAAGGCTCTCTCCCGCAAGGAGCAGTACCAGCGCCCCCACAAGGATGAGGCCTACTGCTGGGACGAGACCTACACACTGCCTGAAAACCTCTTCCTGGCCTATCGATTGACAGGCAGTTCCAGGTACAGAGACTTAGGAGTCCGCTTTGTTGAAGACGATCTCTATTTCGATCCGCTTGCGAGAGGAGAGAACGTGTTGCCGGGCGAGCACGCCTATAGCCACGTGAACGCCTTCAGCTCGGCCATGCAGACGTATCTGGTGCTAGGGCACCAGAAGCATTTGCGCGCTGCGCAGAACGGGTTTGAGTTTCTACGCACAACTCAGAGTTTTGCTACCGGGGGATGGGGACCGGACGAGCTATTTCGCCC
>CBJOJD010000380.1:0-5265 GCA_966443485.1 uncultured bacterium | reverse complement strand
TCGAGGAGACCACCCGGGTCCCGAGATCGCGCCGCAGTGAGGCGGCCGTGATCGGGGACCGACCATTGGTTGAGGGGGATGGAACCGATGGTGGCGCTGGACCACAGGGGGATCTCGGAGTCGCCGTGTTCGCCGGCGATATAGGCATGGACGTTCTGCACGGCCACGCGGCAGTGCTTGGCGACCAGGTAGCGGAAGCGGGAGCTATCGAGGACGGTGCCGGAGCCGATGACGCGGTTCCACTCGAGGCCAGTGATCTTGAGGGCGATTTCAGTGACCACGTCGACGGGGTTGGTGACCAGCAAGAGGATGGTGTTGGGCGCGACCCGCACCACGTCCGGCAGGATCTTGGCGCAGATGGCGGCGTTGGCAGCGGCCAGGTCCATGCGGGTCTGACCGGGCTTTTGCTTGGCGCCGGCGGTCATGACCACGACGTCGGCGTCGCGGAGCACCTCGATATCGTCAGAGCCATCGACGGTGGCTTGGGGAGCGAAGAGCAGGCCGTGGTTGAGGTCGAGCACTTCGGCGTCGACTTTGGTGCGGGCTATGTCAAACAAGCTGATGTGACGCGCGATACCGCGGATCATGGCGGCGTAGGCGATGGTAGCGCCAACGCTCCCGGCGCCTATGATCCCGATCTTGGCAGGACGTTCGGAAGGCATTAAATGAGCTGACCTCTCAGGGGAGAGTTTACATGGCGGCCGGCGATGGACCGGGATAGGAGAGCAGGACAGGAGACAAGCGCAGGGCGGCGGTTTTTTCTTTCGCGCGAGACAAAGCGGCCCTAGAATAGGGCGATCCATTCCTCGACCAACGAACTCCAGCAGTAAGGCGGCGCGGAGATGACGGAGTCAGGGAAAGTCCGGGCCCTCCATTTGCAGGCGCTGGGGCGCATGCTGTTGCTGTTGGCCATCCCCATCCTGGTGGGACTGGGCACGTGGCTGTTCGGTGTGGACGCGGAGCGCGCCTCGGGATGGGTGCGGCACACGCTGCAGGTCGAGGTGGCGCTGGAGCGGTTGCAGGCCAGCGTGGAGACCGCGGAATCCAATCAACGTGACTTTCTGCTCACCGGCGAACCGATGTTCCTCAATGGCTTTGGCCGCGCCGAGCAGGTGGCACGCGGGGAGCTATCCAAGCTCTCCGCTCTAACTGCCGACAATCCCTCGCAGCAGCAGCACCTGGCTCGTTTACGACCCATTTTGGATCGGCGATTCGCGGACTGGTCTGCGGCGATGGAGGCCGCGCGGAGCGGCAAGGAGAGCCCGCCTTCAGAGAAGGGCGTCGTATTAGCCGAAGAGAGTGCGACCGATGAGATTCAGGCGCAGGTGTCGGGGCTGTTTCAGGAGGAAGAGAGACTCTTAGCGCTGCGCGAGCAGAACCTGAGACGGACCACCCGGCGGTTCGCTGTGGCACGTTTCGTGGGGTTTGGGCTGCTGGTGCTGGTGGTCGGCTCGCTCTATCGGAACGTGAGGCGCTACGGGATCGAGTCAGAAGAAGCCAAGGCGCGGCTCTCCGGCCTCAATTCGGAGTTGGAGGAGCGCGTGGAGCAGCGCACGGCGTTGTTGCACGCCCGGGAAGAGCTGCTGAGCATCTTTGTCCAGTATGTGCCGGCGGCGGTGGCGATGCTGGATCGGGAGATGCGCTACCTGCAGATGAGCGATCGCTGGTGCGCGGAATTCGGGCTCGATCGGGCTCAAACGGTGGGGATGTCTCACTACGAGCTGTTTCCCAATCTGCCGGAGCGGTGGCTTGCCTTTCATCGCCGCTGCCTGGAGGGGGAGACGCTGGGCGCGAACGAGGATCGTTGGGACCACGACAGTACGGTGACGTGGTTGCGCTGGGAGATTCGGCCGTGGGGCGCGAAGGATGGAAAGCCCGAGGGCATACTGATCTTTGCCGAGAACATCACCGCGCAGAAGACCGTGGAGCAGGCCTTGCGAGAGAGCGAAGCCACGATTCGAACCCTCCTGGTGACGGCTTCGCAGGCCATCCTGGCGGTGGATGCCCACGGCCGGATTGTGATGGCAAACCGGATGGTGGGGGAGATGTTCGGGTATGCCGAGGGTGAATTGATCGGCAAGTCTCACGATGTGTTGATCCCGGCTCGTTTGCGGGAACGGCACGGAGAAGAGCGGGCGGCGTTCATGGAGGATCCTAAGCCTCGTGCCATGGGCATCGGATTGGACCTGGTGGGAGTGCGCAAGGATGGTACGGAGATCCCTATCGAGGTGAGCCTGAGCAGCGTGCAGACCAAGCAGGAGTTGCTGGCGGTAAGCTTTGTTTCCGACATCTCGGCGCGCAAACAGGCAGAGACGGATCTGCGCGCCAGCGAGCGAAAGCTGCGCGACCTGGCGGCCAGCCTTTTGCGAGCACAGGAGGCGGAGCGCAGCAGGCTGGCCAGGGAGCTGCATGACGACGTTACGCAGCACCTGGCTTTCCTGTCGATTGAGCTGGGCAAGCTGATTCGCGATCTGCCGCCGGCGATGGTGGAGGCGCGGGGACGCGTGCACAACCTGCAAAGGCAGACGCTGCGGGCTTCCAATGAGGTGCGGCGTTTGTCGCATGGCCTGCATCCTTCGGTGATCAGCCACTTCGGGTTGAGCGATGCGTTGGAGGAGTTCTGCGAGGAGTTTCAGACCGCGCATGGAATCCGAGTGGACTTTGAGGGGCTGGAGGACGAGGTGCCATGGAGCGCGGAGAAGGCCACCTGCCTCTATCGCATTGCGCAAGAGAGCATGCGCAATGCGGTGGTGCATGGCCGGGCCAGCGTGGTGCGAGTGCAGCTGAGGAGAGTGCGAGGCAACGTGGAGCTGCGCGTGGAAGACAATGGGGCGGGATTTGTGGTGGATGCGCCACGCGAGAAGAAGGGCCTCGGGATTGTGAGCATGACGGAACGAGTTCGCATGGTGGGAGGCAGGCTGGAACTCGCGTCGCAACCAGGGCAGGGAACGGCCGTGATGGCCGCGGTTCCAGTTACGGAGGGCTCCTATGACGAGAAGCAGGGTGTTATTGGGTGATGACCACTCGTTGATCCTGGAGGGTATCAGGAAGCTCCTGGAGAGCCAGTTTGAGGTGGTGGGTACGGCGGACAACGGGCAGAAGCTGGTGCAGGAGGCGGTACGCACGAATCCAGACGTCGTGGTGCTGGATGTGAGCATGCCGATCTTGAACGGGATTGATGCGGGGCGGGAGATCCGGCGCGCCTTGCCGGACGTGAAACTGGTGTTCATCAGCATGCATGGCAATGGGATTTACGTGCGAAAGGCGGTGGAGGCAGGAGGCGCCGCGTATGTGCTGAAGAGCGGTGCGTCGGAGGAGTTGCTGGACGCGATTGAGATGGTGCAGCACGGGGGGATGTACTTCTCGCCCGGCCTGGGCGGGGAGGTGATCGATGCGGTGCAGCAGTTCGCCCGGCGGCCGTCTCGTCCCGAACATGGGTTGACGTCGCGGCAGCGGCAGATCTTGCAGATGATCGCGGAAGGCAAGCAAAACAAGGAGATTGCGGCGATTCTGTTTGTTTCGGTGCGGACCGTGGAGTTCCACCGCAGCCGCCTGATGAGCGCGTTAGGGGCACATACGGTGGCGGAGTTGACGCGTCTGGCCATCGAAGAAGGGCTGATTGCGCCGGTCCCGGCACAGCCCTCCTAGGGAAAAAACTAGTAGTGGCAACAGCTGTATTTGCACCCGGGGAGTGGGATGATGGAGTTCATCAAGGCGGTTCCGTCTCTTCCTCCAGTAAGTCACGCGGGGTAGGACGAGCCCAAGAGCACGCAAAAGAGGGTTCCCTGCATTTGGCTACCGGCCGCTCTCCGGAGTGCGCGGACATGTGATGTCGTGCTTTCCAACTGAAGCTGAAAGCCACCAACCAAATGGGGAGAAGTGCACCAATGGTACTTTCCATGCCCGAGACCGTGCAGATGGAAGAGACAGAGCTTGCGGATGGCGCAGGCACAGGACGTGAGTGGACGGGACCGCAGTTGGCGGATGCGGCGCGCATGCGGCTGGCTGAGGATCCACGCTCGAGACGCTGGGGCGTGATTCTGGCAGGCGGCGATGGGACGCGGCTGCGCAGCCTGACGCGGATGATCAGCGGCGACGACCGGCCGAAGCAGTTCTGCAAGCTGATGGGGCATCAATCCCTTCTGGAACAGACGCGGCATCGCGCGGCGCGGAGCATCCCGTCGCGACAGACGATACTGGCATTGACACGGACCCATGAGCGTTTTTGCGAGCGCATTGCGTCTCTGGATCGCTCGCCGCGGTTAGTGCAACCGTATAACCGGGGCACAGCACCGGCTATTCTGCTGAGCCTGCTGCAGATTGCCAGTGAGGCGCCGGATGCGCTGGTGGCAGTGCTGCCCTCGGATCACTACTACTCCAATGAGAATGCATTTTCGGCAGCGCTGGAGGAGGCCTTTGAGATCGCGGCCGGAGAGCGGGAGACGATTGTGCTGATGGGAGCACAGGCGCGCGGGCCAGAGGTTGAGTTCGGCTGGATGGAGCTGGGAGCGCAGAGAAGCGAGAACCTGTTCCGCATTCGGAGCTTCGTTGAAAAGCCGAATCGTGCGGTAGCCGACCGCCTGTATCGTTCCGGAGCCGTGTGGAACACGTTTGTTATGGTGGGCCGGGTGATGGCGTTCTTGTGGGCGGCGTTCGTGAGCATGCCGGACGTGCTGTACACGCTGAGCGAATCGCTTCCGGCGGCCGACGAGCATGGGGATGTGCGGATTCCGGCGGCGGTTTATGACGGGATTCATACTTCGGACTTCTCGCGGCAGGTACTCGCGCCGAATACGCATCGTCTGCTGGCGCTGCGGCTGCAGAACCTGGAGTGGCACGATCTGGGGCATCCGGATCGAGTGGTGTCGGTACTGCGGGCGCGCAAGGACTGGACTCCGGCGTGGTTGCATCTGTGGGAAGACGTGCTGCGCATGGGGCGCGGGGTGGTGGGAGTTTCCTGAGCGCCGCGGAAGAGATGGAGATTTTCGCAACAAGGGGTAAGGATTTCAGGATTTAACAAGGAAGCCCACTCGACACACAGGGGATGGGCTGCTCTGACTGAAAGCCGGTAGCCGGTCACGGAATCGCGCCGTGGCCGGTTTTTTTGGGTGCTGAACTGAGAGGCTCGGCCAGGGCGGCGGCGACGACGTCGACGCCGCGGCGAATCTCGGCGGGATGGCAGCCGGCAAATCCGAAGATCAACGCCGGCGCGTGCTGATGGCGTTGGGAGAAGACGGAGAGCGGCGAGGTCTCGACTTCCAAGCG
>CBJOJD010000379.1:0-5279 GCA_966443485.1 uncultured bacterium | reverse complement strand
TAGATTTCCACAGGCGGGGCCTCCTCTGCAAGTGGGTCTTTAGAAGATCCGTCAGGCACCAATGGGGGATGGGTGAGGAAATCCGGGAGCATTGACGGGTTTGGTGCAGGCCCCACGCGAGCTCGACGGGGGAGGGGTGGAGAGGGCTGTAGGGTTCCGATTACGTCCTGCTCGGGACCTGCGTGAGCATCTCTCTTCGATTGTTCAGCTTATGACGTGCCCGGGGGACTTTTTCTGCCGATTAGCCGGTCTGGAGCTCGGGAGGAGGTGGCGAAGTGGCTGCCTGCGAGATTCAGTTGGTTTGATTGCGTGCATAATGAGAGGGGACAGGGTGGATTCCCGAACCAACCAATTCCGCCTGTCTTCATCCATGTTGTAGGGACAAAACACGCCCCGACTGGCTCCCCGGCCCGCCATCACGCGTGCGGGAGCGAACTTCACTCGAACCGCAGAGGGAAAACGGTGGGCTTGGCGAGCGGAATCTTCAATTTGCTCTTTGGCTGTCGACATCGGGAGTTGAGCCGTGCCTTCACGGCCGATGGCGAAACGTACAAGGTCTGTCTCAAGTGTGGGAAGCATCTGCGCTATTCCTGGCAGACCATGACCCTGGTTCCGGAGAAGGCAGGGAAGCGCGGCAAAGAGTCTAAGCCCTCCACGGATAAGGCTTCTCTCGATCGCAAGGCCGGCTAAAACCACTACTTCCAGGTGAGCACATCGCTGAGCAGAGCGGTGCCGGGTCACGTCTCCTCGAGCCAGCCGCTGATCCCTAGTCCCATGGGGTGCGCGCTGCAGGCAGCGCAAGGTCCGAGATTCTGCGATCTGCTGTAGAGTGGAAGCAGAGACTTACGCCTTTTCTTCCTACTATCTTGACGAGCTCATCCCAGTCTTCCCAGCTTGCGCGGTTGTTGCGTGAGGTCTTCGGCTTCAGCGGTTTCCGGGCCAACCAGGAAGAGGTGTGCCGGGCAGCCGTGGACGGACGCGACCTGTTGCTGGTGATGCCCACGGGTTCCGGCAAGTCGCTGTGCTATCAGCTTCCGGCTCTGGCTCGCGGTGGGACCGCGCTAGTGATCTCGCCGCTTATCGCGCTCATGGAAGATCAAGCAGCAAAGCTCGCGGCGATGGGACTGAAGGTGGCGCGCATCCATTCGGGGATGGACCGCGCCGCGTCACGTCAGGCTTGTGTCGAATATCTGAACCGGACGCTGCAGTTCCTTTTTATCGCTCCAGAACGGCTGCGAGTGCCGGGATTTGTTGAGATGCTGGCCAAGGGACGGCTTGCCCTGATCGCCATTGATGAGGCGCATTGCATCTCGCAATGGGGTCACGACTTTCGTCCCGATTACCGCATGCTGGGGCAGCATCTGCCTAAGCTGCGCGGCGATACAGCGGGCGACCGGGCGCCGGTGCTCGCGCTTACGGCGACAGCCACACCCACAGTGCAGGCGGACATCGTGGCGCAGCTCGGGCTGACCGCGCCGGCGAAGTTCATCCATGGTTTTCGGCGCGAGAATCTAGCCATTGAAGTGGTGGAAGCGCCGATTCCCATGCGTGCGCAGATCATCGGTAAACTTCTTGCCGATTCTTCACGGCGCCCGGCCATTGTGTATGCGCAATCCCGCAAGCAGGCGGAGAGTCTGGCCGAGGAGCTAGGGCACAAACTGCGCGCCGCCGCCTATCATGCGGGGCTGGACGGGGAGACCCGCGAGCGCGTGCAACGGGCATTCCAAGCCGCGCAGCTGGAGGTTGTGGTTGCGACCATCGCTTTTGGAATGGGCATCGATAAGGCGGACATTCGCACGGTGATTCATGCAGGATTGCCTGCCACTCTTGAGGGCTATTACCAGGAGATCGGGCGTGCGGGCCGAGATGGCAAACTGAGCCGCACGTTCCTCATGCACTCCTATGCCGATCAGCGAACGCACGATTTTCTCTTGAACCGCGATTACCCGCCCTCCGAGCATCTCAACCAGATCTTTGCGACTTTGAGTCAAGCATCGCAGCCGGTAGAGGAATTGCGCGCGGCATCAAGGCTGGACGAGGAGGCCTTCGACAAGGCGCTTGAGAAGCTGCAGATCCATGGCGGGGCGCGGGTGGACTTTGGTGGCAACGTCACGCAGGGGCGGCCGGATTGGAAGAAGACTTATTCCGTGCAATCGCAGTACCGGCGCGAACAGCTCGATAAGGTTTTGCGTTACACGAGTTCAAGTGCGTGCAGGATGGCTTCGCTGATACGGCACTTTGGAGACGTGGAAGATGCTGGACGAGAATGCGGGCACTGTGATGTCTGCGATCCAGCCGGGGCAGTTCTGCGGCAATTTCGCCGTGCCACCACGACCGAGCGCGCGTGGGTTCAGGACATCGTGGATGCGCTGCGCGGCTCGCCCTACAAGACCGCGAAGGGTTTGATTGGTGGACTGGGCTGGGCTGAATCTCTCGATCGGGATGACTTCGAGGAGCTATTGGCAGCGATGCTGCGCGCAGGCTTGATTGAGATGACAGAGGCCGAGTTCGAAAAGGATGGACGCACTATCCCGTTCCGCAAGATCAGCCTCACCGAAGATGGGTTAGGCACCCGGCCCACAACGCCGCTGCCGCTGCTGCTCAGCGATGGTGTGGTTCCGGAGTTGGCAGGCGCGAGCGTAGAGCGTCCCTCAAAGCGACGCGCGGGGGCCTCCCGCAGCACTCAGAACTTGAGCGCCAAAGGAAAACGTGTCGCCGACGAGCAGGTCAAATTGACCGGAGAAGGAGCTGCGCTGGCAACGCGCTTGAAGGAGTGGCGCTCAGCTGAGGCCAAGCGCTTGCGTGTGCCTGCCTACCTGGTGCTACACGATAGGGCGTTGAACGCAGTAGCCGCGCTCAGACCAAAGGTTCTGAAACAACTCTTGGAGATTGACGGGATCGGTCCCGCCAAGGCAGAGCGATTTGGTGTGGCCATTCTGGAGGTCTGCCGTTAGGCCGACAGGCTCATTGGCAGGCACAGGAACGGGCTTGGTCGGGATCCGCGAAGCGAGCCGTGCAGACATACTGAGGCCACACTAGAGACAGGAAGGGAAGCGGCGCGCCAGGCATGAAGTTGTGTATGTAAGCCTGACTCTCCTGCTTTTCTGATCTGCGATCCGAGCTGAACTGGGCGAGCAGAGCACCGACGCTTGCAGGTGTGAATTCTCTGATGTGGTAAGTTGCGTCGAAGTCGTAGGACAGCTTCCATTCGGCTTGCGGCGTGGAATTCGAGGCAACATAGACCTGGTAGTTCAGCAGCGTTCCCGCGGAATTGAACTGGGCTGTGGTGAACGCGGGAGTATTGCCGTCGATGGGAGAGATGCTGGGTACCAGCTTCATAGCGATTGCGGCGGAGGGCTCCGAACCCAGCAGGTGAATCTCGTCCATGTGGGTGTGGCCGAACAGAGCGAGACGCAGAACGTCATGATTTTTGACGAGTGCCTGGGAGAGACTGTCGGAGTCAAGAAACGTAGCCGGGCTGCCGGTATCGCAGAGGCCTTTGCCCTTGCTGACCAGGGCATGCAGGTTCACTCCTGGCGGGATGTGTCCCATCAGAATCACGTGATCACCGCGAAGCCGCGCCTGGTCGAGCTTCTCTTTGAGCCAATGGATCTCTTCGTCGTTTGCGGCGCGGGGTGAGCCGCCTGAACAGGTGCTCGCCTTTCGCGTCATGAGCAGATTATCGATTGCGATTAAGCGGGTGTGAGGGAAGGGAAGGCTGGCGTCGTAATAGCCGCCTGCTGCAATATCCCGGGCAATACGATCGCGCTCAGCTTGCGGCCGGTCCTGCGCAAAGATGCGGGCGACCTGGGCGAGAAATTCTCCGTGAGGATCGAGCTTGTAATCGCCGCAGTCAGAGTCGTTGTTGCCCAGGGCCATGTAGAGAGCCGCGTGTGGATAGAGTTGGCGCAGCTGAAGATGGACAAACTCGATGGTCTTCACTGCGAAGGCGCGGTACTGAGCGTCAGTGCCTTTCGGAAAGCTCGCGCGAAATTTGCAATCGAAGGCATGGGCCATCAGGTCCCCACTGACGGTGATGATCTGAGGATCAGGTTCATGGCTCCGCATGGCGTGCAGGCTCGCAGCAAGGAGTGCCGCCGACGTGTCGTCGCCGCGGGTATGGCAGGCCGTCTTCAGTGCTGCGAAGCGGTCAGCCTGATCCACGGATGGATGGGAGAGAATTGCGGCCCACTGCGCCGCAGGTGCAGCGGCAAGTTGCGGTAGCTTGGCGGGGTCTGTGAAGGGATCGAAGTGTATATCGCTCAGCAGCAGAGCGGAGACGGCTGGTGCCTCGGCGTGACCGGCGACAGCGGCCAGAAGAAACGCGATAAGGAGCAGGCGAAGCGGCATCTTGTCTCGCATATAGGGGTGGTGCCAGCGTGGCGCAAAAAGCACAAAGGCCCGACGGTTAGGCCGGGCCTGAGCTGGGTTTAGAGGAAAGCTAGGCGACGCGCTCGATGGTCACGGACTCCAGCACCACCGGCTTGTGGGGCTTGTCCTGGGAGTTACGGGCGACGCGGGAGATCTTGTCGGCAATATCCTGGCCTTCCACCACTTCGCCGAAGATGGTGTGATTGCCGGTGAGCCATGGCGTGGCTGCAACGGTGATGAAGAACTGGCAGCCGTTGGTGTTGGGGCCAGAGTTGGCCATGGCCAGTTTGCCGGCCTTATCAAAGCGATGGGGAGAACCCTTGGTCTCGTCCTGGAAGCGATAGCCCGGGCCGCCCATGCCCGTGCCCGTCGGATCGCCGCCCTGGATCATGAAGTCAGGGATGACGCGATGGAAGATGGTGCCGTCATAGAGCTTGTTCTGAGACTTCTCGCGAGTGCCGGGATGGACCCACTCCTTCGATCCCTCGGCGAGCTCGATGAAGTTCTTGACGGTGACGGGGGCTTCCGCCTCGAACAGCCGGACGGTGATCTTGCCTTCAGTGGTGTTGAAGACGGCGTAGGTACCTGGTGCGAGTGCCATGCAAACTCCTTTGATTGATCTCTGGGTGGGCGGCGATCCGAGAGGAGATTCGCCGCCGGGTTCGAAGGTGGGTGACTACGGTTGTGCAGCAGGTTTGCTGGCGGGCGCCGGAGCCGTATCGGTCCGGGGCGGAACCGGCTGACCTTCTGGGATGATGGTGACCTTGTTCAGCACAACCGGCTGCAGCGGTTTGTCATTGCCGTCGCGTTCTACGCGGGCAATGGTCTTCACTACATTCACGCTGGGGTCGTCGCATTGTCCGAAGATCGTGTAGTGCTGGTTGAGGGACGCGTAGGGCTGTTCGGTG
>CBJOJD010000378.1:0-5295 GCA_966443485.1 uncultured bacterium | reverse complement strand
TCAGATGTTTGCGCAGCGGTTGGCACCGGTGCAGGTGAATTACCTGGGCTATCCTGCGACCATGGGGACGGGGTTCATGGACTACATCGTGGCGGACACCGTGCTGGTGCCGGAGGAGAACCGGCAGTACTACGCGGAGAAGATCGCGTATGTCTCCGGCTGCTTTCAGGCCAACGATTCGAGGCGGATTGCAGGGCGAGAGTGTACGAGGGCATCGCGGGGATTGCCGGACACGGGGTTTGTATTTTGCTGCTTCAATAACTGCGCGAAGATCACGCCGGAGATGTTTGGGGTGTGGATGCGCATTCTGTCGCGGGTGCCGGGCAGCGTGCTGTGGTTGCTGGCGAGCAGCGAGGAGGCACAGCAGAACCTGCGGTTGGAGGCTAAAAAACGCGGCGTGGCGGAGGAGCGGCTGGTATTCGCTTCCACGGTGCCGCTGGCGGAGCACCTGGGGCGGCAGAGGCTGGCCGATCTGTTTCTCGACACGCTGCCGTTCAATGCTGGGGCGACTGCCAGTCCGGCGCTCTGGGAGGGGCTGCCGATTCTGACCTGCGCGGGACAGTCGTTCGCGGGGCGGATGGGGGCAAGCCTGCTCTCCGCGATCGGGATGCAGGATTTGATCACCACCACGGCGGAAGCCTATGAGGAGCGGGCAGTGGAGATCGGTTCGAAGCCGGAACTGGCGCGGGAGTTGAAGGAGCGGTTAGAGCGCAATCGGCACACGACACCGCTCTTCGACACCGCGGCATTCACGCGCAATTTGGAACGAGTGTACGCGGCCATGTACGAGCGCTATCAGGCAGACCAGGCTCCCGATCACATCGAGGCTCCGAACGAGTCGGCTTAGCTGCTATTGGTCGTAGTTGGCCCAGATCTCCGCGACTTTTCCAGCAGGGCTCAAGCGCATCACTTCGGCGGTCTTGTTGCCGCGCACATTGTTGCGGTAGTAGAGGACGATGGTTTCGAGGCCCCACAGGGTGTCGAGCAGCTCAAAGCGGAGATTGGGGTAAGCGTCGAGGCCGCGTTGGAAGTAGGCGCGAAGGGCGGCTTTTCCGCGCACCGAGCCGTCGCCGTTGAGGAGCTTCATGGCTACCGGGGAGACGAGGACGACATCCTCGGCATAGTGGGACAAGATCCGTTCCAGATCATGGCTGTTCCAGGAATCCGCCCATGCCTGGGCGAAGGGGAGAACGAAGGAAGATTGCAGTGGCAAGATCGCGTTTTCCGCCGGCATCAGCACTCCTGTTCTTGGTTCGTCGATTGTAAGGAGGGGAGGCGAAAACGCCCTAACGAAATGTGATGAGCGGTTCGCAAGCGGGCGAGTCGGCGGAAGCCGACTGCGGACCCGGTTTTCGGCGAGAGGTTCTGCATCTCAGGTCGGCAGCGCTCATCTACTACTCAAAGGTCGCCTTGACCCGAAAGGGGGAAGTATGGCGAGTTCGACCATTCACCGGCGCGGAGTCGATCTAGCAGCTGCGAGGGTTCATCCCTCCCGCGACTTCACGCGCATCTTGATGCAGTTTCAAAGGGCGACCCACCTCATTTCTTCAACTCTGGATTTGGAGTGCCTGCTGGACCGGGTGGTCAACGAGGTCGCGGCTACCCTGGGGAACATTGAGGTCTCGTTGTGGCTACGGGACGATGGCAGCGGAGCCATGGTGTTGCATGGCGTGAAGGGATGCAGCCGCTTCCACAAAGGCCATCATCTGGAGTCGGGCCGCGGCATGGTGGGGCAGGTCGTGCTCTCGGGAGAGATGCGGTATGCGCCGGATGTGCGTCTCGATCCGTATTACATTGCGTGCGAACCGGCTACCCGGTCGGAAGCCACCATTCCGTTGAAGGTGGCAGGGCGGCTGACGGGCGTGCTGTGCATCGATCATGCACAGGTGAATGCCTTCTCCTCAGACCAGCTGGCAGTGCTGAAAGCTCTAGCTGAGCATATTGCCATTGCGGTGGAGAACGCCAAGGCCTTCCAGTACGAGCGCGAGGAACGGGAGCGCATGCAGAAGGAGTCGGCCGACGCGCGCGCCATGCAGGAGGCGATCTTTCTCAAGCCCGTGCCGCTGGTGCCGGGATTTGCATTTGAAACGGCATGGCATCCGGCAGGAGCGGTGGCAGGCGACTGGTTCGACTTCATCGATTTGGGGCAACAGCGCTATGGAGTGGCCCTGGCGGACGTCTCGGGAAAGGGGATGTCTGCGGCGTTATTGATGGCTGCCACGCGGGCTCTGCTGCGTTCGATCGCGCCTGCACATACTTCGCCTGCGGCGACGCTGGAGCACCTGAGCCGCATCCTGGCGGAGGACTTTCCGATGGGTAAGTTCGTCACCATGGTTTATGGCGTGCTGGATGCAGGTGCACGCACGCTCACGGTGGCCAGTGCGGGACATCCGCGTCCGCTGGTCAAGAATGGAAGCTGTCGTTTTCTAGAGCTGGAACCGGGACTGCCGCTGGGCCTGGGCGCGTCGGGGTACGAGGAGCAGGCACTGATGCTGTCTGCGGGAACGCATGTGCTGTTCTATTCCGATGGCATTACGGAGGCCGCCAACCTGGAGGAGGAAGAGTTCGGACTGGAACGCTTGTCGGATCACTTCTTGCAGGCCGATGGCTGTGTGCAGAGCTTGATTTCCAAGGTGCAGAGCTTCAGCGTGGGATCCAAGCAGATCGATGATGCGACCGCGGTACTTATCCGCTCGCGGTGAAAGGACGGATCCGACGAACTGGTTGAGATCGGGCGGCTCTAGGGCAGAGGGTTCTTTGCGCGCAATTCAGCGACGATCTCCGCGGCAGCAGCGCGGGCCTTCTCTTCCTGGTCGGGCGGGAAGCTGATGGCGCCCACGCGGGCGTGACCGCCGCCACCGTAGCGCTCGCAGACCGCGGCGAGATTCACCATTTTGGCGGGATCGGCTTTGGTCCAGGGGTTGGAGCCCACAGCGACTTTGGTGCGGAAGCTCGACTTTGACAAGCCGATGGAGTACGTCGCCTGCGGATGCAGGTAGTAGGGAATGAACTTGTTGAACCCCTCGGTGGGGTGATCGGTGATGTCGAAGAAGATGGTGCCATCGCGCTCTTCGCTGCGGCTGCGGATAAGAGCAACGTCCTTCTGATGACGTTCCAACAGGGGCGGCAGAAGCTGTGCCACGAAGGGCTGCGCCAGCACTTCGCTGAGCGGCATCTCGGTGAGCAGAGGAATGAGGCGCGGCACGAAGGTCGGATCCTGCGTGGACTCAATGACCAAGGTCAGCTTCATGGCTGGAGCGGCCATCTCCACCGCGGACTCCGGGCTCTCGTAGAGAGCGCCGTCCACGATATTGGCCCAGTAGATCAGGTCGGCGACGGGCTTGGTGTCGAAGCCAAACTTGGTCGAAGCGATATGAGCCAGGAAGCTGGTGCAAGAGGTGTATTCCGGGTCGAAGAACTTGCGGGTGGAGCAGACCGGATCCTTCAAGCAGGCCTGAAAGTGTTCGTGATCCTGTGGCGTCAGAAAGGCCGAGAGGTGGTGATCGAACCACCAGGTGATCTTGGGCGAAGCGGAGTACTTGAAATCGACGATGGCGTTTTCGTCGCCCGTGAATTCGGCCTCATCGAAGAGCGCGCCGGCGCGGTGTACCAGTCCGTGGTACTCGTAGTGGGCACCCTGGGCGATGCACTCGCGATGGAAGCGAGTGAACAAGGAGGCAGAGCAAGCTCCGTCGAAGCATTTGTCGTGATAGAAGACGCGAACTCGCAAAACCTGCACTCCTCCTACAGCCAGAATCTCGGAAAGACCCAGAACTGTTAAGCATCAAGGGCTTGGCTCGGTATGTCAAGGCGGGCAGAGCGGAAAGGTGAATCCATGCCGCTGCCCTGTGGAGAGACGAAAGCGATGGTCGACAAGACGCGCATCGGATAGGGGACGGTGCGCGCGCTGTCGGAAAAAGAAAGATCCGGCGGTAGGCAAGCGATACCGCCGGATCGTGTGGTGTGACTCAGGCTCCGTAGCTGCGTGCCCACTCCAGAATGGAGCGCACGGCGATGCCGCTGGGGCCTTTGGCGATGTAGGGCCGATTCTCCTCCATCCAGGCCACGCCGGCGATGTCGAGGTGGATCCAGGGGGTGTCCTCTGCGAAGGTGTGCAGGAACTCCGCTGCGGTGATGGCCCCGCCCCAGCGTCCGCCGGTGTTCTTGATGTCGCCGATGTCGGACTTGATCATCTCTACGTACTCGTCGCCCAAGGGCAGGCGCCAGAACTTCTCGCCCGAGGTTTCGAGTGCCGCGTTGAACTTGGCGTAGGTCTCGTCGTCGTTGGAGAATGAGCCGGCGTTGACCATGCCCAACGCGACGACGCAGGCGCCGGTGAGCGTCGCGGCATCGATGAGGTGGGTGGCGCCGAGCTGCTTGGCGTAGGCCAGGCCATCGGCGAGGACCAGGCGGCCCTCGGCGTCAGTGTTGATGATCTCGATGGTCTTGCCGGACATGGCGGTCTGCACGTCGCCGGGCTTTTGCGCCTTGCCGTCGGGCATGTTTTCACTGGCGCAGATGATGCCGATGACGCGGACCTTGGGCTTGAGCAGGGCGATGGCGCGCATGGCGCCGGCCATGGCTGCGCCGCCGGCCATGTCGTACTTCATCTTCTCCATGTTGTCGGCGGGCTTGATGGAGATACCGCCTGTGTCGAAGGTGATGCCCTTGCCGACCAGGCCCAGGTGCTTCTTCGCCTTCGGGTGCCGGTAGGCGATGCGGACCAGCCGCGGCGGGTTGTCCGAGCCCTTGCCGATGCCCATGATGCCGCCGTAGCCGCCCTTGGTGAGCGCCTTCTCGTCGAGCACCTCGACCGTGAGGCCGCCGAGACCGGCGGCCTTGATCTCGGACTGCACGCGCTCGGCGAACGACTTCGGGAACAGGTGCGACGGTGGCGTGTTCACCAGGTCGCGGGCCAGGTTCACCGAGGCGGCCACGTCGGCGGCGCGCTCGACGGCCTTCTTCACGTCGGCCTTCTTCGCGCCGGCGGAGGCGATCACCACTTCGCCGAGCGGCCCCTTGCGATCCTTGGACGGGGTCTTGAGGCCGTCGTAGGAGTAGGCACCGAGCAGCGCGCCCTCCGCGACCGCGCCGGCCTGCGCCGCGTCGGCGGCCGGCAGCGCGAAGACCGCCTTGGCCTTGCCGGTGAGTGCGCGCGCGGCCACGGCGGCCGCCTTGCGCAGCTGGTCGGCTCCGGCGCCCTCGTCCTTGCCGGGGGCCTTGCCGAGGCCGACCGCGATGATCAGCGGCGCCTTGACGTCACCCTGCGCCGGCAGCTTCACCAGCTCGCCCTCC
>CBJOJD010000377.1:0-5345 GCA_966443485.1 uncultured bacterium | reverse complement strand
CAACCTCGCGAAAACGTTCCGGGTCGGGCAGGATAACCTCGGCGCCTGCCTGCGTCGCAGCAGATTGGATGCCGGAGCGATGGAAGCAACGTTGAGCCTCGTTGCAACTCACGTCGGTGACGATCACCTTTTTGGCTCCAGCGTGCCAGCATTGGCGCACAACCTCTGCCACCAAATCCGGATTCGTGTTAGCTGCCTGCTCGGGGGTGCGGTCCCATGCGATGTTGGGCTTGATAACCACGACGTCTTGGCGCGTTACGAACCGCTGAATTCCCCCGATACCGGCCAGGGCAGCCTGAACGAGGTCTGTGGGTTCGCCGCCCTGGGCAACGCTCATCTGCGGTAATTGAGGCTGAGGAGGAACGCGGTGATCGCGATTTGCGCGGTCCGGAGCTGCGGGTTGGGGCCGCACGCTGCGTTCGCTAAGCCAGTAGCCGGCCGCTGACAATGCGACACCGGCTCCACCCAAGCGCAGGAGCTGAATCATGGCTTCCCGGCGCGAGAGGCCGGTCGATTGCGCCGAAACCGATTGCATTGACTCTTGCCTGCTCATTGGATTTCTCGACGCCCCCTCTCAGTTCGGAGTGTCAGGCACGCGTCGCAGTTGCGTCGTCCAACTCGATCACACGCATATGCGCTGGATCATTGGTCCCGAGTTGATGAGAGGCATCTGCAGCGGTGGCAATGTAGCGAGGTGGACGTCCTGCCGCGGCGAGGGAGGCCATACCTGATTCCGCACGTTTCTTCTCGATCATCTGCCATGCGACGTGATCCACCGCGACGCGATCCTGGCCGACGATCAGGGCACAGGGGTACCAAAGACGCTCAGGGTGGAAGCCTGGTCCTCCGTCATAAACGCTCGAAAGCGCATCGCCAATTGTGAAGCGCACCTTCTGCCGTACGGCCGGAATGCAGTTCAGATCGGCGATTCCCGGATTACAGCCATCGGCATGCAAGTCCATGGGCCGGTCCACCACCCCGTACA
Source organism: uncultured bacterium (assembly GCA_966443485.1). Classification (GTDB taxonomy): domain Bacteria; phylum Acidobacteriota; class Terriglobia; order Terriglobales; family Acidobacteriaceae; genus Telmatobacter. Next base: position 4,360 of record CBJOJD010000377.1, on the reverse strand, counting down.
TGTTCTTCATCGCGAACGTGACCCCGGACATCACGTGATCCTTCAAAATAGGGAGACCGATGATCATGGAGCAATCGCGCGTGAGTATCTTGGAGAGCCGGATCTTGGCCGACCCCCACGTGCTCAGCTCATCCTCGTACCCCGAAACGTCCGAACCGTAGCAACGGATACGGCTTCGATCCGTGTTGATGGTCATTCCAGTGACCTCAAGATCGCGACGATTGCGATCCCACACGATAATGTTGCCAGGCCGGATACCGGCCTGCTGAAGACGCTCTGCGACCGCGAGGATCAACTCGCGATGTGTACAGATGCCTTTCCCGCCAAGGCCATTCGTTTTAAGCCCGATCACTTTATCCGGACCCAGATCTTTGCCCAGGATCATCTTCCAGGCGTCCATCGGCTTGTGATGCCCAGTCCAGGAGGCAACCGCCCGATCGAGAAGATCGAGTACCCGCGATTCGTCGAGTTGCCCAGGGCTGGCGAATACCTTAGGATCGCGCGCAACCACCACGCGCGTCTTGGCAGGCTCGGGACTCATATCAGCGGCGGCGGATGCTCGGAAGGCCGAGGAAGAACTCAACAGCAGAGCTCCAGTGGCAGCTCCTTTTAAGAATTCGCGACGGTTTGCCATAGACTTTCTCCCTTCCGAATTGCCATTTCCTCGTTGATCACCGCGGGTTCAGAGTTCGTGCGCGACAGCCTGACCTAGACTCAATAGAGCTTGCTCGGTAGCTGGCCCGCTTCTATAGGCCACCATGCGTACCAGCACCGATCCCTTGCGGAAACTAAGGCTTTGAGCGAACTGGACGGCCTCGTCGCCGACCGGTGCCGGCTTGGAGTCGTTGCTCTTCCCCTTCACGAGAATGCTGTGCGCTCCTGAAGCATCCTTCATCGTGTACACATCCACGACGGCTTCGATCTGGTTGTTATAGCTGTATTCAGCCGTCGAGGTGCTGATGACACCGGCTGCGACATACTGCTCGGCATCGCCATCGATGTACTGCCAAAGATCTTTCGCTGCGAACGTACGTGTCTCGCTGGTTTTATTCCAGCCCGGTACAGCTCCGGAGGCCGGTAAAGGAACGGCCGAGCTTTTCTTGCACCCCGGAATACCTGGGAGCAGTAAGAGAACGAGTACAGACAGCAGAGTTGTGCACTTCAATTGCATCTTCTTTCACTTCCTGTTCAAAAGAATCTGAGCGGAGGGTGAACGGCTCTCGCCTATGGAAGTCACGTAGACAGCGGGGTGCTCCTGGAGCGGGCACGCATACTCACAGGCGCCGCAGCCGACACAGCGGCTCGGGTCAATCCGCGGCTGTTTGAGCGTCTTCTTCTGACCGGTTGAATCAACAACCTCGGCTTCCTCCACATAAATAGCTTTGGGAGAAACCGGGCACCACTCTTCGCAGACGATGCATTCTGTGGCCAGCGCCCAAGGTAAGCAGCGTCCGCGATCATAGCTGGCCATACCCAGGCGCACAGGCTGCTTGTTCTGCCCCACTCCCTCGACCCAGCCCTTTTCCGTCGGAGTGATCGGCCAAATGGCGCCCGTGGGACATACCTCGCTACAAAGCACGCAGCTTGGCTCGCAATAGCCGATGCGCGGCACCAGCTTCGGTGTCCACAAGCCCTCCAGACCGGCTTCAATGAGGGCGGGATGCAGAGAGGTATTCGGACAGACCTTCATGCACTCCCCGCAGCGGATACAGCGGGAGAGAAAATCCGGCTCGTCCAGGGAACCAGGGGGGCGAATCAGGCGCTCATGACGGCTCTTTCCGCTCCCAGCAGTGGCGCGCATCAGCGGTACCGCGGCGGCTCCTGCGGCGATCCCGGTTATGGTGCGGCGGCGTCCCAGATCGGGGGAGACGACTTCCCTCTCTCGACGGAAGAAGCGAAATGTCAGTGCCGAATGAGGGCAGCTACCAACGCAGTTCGTGCATAGAAGACACTCGCTTTTGCGCCAAGGAACACCGCCAATGGGGTCGTCGCCGCCCTGACAGTCGAGCAGACAGCGGTTGCATTTATCACAGGCTTCAGGGTCCTTGTGGAGCCCCAAGATCGACCACCGTGATGCTGCACCCAGCAGGGCTCCTAAGGGACATAGTGCACGGCACCAGAAGCGAGTGACTCGTAAGCTGGCAAAGAGGATAAGCAGGAAAAGAATCCCTAGGAACGCGCCCTGCATGAAGTGGGGCTGCCGAAAGTCGAGAAGAACGTGGCGAAGAATGAAGTGAAGGTGCGTACCCACCCCTTGAACCCAGGGCAAGCTGCTGTGCTCCATTTGAGTTAGCAGCGAGCCCACAGCCAGATTGCCGGCGGGCAGCAAGGACAACCCCAGTGAGCGGACCAGGACACTGAACGGATCAAACCAGCCGATCGCCGCGGATCCGGTGGCAGCCGCTGCCAAGCCGCCAATCAATAAAACGTATTTCCAGGTCTGCCATCGTTTGTAGCGGTTCGATTCGATGCGTTGCTTGCCCCGCTTCGACTCGGAGGGCCAGCTGCTAACCCAGTGCTGTAGCGCTCCTAGGGGGCAGATCCAGCCGCAGAAAAAGCGGCCCAGAAATAGGGTCGGCACCAGGATTACCAAGCTCCATAGCAAACCCCGATAAAGCGCATGTCCAGCCAGCGCATTCACCAGTGCTACCAGGGGGTCCCATTCGAAGAAGAGCCGCACCGGCCCACGAAGATGGATCTCCGAAGCTGCACCCGGCTCGGGTCGCAGGGACGTGGCCACCAGCAGCCCTAGGAATAGGGCAGAAAAGCAGATCTGCGAGATGGTACGCAAGAGCGGCAGTCGGGGTGGTCCCACAAGGCTCCTTTCTGCGTATCCGTCCTGGGCGACACGCGTGATGGGAGTGGCGGCGCCGACAAGGGCTTCGATCCTCGTCGACCGCGGCTGCGGACGGTCAGTCGATGCAACTCTGGGTCAGAAGGCCGGGAGCGCGACTGTCCAGAGAGGGCGTAAGGGGGATTATTCAAATTTCCGGCGCTGACCAACAGTGACCACGATCACCGGCGGTTGGCAGAGTGCGGAAGGTGGCCAACCGCTCGATCCGTGACGACATTTAATCTCGGACGATATTTCGTCTTCGTCACTTCGTCCACGTCACAGCGACTGTTCGGAATACTGTTCTACTTAAGCCTCACAGCATCAATTAGTTATGCCGGGCGTTTCAGGGACCACAGGTTTGGTCCAAGACATGCATTGAAGAAGGGCGAAACGCGAAAGTGGCGCAAGCCGGTCTCGATTTTCCCTCTTCTACCCATCGAGACAGCCAATAGCCAACCACCATAAGCGTTCTCTTGGCAGGCGGATTCCCCCGTTACTCCCGCCGCCATCCAAACGAGGTCATAGAATGTTCCTTACCGAAGCTGAGGCTCCCGTTATCACCGAGTTCCTACGCAAGCTGCCGGGCAGTTCCCGTCCGGTTCTGGTGCGCGCGAGCGACGGCCTCTGCTACGTGGTAAAGTTCCGCAACAATCCCCAGGGAGCGAGCGTTCTGTTCGCGGAGAGCGCCGGGACCGAGCTGTACCGGGCCTGCGGTTTGCCGACCCCGAGCTGGAAGGCGCTCAGCATCTCCGATGCCTTTATTGATCGGACTCCCGAGTTATGGATGGAAACCGTGTCCGGCCTGGTTCGCCCGGAGGCGGGACTGTGCTTCGGATCCCGAGCGATGGATGGAACCGAGGGTAGCCTGCTGGAGATCCTTCCGGGATCCTCGATTGGCCGCGTGGAGAACCGTCTCGATTTTTGGCTCGCGTGGTTGGTAGACATGTGCGCGGCCCACGCCGACAACCGCCAGGCGATCTTCCAAGCCAAGGCAAATGGGCAGTTGCGGGCCGTGTTTATCGACCACGGACACCTCTTCGGTGGGCCCCAGAACCGCCGCCATCTTCCCCTTTCGATCTCGCGTTACTTGGAGAAGCGGATCTATTCCGAGATCGGCAAGGATCAGATCAAGGTCATTGAAGAGCGCCTCAAGAGCATCGATTTCGAGATGCTCGCCCAGCGGATCGACGCTCTGCCTGACGAATGGAAGACGACAGCGGCGCTGGAAGCCTTTGACCGCTGCCTGGAGCTCTTGTCGCAACCCAGCTTTGTGAAACATATGATCGGGGAACTGGTTGAGAGCGGAGTTTGGCGGTCTACCCCCGCGCCGGAGTGGACTGCGCGCAAACAGCCTGCAGTGGTTCGCCCCTCGGTGGAACGCCCGGTGTGGCTAAGCCAGCCGGTAGCCTAGTCCTCAGTTGAGTGTTGGTTGTCCCCTGAGATTTGGGCGTGAAGCAATGGGAAAGCGGCTCCGTTTGTGGACGGCTGTTGATCCTAAAGCTTATGAATTTCTTGTTGGAACGG